>CANIEV010000143.1 GCA_947466535.1 Betaproteobacteria bacterium
CCCGAACAACAATCACATCCTCGTGCCCGGCCTTGCCGAAGGCGATCCGTGGATCGATGTCGGCGTCTGGGTGGTGCCGATGGACGACCGTTCGTCGATGCGCTTCATTCTGTACGGCATCCCGCCGGCGGACGATGCGGCGAAGCGGCGTTTCGACGAGTACATGGCGAAATACGCGATATACGATCCCGCCGCGCATCGCGATGCGCTGTTCCGCGGCGAGGACTGGCCGGAGGAGGCGGATTCGTTCGTCGGCCTGACCGCGGCGCAGGACTACATCGCGATTCGCGGCCAGGGCCCGGTCGCCGACCGGCAGAACGAGTTCCTCGGCAAGTCGGATAGGGGCATCGTGTTCCTGCGGCGGCTGTTCTGGCGCGAACTGGATGCGCAGCGCGAGGGTCGTTCGACCAAGATCTGGCGCAAGCGCGCGGAGACGGTCGAACTGCCGCGTCAGCCGGGAGACAAGACCGAAGCCTTCGCCAGTTGAGAATCGTCCCCACAAAATGCTGCACTTGTACGGTGCGGGCGGGTCAGGGGATGTTTGAAACAAGCTTCTGATTAGAAATAGAAATCCGGACAATTTCCGAAGTGCCTCGGAGAAGTGCCCTCTTCGGATGCTGCATTGCAGCAGTTCCAGTTTGTCAAATTCGGTTTGACATGCTACCTTCGGTCCCCCATGAATTGCGCTGAACGACTCGTATCGATTTTTGGCAGCCAGGCCGAAGTCGCGCGTACTTTGCGACTCGACCGGGCACTCGTCAGCCACTGGGTCAAGTCGGGCTATGTGCCCGCGCGCTGGGCGATGGAAATCGAGCATGCGACCGACGGCCGCATTCTCGCCAACGAAGTCCTCAACGAAGCAAACGCCAAGAAGCCGGTGCGACTCAAGTCGCGCCCCGATGGCGAGACGTTTATTCCTACAGGGAGTGAAAAAATGAACCCGTTTGCCCCCGCGAAGCGCATCCAATCCTTTCATCCGCCGCAGCGCACTTTGATGGGTCCCGGTCCGACGGAAATCCACCCGCGCGTGCTCACCACCATGAGTCAGCCGGCGATCGGCTACCTCGACCCGGTGTTTGTCGAGATGATGGAAGAGCTGAAATCGCTGCTGCGCTATGCCTACCAGACCAAGAACCCGCTCACCTTCCCTGTGTCCGGCCCAGGCTCCGTCGGCATGGAGTACTGCTTCGTCAACATGGTCGCCCCGGGCACCAAGGTGATCGTCTGCCGCAACGGCGTGTTCGGTGGCCGCATGATCGAGAACGTCGAGCGTGCGGGCGGCATCCCGGTAGTGGTCGAGGACGAATGGGGCAAGCCGGTTGATCCGCAGAAACTCGAGGACGCGCTGAAGAAGAATCCCGATGCGCGCATCGTCGCCTTCGTGCACGCCGAGACCTCCACCGGCGCGCAGTCCGACGCGAAGACGCTGATCGAGGTCGCGCACAAACACGACACGCTCGTCATCATGGATGCGGTCACCTCGCTCGGCGGCACGCCGGTGCTGTTGGACGAATGGGGCGTGGATGCGGTGTATTCCGCCAGCCAGAAATGCCTCTCCTGCACCCCCGGCCTGTCGCCGGTGTCCTTCTCCGAGCGCGTGGTCGAGCATGTCAAGGCGCGCAAGGACAAGATCCACAGCTGGTTCATGGACATGAACCTGCTGCTCGGCTACTGGGGTGCCAGCACCCGCACCTACCACCACACCGCGCCGACGAACTCGCTGTTCGCGCTGCACGAGGCGCTGCTTCTGATCCGCGAGGAAGGCCTTGAGAATTCCTGGGCGCGAGCACATCGTCACCACGTCGCGCTGAAGGCCGGCCTCGAGTCGATGGGCCTCACGTTCCTGGTGGAAGAGAAATACCAGTTGCCGCAGATGAACGCAGTGCGCACGCCCGAAGGCATCGACGAGGCGCAGGTCCGAAAGACCCTGCTAAACGAGTTCAACCTCGAGATCGGTGCCGGACTTGGGCCCCTGGCGGGCAAGATCTGGCGCTTCGGCTTGATGGGCTACTCGGCCCGTCCCGAGAACGTGATGCTCTGCCTCTCGGCGCTCGGCTCGGTGATGTCGGACATGGGCCACAAGGTCCACGTCGGTGACGCGGAAGCAGCGGCGCATCAGGCCTATGCCTCGATGCATTCGACGGAAGCCAAGCAGAAGCAGGCGCAGAAAAAGAAGGCCGCGTAAGCTCCTGTTCTAGCGGTGTGACATGCAACGGCAGGCTTCGCGCCTGCCGTTGTCGTTTCAGGGGTGGGCCGTCGCCGGATTTGGCAAAATGCGCTCGGGATACTGGAGGGGACGTCCGATGAAATTCAAACGCATCGTCATCGCCGCGGGCCTGCTGCTCGCGGCTTCAAGCGGCATGGCACTCGCACAACCGGCGCCGTACCCGAACAAACCGGTGCGCGTGGTCATCACCTTTCCGCCCGGCGGCAGCGTGGACGTGGTGCCGCGCATCGTGGCGCAGAAGCTGATCGAACGCTGGGGCCAGCCCTGGGTGTTCGACAACAAGCCGGGCGCGGGCGGGCAGATCGCGGTGGACGCGGTGCTGAAATCTCCCGCTGACGGGTACACCCTGCTGGTCGGCCCGAGCGGCGCCATCGCCGTCAATCCAAGCCTTTACAAGAAGCTTGCCTACGACCCGCTGCGCGACCTGATGCCGATCGTGCCGCTTGCCATGTCACCGATGGTGCTGGTGGTGCCGACGAGCTGGCAAGGCGGCGTGCGTGACCTGATCGAACAGTCGAAAGCGAAGGCCGGTCAGCTCAACTACGGCCACGGCGGCAACGGCACCGGGATGCACCTCACCGGCGAGATGTTCAAGATGGTCACCGGCGCGACGCTCACGCCGGTGCCGTTCAAGACCAGCGGCGCGGTGATCACCACCATCGCGGGCGGTCAGCTCGACGCCGGCTGGGTGGACACCAACTTTGCGCTCACCGGCATCAGGGGCGGACGCACGCGCGCGATCGCGGTGACAAGCCGGGAGCGCTCGCCTGTGCTGCCCGATGTTCCCACGATGTCGGAATCGGGTTTTCCCGGCTTCGATGCGCTCGGCTGGTTCGGCTTTTTCGCGCCCGCCGGCACGCCTGCGGAGGTGATTGCCCGCATGAACGCGGAAGTGCGCACGGTGCTTGCGATGCCGGATGTGCGCGAGCGCATCCTCGCCACCGGCAACGAGCCCTGGTGGAGCACACCCGAGGAGTTTGGTGTGTTCGTGCGCGCCGAGATCGCCAAGTGGGGCAAGGTCGTCAAGGAGTCGGGCGCGAGTGCCGACTAGAGTCGCGTAATTGATTTCGCTCCGGCGCCCGTCACTGTCATTGCGAGCGCCGACTGGGCACGCGCGGTCGCGCCACGGCGTCATTGCGAGCGCAGCGAAGCAATCTCGCGGTTTAAGCACAGCGAAGCAATCCCGTAGTCACAATCGTCTTTCCAGGAGATTGAATTGAAGTTCTCGTTTTTCCACCTGATGCCCTACACCCACCTCGAGAAGACCACCACCAGCTGGCCGACCTCGAGCCGCGACTTCGATCCGGTGAAGGCGCAGGAGCATTTCAAAACCTACGTCGATCACATGATCTACGCCGAGAAATGCGGCTTCGACTGGGTGGGTTGCAACGAGCATCACTTCAGCCCCTACGGGCTGATGGCGAATCCGAACATCATCGGCGGCGCGCTTGTGTACCCGACCGAGAAGATCAAGATCGCGATGATCGGCAACCTCGTGCCGCTCAACAACCCGGTGCGCGTCGCCGAGGAATACGCGATGCTCGACTGCATGAGCGGCGGGCGGCTGATCGCCGGCCTGATGCGTGGCATCCCGCACGAATACATCGCCTACAACATCCCCCCGGGCGAATCCTGGGAGCGGCAGAAGGAAGCGATACAACTCATCAAGAAATGCTGGACCGAGCCCGAGCCCTTCGGCTGGGAAGGCAAGCACTTCCAGTACAAGCAGATCTCGATCTGGCCCAAGCCGTTCCAGAAACCGCACCCGCCGATCCTGATCTCGGCAAGCACCACCCAGTCGGCGGAGTTCGCAGGGCAGATCGGCGCCACCATGGGCATGGTGCTGCTGTCCGACCTCGAAGGCGCGAAAGAACAGATCCGCATCTACAAGGAAGCCGCACGCTCGGCGGGCTGGGAGCCGACCAAGGACAACATCCTCAACGGCTTTCACACCTGCATCGCCGAGACCGACGAGGAGGCGCTGCACTACATGCGCGAGGGGCGCGACTACTTCGACACGGTGCTGATGGACGGCCCGCGCAACGCGCAGCGCATCGTGCTGCAGGAGACGCGCTACTACGAGGACGAGGGCAGCCGCGAGAAATGGAAAAAGCGCACCGACGCGCGCCGCAACCTCACGCTGGAAGATGCGATCGATCGTGGCACCGTCCTCTGCGGCAGCCCCGAGACGGTGGTCAAGCAGATCAAGCGAATCGCGGGCGAACTCGGCAATGGCGTGTTCAATTTCACCGTCAAGGTCGGAACGCTGCCGGATTCGGTGGTGAAGCGTGGCATGGAACTCTTTCGCGACCGCGTGCTGCCGCACGTGCGCGACCTGTGAGGAACGACGGGATGAACGCAACAGAACAGAAAGTGAAACTCTCCTCGGGCGAGATCGGCTATTTCGTCGTCGGCGAAGGCCGGCCATTGCTCTACCTGCATCCGGCGGGCGGCGTGCGCTGGTCGGTGGTGCTTGCGACGCTCGCGAAAACCTACAAGGTATATGTGCCGGTGATGCCCGGCTTCGATGGCAACCCGGTGCATGCGGGCCTCGATTCGATGAAGGGTCTGGGCAAACTCGCCGGCGAATTTGTCGATGCGGTGATCAAATCCAAGTGTGATGTGATCGGCCACTCCTTCGGCGGCTGGGTCTCGCTCTGGCTGACAGCCCAACGCCCGGAGCTCGTGGATCACCTCGTGCTCGAAGCCTCGGCCGGCTTCCGCCCCAAGGGCGTGGGTGGCGCACCCTCCACGCCGGAGGCGCTGAAGAAGGCGCTGTTCGCGCACCCGGAGAAGATTCCGCCCGGCGGCAAGACGATGGAAGTCGAGGCGGCGAATTCGAAAATGCGCGCGCACTACAACGCGGCGCGCGAGACGGATGATGAACTTCTCGCGCTGCTGCCGGCGATCACCAGCAGCACCCTCATCCTTCAGGGGACGGAAGACCGCGTGATCCCGAAGGAAAGCGCACAGCTGCTCAAGACGAAGATACCGAACTCGTTCCTGATCTACGTCTGGGACGCGGCGCATTCGCTCGAAGTGGACCAGCCCGAGCGCGTGCTCGGCGTGACGGAGAGCTTCCTCGCGCGCTCGGAATCGTTCGTGGCGAACTGGGGAACGATGGCGATAAACGCCGGATGAGATCCGCTGGATGAGAAGCGCGTGCACCACGCGCACCGATCCGGATTTTCCGTTGCGGCGTGACGTGCGCTGCCCCTAGACTCGCCACTTCTCCACGGCACCGAAGCGGATCACGTCGATGAAATTCGAGGCACGGCCGGTCCGGATCGGCGCAGTCAGCACCCAGATCATCGAAGCGGGGGAGGGCAGGCCGCTGCTCTTCCTGCATTCGGGAGAGGGTCCGGACACGCTCGCCGACCGGTACATGCAGTTGCTCGCGGAGCACTACCGCGTCATCTGTCCCTGGCACCCGGGATTTGGCGACTCCACCCGGCCGCCGGGCTTTCGCGATATCGGCGACCTCGCGTATTTCTATCTCGACCTCGCGGATCATTTCGGCCTGAAGGACGCGGTGCTCGCAGGCGCCTCGTTCGGCGGCTGGATCGCGGCGGAAATGGCGATCCGTTCCACCGCGCATTTCTCGCACCTCGTGCTCGCCGATCCCTTCGGCGTGAAGGCGGGCGGGCGCGATGCGCGCGACATCGTGGATTTTTTCGCGATCGACGAAGAGACCTGGCACAAGGTGGCGTTCCACGATCCGTCGATCGCCAAGCGCGACTTCACGAAAATGTCCGATGAGGAACTCGGGCGCCTGGTGCGCAGCAAGGAGTCGCTCAGCTTCTACGGCTGGAAGCCTTTCATGCACAACCCGCAGTTGAAGCGATGGTTGCATCGCATCCGCATTCCGACGCTTGTGATGAACGGCAGCGAGGACCGCGTGGTGGCCGAGACCTGTTTCAGGCTTTACGCGGAGACCGTGCCGAATGCGACGCGGGTGACGATCGACCGCGCCGGCCACTACCCGCATATCGAACAGCCCGAGGCGTTCGTGCGCGAAGTCGTGCGCTTCGCGCAGCCCGGACACGACGGAGGACCGCAATGAAAGTCTGGCACTCGTCCGAGAACCCGTACCCGCCCGCATGGACCGCGGACCCCGACACGGTCCGCGTGACGCTGCCCAACCGGCATTTCGATCCGAAGGTGGGCGCGCGCATGATCAATGAGTACCTCGACCAGTGGGCGCTCTGCGACGAGGTCGGGCTCAACATCATGGTGAACGAGCACCACAGCACCTCCACCTGCCTCACCGCCTCGGTGATGCTGCCGCTGGCGATCCTCGCGCGCGAGACGAAGAAGGCGCGCTTGCTCGCGCTTGGCGCGGCGATCGGCGTGCGCTCCGACCCGCTGCTGGTCGCAGAAGAACTTTCATACATCGATGTCATCTCCCACGGCCGGCTGGAGATGGGCCTGGTCAAGGGCGTGGCGCTCGAGCTCACGCCCGCGAGCGTCAATCCTGCCACGCTCACCGAGCGCTTCTGGGAGGCGCACGACCTGGTGCTCAAGGCGATGACCTCACATGACGGACCGTTCAATTTCGAGGGCGACTATTTCCAGTACCGCAACGTGAACATCTGGCCGCGCCCCTACCAGCAGCCGCATCCCGCGGTGTGGATGACCAGCTTCGGCCCGCAGAGCACGATTGCGATTGCCGACCACGACTACAAGCTCTGCGCCGGGCTGATCGCGCTCGGCACGAAAAAGATCTTCGATTCCTACCGCGCCCGCTACGCCGAGACCGGCCGCCCCGCGCCGCCGGTGGACAACTTCGGTTACCTCGTCCTGCTTGGCGTCGGGCACACCGAGGCCGAGGGCCATGCACGGCTGAAGAAGATCAAGGGCCACTTCGAGAACAACGAGAACGTGCCGGCGCAGTTCCAGAACCCGCCGGGCTACGCGCCGGTGGAACTGAACGTGCAGATGAAGCGCCGCGGCCTCAAGCGCTCGCTGTTCAAGACCAGCCGTGATGGCAAGCAGGTGAATTTCGTCACCGCCTCCATTCCCGAACTGATCGACGCGGGCGCGGGCATCGCGGGCAACCCCGACCAGGTGTTCGAACAGATCCGCGACCTGTATAACTATCTCGGCGGCTTCGGCAACCTGCTGGCGATGATGCAGGGCGGGTATCTTGCGCACGAGGAGACGCAGGACAACATCCGGCTGTTCGCAAAAGAGGTGTTGCCTCGGTTGCAGGAGCTCGTGCCGCCGCAGTCGCGCCATTCGGACCAGCTGGAGGCGATCCGGCAAAAAGCCGCTGCAGGATAGAGCGGCTCCTTCAGGAGGAGGACATATGCATAACAACACCCTGCGTTGCGCATTGCGGTTTGGTGCGTGTCTCGTTGCGGCGGCGATGCTCGCGGCCGCGCCCTTTACCGCCAACGCACAGGCCTGGCCCTCGCGGCCGATCCGCTGGGTGGCGCCGTTTGTCGCGGGCGGCGGCTTCGACCTGCTGACGCGCGCGGTGGCGGCGCAGATGTCCGCCTCGCTCGGCCAGCCGATCGTGGTGGAGAACCGCTCCGGCGCCTCGGGCATCGTCGGCACCGAGCTCGTGGTGCGCTCCGCGCCCGACGGCTACAGCCTGGTCGCCGCCGACAACGGCACCTGGGTATACAACCCGCTGCTCTACAAGAAGATGCCCTTCGACGTGGAGAAGGATCTCGTGCCGGTCGGCCTGCTCGGCGGCGCGCCCCTGTTCCTCACGGTGAGCGAAGGCCTCGGGGTGAAGACGATGAAAGAATTCATCGAACTGGTGAAGGCGAACCCGGGCAAGGTGAGCTACGGCTCCTCGGGCACCGGCAGCATCCAGCACATGTCGGTGGAACTGCTCAAGAAGGCGGGCAATCTCGACATCGTGCACATCCCCTACAAGGGCGCAGCCCTCGGGGTGCTCGATCTCGCCGCCGGGCGCATCGGCATGATGATTCTGGTGCGCAGCACCGCCGCGCCGCATGTGGCCACCGGCAAGCTGCGCATCCTCGCCACCACCGACGGCGCGCGTTCGCCGATGCTGCCCGAGGTACCGACGGTGAGCGAAGCCGGCCTGCCCGGTTTCGAGGTGCCGCGCTGGTACGGCGGCGTCGCCGCACCCGGCGCGGTGCCGCGCGACATCCTTGCCCGCCTGAACCAGGAAGTGCGTCGCGCGCTCACCGAACCGAAGGTGATCACGCGCATTCAGGAACTCGGCTACGTAGTCGCGCCGGCAGTCGACCCTCGCGAGATCGAGGAGATGAACCGCCGCGAGCGTGCAACCTGGGCGCCACTGGTGAAATCGCTCAACGTCAGCCTCGACTGAGGCGATTCCCGGTCAGAATCGAACCAGAAATGAACGTCAATCGCCCGCTTTAACGCGCTGGCCGGGGACTTTTACGATAAATGTTCAACATTTATCGTGGGTATGATTGATCGATTACCTTCCGATCAGCTTGGTCGAATCGGCGATCAGTTCTTCCACCAGCGCGCATAACTCGGTGATCGCCGACTCTTCCGCTTCCAGAAAGCCCTCGTATTCCGCGCGGTTGCGCTTCTGGTGCGCGAGATCAAGAACGCGCCAGCGTGGTGCTGGCCAGTTCACGGTGTGCGCAAGGCACTGGAACACGGTGTAGCGGTTTTCGCTGCGGTAGCCATGCCAGCGAAGCGCGGAGAGTGCGGCCGCATGTCCTGCGCTGTAGGCGCTTAGAAAACGGCCCGTCGTGGAGGGGCCGGCAGTTCGTGCATCGGCAAGATGCGTGCGCGCCATCGCGAGCATGCGCCGAGACTCGGATTCGTTGCGCGGCTCGGCCTTGAGCTGGCCAATGCGCACCAGGTTATCCAGCGCGGGCAGGCCCACCGGGTTCACCGATCAGTTGGATGACGGGTTGAGCGAGTACGCGGTTCACGAACGAATCCGGCTCGGCCCGGCGGTTTGCGAATTCAGCGGGCGTGTAGAGCGTCGGGTTGATCTTGCGCCCGAGCTGCGATTCCAGCGGCACGAGCAATTCCAGAATTCTGCCGAGCAACAGGCCTTCGCCGACGAGCATCACGTCGATATCGCTTTGCGCGGTGTCGGACTGTTTCGCCACCGAACCGTAGATCCAGGCGGCGTGCAGCGCGGGCGCCAGCGGCTGCAGTGCCTCGCGAATCAGCGGTTCCATTCCCAGTGTCTTGCGCGTGAGGTCGACAAGTTCCGTGAACACCGGACTTTTCGTATTGGCCTGGAAGCGGCGAAGGTTGCCGACGCGCTCGGAACTCACCAGCCCCGCCTCCGCCAGTTGGTTCAACTCGCGTTGCAGCGAGGCGCTTCCCAGCCCGGTGAGCCGGCGCAATTCGCTCAGATGAAAGCCGCGCTCAGGCTGGCCGAACACCCAGCGATAGATGCGGGACTGGCTGTCGGAGAAGAGGGTGGAGGCGATTGACATTGCCAAATATTAGCACGAATAAGCCAATATTTAGCATGACTGGCGCGAATTATCTCTATTTCTTCAGCTTCGCAAACGCGATTTCCATCGCGCTCGGGCCCTTGGCTTCCATCGCGGGGCGGGTGGTGTTGCGGGTATCGCGGTTCGGGCGTGCGCCGCCACGATTGCCGCCGTCGTTCCCCGCCGGACGCGGGCCGGCGCCCGCTCCGATTCCCGGGCGATTCGCGGTGGCGGCGGTGTCATCCATCCGCATGGTGAGCGCGATGCGCTGGCGCTTCACGTCGACTTCCATAACCTTCACTTTTACGATCTGGCCGGGCTTGACCACCTCGTGCGGGTCTTTCACGAAACGGTTGGCGAGCGCCGAGACGTGCACGAGGCCGTCCTGGTGCACGCCGATATCGACGAAGGCACCGAAGGCGGCGACGTTGGTCACCACGCCTTCGAGCACCATGTCGGGTCGAAGATCGGCGAGCGTCTCCACGCCGTCCTGGAAGGTGGCGGTCTTGAATTCGGGGCGCGGATCGCGGCCGGGCTTTTCCAGTTCGGCGAGGATGTCGCGCACCGTCGGCACGCCGAATTTCTCGTCGGTGAAGTCCTGCGCCGAGAGACCCTTCAGCACGGAGGACTGGCCCATCACCTCGGTGATGCCGCGGCCGATCTTCTTGAGGATGCGCTCCACCACCGGGTAGGCCTCGGGATGCACCGAGGATCGATCGAGCGGATTCGCATCCGGTCCGTCGGCGGCGATACGCAAAAAACCCGCCGCCTGCTCGAAGGTCTTGTCGCCGAGCCGCGGCACTTTCAGCAGCGCGCCGCGGTTGGCGAAGGGGCCGTTCTTGTCGCGGAAATCCACGATGTTCTTGGCAAGAATGCCGTTCAGGCCCGACACCCGCGCAAGCAAGGGGATGGAGGCGGTGTTCGCATCCAC
>CANIEV010000144.1 GCA_947466535.1 Betaproteobacteria bacterium
CCGACAGGCCCACCAGGCCTAGCGCCACCGCCGCCGCCTCCAGTCCGTAGGTCACCGCGAAGGTCCGATCGAAAATCCGCAGCGACGTGGCGCGGATCTCCCCCGGCGAGGCGATGTCGAGCTTGGAGCCCATCGGAAGCGCGGCGATCGTCTCGCGCACACCTGCCGCGTCCACCCCCGACGCAAGCCAGATCGACGCTTCGTTCGCAGTCCGGTCGCCGGTGAGCTTCAGGTACTCGCTGCGCTCGATCACGATCGCCCCGTGCTGGCGCGCGTAGTCGCGCCAGATGCCCGATACGGTGAACCTCGCACGGCGCTCGCCCACCGGCAGTTCCACCGTATCGCCAACGCGATAACCGTACAGGTCGGACACCGCCTCGCTCACCCAGGCAGGCGGCTCGTCTCCTGCAAGCGGCGCACGCGCATTGCCCATCAAAGGCACGCCGCGCTCCGGCGTCGCACTATCGATGTCGCGCGCGATCAATGCCACCGGCGGACGCGACGGCGCGAGGCTGATGCGCTCCACCTTCATGAACTGCACCGTCCGCACTCCGGGCAGGCGGGCAAGTCGAGCCTGCATCGCAGGATCGATCACTGCGCTGTCATTGCCCGGACCGGTGCGCATGTACAGGTCGGCCGGCAGCACGCGGTCCAGCCATTCGTCGAGCGAGATGCGGAAGGACCCGATCATCACCGCCATCGACACCATCAGCGACACGCTCGCCACAATCGCGGCGAGGCTCACCGACGCCTGCCCGGGCGATCCGGCAAGCTGGGCCAGCGCGAGGCGCAAGGGCGCAGCGCGCGGCGATGGCAGGCGGCGAAATACCGCTGCGGCAATCGCGGGCATCAGCAGGATCGTGCCCATCAGCATCAGCGCAATCGCGGTGTAACCGGGAAGCGGCAGGTCGGCCACCGGCGGTGCGAAGGTGAGCAGCGTGCCAAGCGCGATCAGCAACAGACCCGGCCAGCGCGCACTCAGGCGCTCGAAGGCGCGCGCCTCGTCGCCCGCCCGCAGCGCGCGGGATGGCGGTGCCATCGCGGCCTCGCGCGCGGCGGCGAGACTGCCTCCCACTGCGGTGATCACGCCCAGCACAAGGAACAGCAAAAGCGCCCAGATTTCGACACGCAAAGCGGGTTCCAGTCCGCGGAACTGCCCCGCGCCAAGATCCGCCCCGACACGTTTCAGCACGAACGCCGCGCCGGCGACACCGAGCAGCAAGCCCGCGATCGCGCCCGCAAACCCTATGACCGCGCTCTCCACCAGCACCCGACGCAGCACCTGCCCCCGCGTCATGCCGAGCACCCGCAGCAGCGCGAACTGTGCGCGCCGCCGCACCACCGACAGCGCCTGCGTGGTGAACACCAGCAGGCCGCCGGTGAAAAGCGCCACCAGCGCAAGCACGTTCAGGTTCACCCGGTAGGCGCGCGACAGATTGGCGGCGCGCTCGAACGACTCCGCCGGGCGCTCGAGCGCAAGCCCGGCGGGCAGCCACCCCGATGCGGCTGCGGTGAATGCCGTTGCGTCCGCGCCCGGTCGAAGGCGAATATCAATCCGGGAGAGTCGGCCGACCCTCCCGAACCGATCCTGCGCCGCGGCGATGTCGATCACCGCTATACGCTGACGCAGTTCATCGTCGCGAAGCAATCCCGCCACTTCGAATGCCGCCTCGCCCGTAAGGGTCTCCAGGCGCACCGTCCCGCCCTTCTCCACCCCGAGCCATGCAGCGGCCGACAGCGAAAGAAAGATCCGGTCCGGCCGCAGGAAGTCCAGCGCCTGCGCGCCTTCAGAGAACACCAGCGCCGGCTGGATATGCGCCGCCCGAAAAAGATCCAGGCCGGTCACCCGAAGCAGTTCGCGGTCTTCGCGCGGACGCCCGGCAACGCGCAGTTCGAGTTCCACCGCGGGACTCGCCACCGCGACCTCGGGGAGCCGCGCGACCACCGGATAGAGTGTCTCGTCAAAGCCCGCGCGCGGCCCGCGCAGCGTCAGGTCCGCGTTGCCCGAGAACGTGAGCAAGGCCTGCCCGAACTCCGCCACCGCCGACTGGTTGATGAGTTGCACCGCAAGTCCGAGCGCGACCCCGAGCGCGATCGCCGCCATGGACAGCAGGGTGCGGCCGGGATGGTCGGACAATCCGGCGAACAGCAGCTTTCGCCGCAGGGATGAAAGGCGCAACGAGGTGGGCATGTGATGTGAAGACAAGGGAGTCTCGGCGCATAGCGTACACGCTAGAATGCCGCGCACCCGCATACAGTCAAATTTCACGCCGGAGAAACGCATGAGCCTTGGAAAATCGCGCGTCATCGCGCTCGAGGAACACTACTGGGACCGCGACATGGCGGTGCATTTCGATGCCGCAGACGCGCGTTCGCCCAAGCTGCGCGAGCGCCTGTTCGACCTCGGCGAACTGCGCATCCGCGAAATGGACGAAGCCGGCATCGACTTCCAGGTGTTGTCCCAGGGCGCGCCCGCCACCCACCGGCTCGCGCCGGATGTCGCGGTGCCGCTTGCTCGCAGCGCCAATGACAAGCTCGCCGCTGTGGTGAAGGCGCATCCCTCGCGCTTTGCGGCCTTCGCCACCCTGCCCGCGCCCGATCCGAAAGCCGCCGCCGAGGAATTCGACCGCACCGTGACCAAACTCGGTTTCAAGGGCGCGATGGTGCACGGCTTCACCCTGATCGACGGGCAGCGCGTGTACATCGACGACAAGCGCTTCTGGCCGATCTTCGAGCGCGCGCAGGCGCTGGACGTGCCGGTCTATCTGCACCCGGCCACGCCGCACCCGGCGGTAATCGAGGCCTATTACAAGGAATACGCCGCGGACTTTCCCAACCTGCTCTCCTCGGGCTGGGGCTTCACCGTGGAAACCGCGACACAGGCGATACGCCTCGTGCTCTCGGGCGTATTCACCGCCTACCCGCGTCTGAAAATCATCGTTGGCCACCTTGGCGAGTCGCTGCCCTTCTCGCTCTGGCGGATCAACCAGGCGCTGTCCCGCGCGGGCAACAAGAGCGTGCCGTTTCGCGACATCTTCTGCGAGCACTTCCACATCACCACCAGCGGTAATTTCTCCAATTCCGCCCTGCTGTGCAGCGTGATGGAGATGGGCGCGGACCGCGTGCTGTTCTCGGTGGATTACCCCTTCGTCGACAACCCGCCCGGTGTGGAATGGATGAAGACGGTGCCGCTGGGCAACGAGGATCGCGAAAAGATCCTGCACGGCAACGCCGAGCGCCTGCTGAAACTCTGATCGGTGGAACTCCACCACCTCGGCGCGGCGGAACTCGCCCGGCGCATCGCGCAGGGCACACTGAGCTCGCGCGCGCTGCTCGAACATTATCTCGATCGCATCGCGCGCTTCAACCCTGCGCTCAACGCGGTGGTACTGCTTCGCGCAGACGAAGCACGCCTGCGCGCGGACGAGGCCGACCGCGCCGTGAAAGCCTCTGGCTCATTGGGTCCGCTACACGGCGTACCCATGACGATCAAGGAGTGTTTCGACTGGACCGGGACGCCGTCCACCTTCGGCCGCATGGAACGCAGCGCGCATCGCGCCAATGAAAATGCGGTGGCGGTCGAGCGGCTGCAGCAGGCAGGCGCGATCGTGTTCGGCAAGACCAATGTGCCGGTCGACCTCGCCGACTGGCAGAGCTTCAACCCGGTGTACGGCACCACCGTCAACCCCTGGGATGCGACGCGTTCGCCAGGAGGCTCCTCGGGCGGCGCCGCCGCTGCACTCGCCGCGGGTTTCACCGCGCTCGAACTCGGCAGCGACATCGGCGGCTCGATCCGGATGCCGGCGCATTTCTGCGGCGTGTACGGCCACAAACCGAGCTTCGGCATCGTGCCGGTACGCGGCCACGCCACCGCCGCAGGACTTCCGCCGGATGACATCAATGCGGTCGGGCCACTCGCACGCTCGGCAGAGGATCTCGATCTTGCGATGCGCATTCTTGCCGGCCCCGACGGCCCGCAGGCGCGAGCCTGGCGACTGGATCTGCCCGAGCCGGACCGTGCCAGCCTGCGCGATTTCCGCATCGCGGTGAAGACCGGCGACGCGGACTTTCCTGTGGACGAGGACACGCGCAAGACCGCGCTCGAGGTGGCGCAAGTGCTGCGGGATGCGGGCGCGACCGTCACCCTTGATCCGCCCCTGCCGATCCCGAGCCGCGATTACTACGAACTGCATATCGCACTCGCACGCGCCTCGACCGCGTTTCGCAGGACGCCGGACGAGGTGGCGGCACTTGCGACGGCCGCGGCACGACTGCCGAAGGACGATCACGGTTACGAAGCCCTGATGCTGCGCGGCCTGACGCAAACCCACCGCGACTGGCTGGAACGCAATGTCGAACGGCAGCGCCTGCGCGACGGTTGGGAGATTTTTTTCCGGCAGCACGATGCGCTGATCGCGCCGGTGTCGCCGACGCCGGCCTTCCCGCATATGCACGATACGCCGAAGCCGGAACAGCAACTGATCGTGGACGGCGGCCCGCGGCCGAATTCGGACACCTACTTCTGGATCGGCCTCGCCGCGATGTCCTACCTGCCCGCAACCACGATTCCCGCGGGCACGTCCTCAGGCGGTTTGCCGATCGGCCTGCAGATTCTCGGCCCCGACTACTCGGACCTGCGCTGCATCGCGCTCGCGCGGCATCTCGAAACCGCGCACCGCGGATTCCGGACGCCGCCTCTCTACAAATAGGGAGTTCCGAAGGTCACTCCGGCTTGATGCCGGCGTATTCGACGATCGCCTTCACTTTTTCCGCATCGGCGCGCATCAGGGCGCCCATTTCCGCACCGGTGGCGAACGACACTTCCATGCCGCCGCTGGCGATCCGCTGGACCACCTCGGGCATCGCCACCACGGTGCGGATGTCGCGCTCCATCTTCGCGAGCACCTCTTTCGGCGTCGCCGCCGGCGCCATGAAGCCGTAATAGATGCTCGAGTCGTAGTCCTTCAGTTCCGACACGCCAGACTCGCGAAACGTCGGCAGGTTGGGCGCCGATGGCGAACGGGTCTTCGAGGTGATCGCAAGAATCTTGAGCTTGCCGGAGTTCTGATGCGGCAGCAGCGTGTTGAGCGAGGAAATCACCGTGTCGATCTGCCCCGCCACCGTGTCCACCACCGCTGCCGCGCAACCGCGATACGGGATGTGCAGGGCAAAGGTCTTGGTCTGGAACTTGAAAATCTCGAAGGCGAAGTGGTGCGCAGTCGCCACACCGCAGGTCGCGTAGGACACCTTGCCGGGCGAGGAGCGCAGCAGGGCGACAAATTCCTGCAGCGTGTTTTCCTTTACCCGCGGATGGACCGCTATCGCCATCGGCGCGGAAGCGGCAAGCGCCACCGGCGCGAAATCCCGGAACAGGTCAAAGGGCAGCTTCGGGTACAGGGCCACGTTGATCGGCTGCGCGCTCGAGGCAAGCAGCAGTGTGTAGCCGTCCGCCGGCGAACGGAACACCGCCTCGACGCCGATGTTGCCGCCCGCGCCGATGCGGTTTTCCACCACCACCTGCTGCTTCCAGATGTCGGTGAGCTTGTCGCCCACCAGGCGCGCGGTGAAATCCGCCGCACCGCCGGCGGTGAAGGTGACGATTACTTTTACCGGCTTGGTCGGAAACGCGCCCTGCGCCAGCGCCACGCCGGACGCACCCGCCATCAGGACGAACGCAAGCGCACTGTTCATCCAATGCCGCGACCTGCCAGTCACTTCCGATTCGGATCCGTTCACGTCTTCCCCCTGAATTGAATTATTTTTCTGCAAGCTTGCTTTTTGCGCCGCGGGCCTGATCGATCAGGCGCCATACATTCTGTGCCGAGAGCGGCAGGTCGTGCACCTGCACGCCCAGCGGCGCGAGCGCCGCTGCCACCGCGTTGGAGATCACGCCCGCCACCGGAATCACGCCGCCTTCGCCCGCGCCCTTGGCACCGAGCGGATTGTTCGGTGACGGAAACTGCTCCAGCACCACCGCATGCAGGTTCGGGAAGTTGTCGGCGCGGGGCAGCGCGTAGTCCATCAGCGAGCCGCTCTGCAACTGTCCCTGGTCGTCGTAGACCAGTTCCTCGAGCAGCACGCCGCCCAGGCCCTGTACCAGTGCACCTATCGTCTGCCCGTGCAGGGTGGCGGGATTGATGATCCTCCCGACATCCTCGACCGCGACGTAGTCCAGCACCGCGACTTCGCCGGTATCGGGATCGACCGCGACATGCGCGGCATGCGCGCCGTAGCTGTAGGTGCGCTTGCGGCTGGCGAAGCTGTCCTCGGCGGAGATTCCCTCCGCCCCCGCCAGATCCGACCATTCGAGCATCCGTCCGTCGTGCGCGTTCGCAAAGCCGTCCGAAAGCGTCACCCTCTCCGGCGCGCACTCGAACTTGTGTGCGGCCACTTCACGCATCGCCTGCTGCAGCTTGATCGCCGCGCCGAGAATCGCCGAGCCGCCCATGACGATCGAGCGCGAACTGTAGCTGCCGAAGCCTTCTGCAACGAAGGT
This sequence comes from Betaproteobacteria bacterium, assembly GCA_947466535.1. Taxonomy (GTDB): domain Bacteria; phylum Pseudomonadota; class Gammaproteobacteria; order Burkholderiales; family SG8-39; genus CAMBSA01. The sequence continues at coordinate 6,497 of CANIEV010000144.1, forward strand.
GGTGGAACCGTGGAACACACCGCGAATCCGGTTCATCGGCACGCCGAGCGCGTCGGAGGCAATCTGCGTGAAGGCGGTCTCCAGACCCTGCCCGACCGCGGACGAACCGGTGTACACCGCGATCCGCCCGTCGGGTTCGAGCACGAGACGCGCTCCCTCGCGCGGCCCCGAGGCGCCGCCTTCGATATAGCAGCCGACCGCGATGCCGTGATGGCGACCGTCCTTCAGCGTGCCGTTCAGCGCCGATTTCCCCGCCCAGTCGAATTCGTCGAGGCAACGCTCGAGCGTCATGCGGTAATCGCCACTGTCGCACTCGGTGGCATCGCCAAAGGGCTGTACCGTCGGCAGCGCATACGGCATCTCGGTGGAACTCACCAGGTTGCGGCGGCGGAATTCCACCCTGTCGATGCCGAGATCCTGCGCCGCGAGATCCAGCAGTCGTTCGCGGAAGAAGTCCGTCTCGTAGCGACCGGGGGCGCGATAGGTCGCCACCGGCGTCTTGTTGGTGAGCAACAGGCTCACGTCCATGCCGACGTGCGGGATGCGGTACGGACCGGTGCAGACCTGCGCGATGTTGCGCGAGGGCGTGACACCGACGGTGCGCAGGTAGGCACCGACGTCGGTGCGCGCGCGGCCGCGCAAGCCGAGGATCGTGCCATCGCGCGTGCAGGCGATCTCGATGTCGCAGTCCGCATCGCGCGCATGGTTGGTGGCCAGAAAATGATCGCTGCGGGTCTCGATCCATTTAACCGGACGGCCAAGCCGCATCGAGGCGAAGGGAACCAGAAAATCCTCGGGATAGAACTCGCCACGCGCACCGAAGGCGCCACCGATGTCGCACTCGAGCACATCGATCGCCGACTCCTCCAGATGCAGCATCGCCGCAAGAATCCGCCGGTTGGCAAACGGCACCTTGCTCGCGCCGTCGATCACAAGCCGCTTCTGCACCGCATCCCAGTCCGCCAGCAGGCCGCGGGTTTCGATCGGGATTGCGGTATGGCGATGCATGCTGAAGCGCTCGCGGCGTACATAGGGCGCGTCCCGAAAGGCGGAATCGACGTCCCCACGCGACGCGCGCAGTGTCATCGCCCGGTTGGTCTTCGCGTCCTCGTGCAGGACGTTCGAATCGCCGTGCGCGGTGTCACGGTCGCTTACCGCGGGCAGGTGTTCGTATTCGACCCGCACTGCTTCCATCGCGTCCTCGGCGCGCGCACGCGTGTCCGCCACCACGAAGGCCACCGGCTCGCCGACATAGCGCACCTTGTCCACCGCAATCACCGGCTGCTGAAACACGAGCAGGCTCGGATGCGCCTCCTGTCGCAGCGGAATCCTCGGCACTGGCTCGCCGATGTTCTTCGCGGTGATCACCGCCATCACCCCAGGCATGGCAAGCGCTGCCGAGCCATCGATCGACACGATCCGCGCATGCGCCACCGGACTTCGGAGCACCACGCCGCAGAGCATGCCGGCGCGGGTCATGTCGCCGAGATAGGTGCCCTTGCCTTGCAGGAATCGGCCGTCTTCGACGCGATCGATCGAGCGTCCGACGTTCGGGCCTGCGGTCTTGAGGTCTTTGAGATCGGTCATGACTATCTGATCGCCGACCGAACCACGGCGCCGCCCGACTCGACGAGCCAGCGCTCGCTGGCGAAGATTTTGCCTTTGAGCCGGTCCTGCATCCAGTCAGCGCTCAGCCCATGCGGATTGGGCCCGAGCACGGTGGAGGACACATTGCCTACGGTATGGCGCGACTCCTGGTAGATCACCAGCTGCTTCGGCCCCTTCATCGCGCCAAGCACGCGGTCGGCCCAGACGATCGGGCAGAGTTCGTCCCGTTCGCCCGCTACGCAGAGATACGGCATGCGGATACGCGCGGCTTGACCGTTGAGGGTGATGGTCTTGCGGAATCGATCGAACTTCGCTTCGTCATGGATGCCCGACATGTACATGAAGCGCCGTTTGAAGGTGGGTGAAGCCTCGTCGAAGATCGTGTCGCCGAACGGCTCGAAGCAGATCGATGACACCGCCACCGCGCGATAGCGCGGTTCCGCGGCCGCCGCCACGGTCGCGAAGAACGAACCGAAGCTGTTGCCTAGCAGTCCGATGCGCGACGCATCGATTTCGCCACGATTTTTCAGCCACTCGAACGCGGCACGGCCGGTGGCCTTCCAGGCCGGCACGCTGAAATAGAGATCGAACAGCGCACTTTCGTACTGCCCCGGACCGTCGATCACCAGCACCGCGATGCCGCGCGACAGCCAGCGGTCGCCCAGCAGCGCCACGTTCGATTCCTTGAAACCGTCCATGCCGGGGATCGACACCACCGCCGGGACGCGACCGCCCTTGTAGCCGTAGGGAAGATGAAACCAGCCGGGCACACGCTTGCCTCCGGCCAGCGGAATCCACGCCGGCTCGACGCGGTGGTCGGCGTGCTTTGCATAGGCCAGGAAACATTCCCGCTTGCGGGTGTTGTTGTTCAGGTTGTGCTCGTCGTTGGACACGAGCGTCCATTGCGAAGCCGCCCAGAACACCGCCGCGGTGTAGTAATTGTCGCGCGCGGTGATCGAATGCCCTGCCGCCTCCGCTTCCTTGGCAACTTTCTCGCGGCGTCGCGCGACTGCCTCGAACGCCGGCGTGAAGTCGGCGTACTTCTGCACCCGCGCACGAATCGCCGCGATGTCGCCCGCCGACTGCGGCCCGCAGGCGGTGGCGTAGTTGCCCAGACGCGGCTGGTCCCATTCGACACCGACCGTACGGATGGTGTTGTCAATCACCCAGCGTTGCTCGGTCCAGCGGCGCATCACGGGCTCTGACGGAGCGACGCTTGCGGCCTTGCGGCGAACGGAAGATTTTTTCGTGACAGCCATTGACGGGTTTCCTTATGAATGCGGCAGGGCGTCCTGTGGGTGGACATCGCCGATTTTACTCAGGCGGCGCGCAGGCCTTCCACGCCGAGCACAAGAATACGGTCGGCCGAACGTGCGGCTTCGAGGGAATGGGTCACCAGAAGTCCCGCCGCGCCTTCGCGCTTTACCGAATCGCGCAAAAGCGTCGCCACCTGCCTTGCGCTCTCGGGATCGAGGTTCCCCGTGGGTTCGTCGGCGAGCACCAGCGAAGGACGATGCACCAGCGCCCGGGCAATGGCGACGCGCTGCATCTCGCCGCCAGAGAGTTCGCTTGGCCGCGCGTTGGCGCGATCCGCCAGGCCCACCGCCTCGAGCATCACGGCGACGCGCTGTTCCGCGTCCGCGTCCGGCACACCGTTGAGCGACAGCGGCAAGGCGATGTTCTGCGCCACATCAAGGTAAGGCAGCAAATGAAACGCCTGAAAAACGAAGCCGATCTTCACGCGGCGCAGCCGGGTGAGCGCATCGTCGTCGAGGCTGGCGATCGCGGTGCCGCCGATCTCGATCGTGCCGGTATCCGGGCGGTCGAGCCCGGCGATCAGATTGAGCAAGGTGGACTTGCCGATGCCCGACTCACCCATTACCGCGACGTAGTCACCCGCGGCGAGATCGAGATCGACGCCGGAGAAAACACGCCTCGGCGGAGAGCCAGAGAAAGTATGGGAAAGACCGCGGATATGTAGCACGGAGACATTCTAGTGGATGCCGGTCCGCGCCAAATTCACGCTGCCAATACTGACAGTTTGCAAAAAACGTCCAGTATCGACACGGCTTTCCGGGCATGAAACTGACACGCAAAACCAAAAACGGAAGGCTTCGGAACAGGGAGGGCGGGAGAGCCCGCCCTCCCCGTTACCCCTCCCACCCCGGCAAAGCCCGCATCTAGCGGGCTTTGTGTTTTAGTCGCTTGAGTTTTTCTTGGCGTCCTTGGCGTCTTGGCGGCAAAGAAGTGACTCATCAATAACCACAGCTATTCGCGACTAAGCAC
>CANIEV010000145.1 GCA_947466535.1 Betaproteobacteria bacterium
TCACAGTCCATTCGAGCCGACGCAGGATCTTCTCGGCATCGGGACGGCGCGGCGGCTCGACAACCGCGGCCTCGGGCGCACCCGCCGCCCCGCGTCCGCGACGGAACGGGTTGCGGGCAAGTTTGCTCGCCAGCGCGCGAAGGCGCTGACCGGACCGGGCAAGCATCGCGCGCATGTGGGTAAGCGGCGGGGTGAACGGCGGAATCAGGACTGCGGTACCTGGAGATGCGTGGCGAGCGGCTTGTCGGGCGCCGGGATCGCCTTGAGGATGCTCATGATGATGTTGTCGGCGGTCTGACCGTCCGAGAGCGCCTCGTACGAAAGCACAAGCCGATGGCGCAGAACATCGGGCACGAGGTCGATCACGTCCTCGGGCAGCGCGTAGTGGCGGCCGCGAAGGAAAGCGAGTGCCCGTGCGCCTTCGATCATGTTGATGGTGGCGCGCGGGCTCGCACCGAAAGTAAGGTAACGCCCGAGTTCGCCGAGGCCGAACCGGTCCGGCCGCCGCGTGGCCGACACCAGTTTCACCGCGTACTGGATGAGGTTGGGGTCGACATAGATGCCGCGGCACTCGCGCTGCAGCGCGCTCAGCTGGTCGGTGGTGGCCACCGCCGCCACCGCCACCGCCGCGCCGGTAACACGCTCGACGATGACGAATTCTTCCTCTTCGGTGGGATACCCGATCAGAACCTTCATCATGAAGCGATCCACCTGCGCCTCGGGCAGCGGATAGGTGCCCTCGGTCTCGATCGGATTCTGCGTCGCCATCACGAGGAAGGGCTCGGGCACCTTGTGTGTCTCGCCCGCGATCGTCACCTGCCGCTCCTGCATGACTTCAAGCAACGCGCTCTGCACCTTGGCCGGCGCGCGGTTGATTTCATCGGCGAGCAGCAGGTTGGTGAAGACGGGCCCGAGCACGGTGCTGAAATCCCCGGTGCGCTGGTTGTACATGCGCGTGCCCACGAGGTCGGCGGGCAGCAGGTCAGGCGTGAACTGGATGCGCTTGAAGGAACCTCGCACGGTGCGCGCGAGCGTGTTGACGGTAAGCGTCTTGGCAAGGCCGGGCACGCCCTCCACCAGCAGGTGGCCCTGCGCGAGGATCGCGACCAGCACCCGCTCGAGGAAGTGGTCCTGACCCACCACCACCCGCTTGACCTCGTAGAGCACCTGCTCCATCAGTGTTGCGACTTCGCTGCGCCCTGCCTGCGTGCCGTCCATGAATGTCAGTGTCCTTGCGGGGATGAATGCGTTGGTCGTGTGCGTCGTGTCGTGCGAGGGATCAGAACGGCGGCAAGCCGACCGCCGAACCCGCGCTTTCAATGGTTGCTGCAAAACCGATGCCGATGAAGGTGCGTGCATTGGTCGGGTTCAGGATGGCGGTGACGATGCCCATCACCTCACCCTCCATGTTCACCAGCGGCCCGCCGGAATTGCCGGGATTGGCCGCGGCGTCGAACTGTATGAGCCCGGTGAGCAGGCGCTTGCCTTCGGGCGAGAGGAACTCGCGCCCCATGCCCGACACCACGCCAGCGGACACCGACGGCCCGATGCCGAAGGGAAAGCCGACCGCGACCACCTCGTCGCCCGGCATCAGCTTCGCGGTCGAGCCGAGCGTGGCAGGCGGCAGGTCGTCGGGGATCTTCAGCGCCTTGATGACCGCGAGGTCGTTCTCGGGCTGCGCCGCCACCAGCACCGCGTCGCTTTCCATGCCATCCGAAAAGGTGACCGTAAATCTCTTTGCGCCAATCACCACATGCAGGTTGGTGAGGATGGTGCCGTTCTCGAGGATCACCACGCCCGAGCCGACGCTCATTTCCTTTTCGCCTTCCTTGGGCTTCTTCGGGTCGATGCCGTAGCCTCGCACCCGCACCACCGACTGGCGCACCGCTTCGGCCGCTTTCGCCGCGCGCGAGGGCAGCGGCTTGTTCTGCATCGTGTGCAGCACCGCCGCATCGATGTCTTCCTGGGTAAGTTCCTGCGGCGCCTCGCGCATCGCATCGCGCCCGCCCATGACCGCGAGCGCGATCACCAGTCCGGAGAAAAACATCACCGCCTTGTCATGCCTGCCGAAAAAGGCTCGCAGCTTCGCGCGTCGCGTGAGCGGCAGCGCCGGCAGGGATGCGCCGGACACATTCACCGTCCGAGTGCCTTGCGCCGATTTCCCGCCCCGATCTGGTGCGGCGCCGCTGCGGGCGACCTCGCTCGTCGCGCTGACGCGCGGTCGGACGGTGTTGCTGTAGAGCGCTGCTCGCTTCATCGTTCGTATTCGATTGCGTTCAGGATGCTGCAAGGTTTGGCGTCATGCTGCGCTTGCCGCGCCGCAAGCCCGACGGTAACACGACGGCGCGCAGCGGACCATCATCATGTCATGCCCTGACGCAACAGCCGGCGACAGCACGCTATTCCACCCCATGCAAAATTCGCGCAAGAAAATCGCGTCGCGTTATCAACGCAAGCGATGCTAGAGTTACGCGTCGATTCCATCGGTGCCCTCGCGCACCGCGACGCGCACCTCGGTGCCGGTACTCCCGGGAGGGTTCATGCGTTTTGTCTGGTCGGAGTTGCTCTGGCTGCTGCTGTTTGTCCCTGCTCTTGTCGCGGCCTACTTATGGGTGCTGCGGCGAAAGAAGAAGACCGCGATCCGCTACGCAAGCCTGATGCTGGTGCGCGATGCGATCGGCCCGGGACAGGCGTGGCGCCGTCATGCGCCGCCCGCGATGTTCCTGCTCGCGATGATCGCGGCGATCATCGCCGTCGCGCGACCAAGCGCGGTGGTGGTTCTCCCGGCGGATTACCTGACGCTCGTGCTCGCGATGGACGTGTCGCGCAGCATGCTCGCCACCGACGTCGAACCCAACCGCATCCACGCGGCGCAGGTGGCGGCGAAATCCTTCATCGAGGAAATTCCGAAGAACGTGCGCCTTGGCATCGTCTCCTTTGCCGGCACCGCCTCGGTGGTGCAGACCATCACAGACAACAAGGAAGACATGGTCGCTGCAATCGACCGCTTCCAGCTGCAGCGCGCCACCGCAACCGGCAGCGGCCTGATCGTGTCGCTGTCGCTGCTGTTCCCGAACGACGGCATCGACCTTGAGTCGGCCATCTACGGCAACGATTTCTCGCGCTGGGGCGGCGGCGCTGCTTCGATCGACCGACCGAAGAAATCGGCGAAGAAGGCCGAGACCAAGCTGATCAAGCCGGTGCCGCCGGGCACCTACACGGGCGGTGCGATCGTGCTGATGAGCGACGGCCGCCGCACCACCGGCCCCGATCCGCTGGAGGCGGCGAAGATGGCGGCCGATCGCGGCGTGCGCGTGTACACGGTGGGCTTCGGCACCAAGGACGGCGCGCAGATCACCATGGAAGGCGGCTGGTCCTGGTATGCGCGGCTCGATGAAGAAACGCTCAAGCAGGTGGCGAAGATCACCAACGCCGAATACTTCCATGCCGGCACCGCGGCCGAACTCAAGAAGGTGTACCAGGAATTGAGTTCGAAATTCGCGCTGGAGCGGCGCGAGACCGAGGTGAGTTCACTCTTCAGCGCGCTCGCGGCGCTGCTGATTCTCGCCGCGGCGGGATTGTCGCTGCTCTGGTTCCACCGTCAGGCCTAGCGCCCACCCGGCACGTCATGCCTTGGGCTACGCCTGGTAGCTTTTACTATTTCGACTCCGCCTCAAGGGGGCAGGTGTTGAGGCCGATCAGCGTATAGAGCGGACAGAAGCTGAACGCGCCGGTAAGCAAGGGCACGACGCCGATCCATCCCCAGGAACCGACCGTCCCCATGAGTGTCAGTCCGATGAGTCCGAGCCCGACGACAATTCGGGCGCCGCGGTCAATACCACCGACATTGAGTTTCATCTCTGATCTCCTGTAGTGACGATGTTCAGGCTACACGCCACCAACATCCCCGGATTGACGTGTGTCAAAGTACATTAGGAGGTTCTGATTTTCTTTCGACGATCCGCGAAATTTCCCTCACCCGGATCACCCGCAATTCCCTCAATGCGCCGGAACCGAAGGATTGAAATCCGCCGCGGCCAACACCATATTGATAGCAACCGAATTCAACACGAGAAGCCATGGAAATCGTCTGCCCCCACTGCGGTCAACGCAATCGTCTCCCTGCGGAACGTCTCGCCCAGGGCCCGGTGTGCGGCAAGTGCCGCGAAGCGCTGCTGTCCGCTCCGGTGAACGCCGGACCGGAACTGCTGGCTGCGCTCATCGCGCAGGATTCGCTTCCGGTGCTGCTGGATTTCTGGGCGCCGTGGTGCGGACCCTGCGTCGGGTTTGCGCCGACCTTCAAGGCGGCCGCGGCGAAGTACGGCGGCAGGGTGGTGTTCGCCAAGCTCGACACCGAGGCACATCAGGCCGTGGGCGCGCAGCACAACATCCGCTCGATCCCGACGCTCGCGTCGTTTCGCAAGGGACGCGAGCTCGGCCGGATCAGCGGCGCGTTGCCGCCGGCGCAACTCGAGCAACTGGTACGTCAGCTGACCCCGGGCTAAACCCCGGGGCCTTCATTCAGCGGGAGCGTTCCTGCCTCAGTTTCGGCTGCGAGGGCAGAAACTGGTAGCCCTGCACCTTCGCATCGGCGAGGCAGCCGTCGTAGTCGGCGTAGGTCGAGGGAGACTCCTCAATGACCTCTTTGTTCATCGACACGCGCTGCCATTTCCAGCGTCCGTCTTCGGCCGTGAAAAAACGCCAGATGAAATGCATGAAGCTTCTCCTCCGTTGATTAAGGGGCTGCGAACCCGCGAGCCGGAATTGAGAACCGGCCGAGGAGCAAGCGCGTCGCAGAGACTCGGAATCGTAATGTCAGGCAGGACGGCTTTCGATCAAACGGGTGAGCCACAACAACCGTACCCGTGCCGGGTTCCCCCGGCTGTGTTTTGATCATTCTAGGCCAAGCGAACGCGAATTCATATGCCGCTGAAAGCACAGGGTGTAAGTGCAAAAAAGGCATGGGCAGCGGCATTCAGCGCCGAGCCGCGTCGAGCCGGCACCGTACGCTGGAGCACAAATCGGAGTGAGGCGCTGCGGCGCGAGACGCTCCGGTACGAATCGGCGCGAGACGCTCCGGTACGAATCGGCGCGAGACGCCTCAGCCCCATCCGTGCTGTTTCAGGAACGTCTCCAGCACCCGGTTGAACTCCGCCGGCTCCTCCCAGTAGGCGGAGTGACCGGATTCCTGGAAGGTGTGCGTTGTCGCGCCCGGAACCAGCCCGGCGATATGCAGGTGATGCGTCGGCGTGAGGAAGTTGTCATGAACGCCGCCTGCGATCAGCGTGGGCGTCCGGTAGCCCTCGAAATGCTTCGGGTAGAGCTTCACCTCCTCCTCGGACATGGTGGTGGTGCGGCGCTCGCCGTTCAACCGGGTGAGCGACTCGTACAGGAAGGTGAGCGCGGGCTGCTCGGCCATGAAACGCGGCGAGATGCCCGTCGCATTCGCCACCGGCAGTTCGCCGCGCCGCGTCGCCATCACGATGCGATAGCTTTTCTCCAGCAGTTCCCAGTTCCCGGGCGAATACGCCGGCGTGGGCGAGCCGTTGATGAACAGCGCCGACACGCGCTGCGGGTATTTCACCGCGAACGGCAGACCGGCAAATCCGCCGAGCGACTGGCACACCAGCGCCGCGCGGTCCACGCCGGCGTGATCGAGCACCGCGAGCAGGTCGCCCGTGAACCTGAGCACATGGTATTGCTCGACCGGACATTTCGAATGCTTGTAGGTGCGCAGGTCCACCGCGATGCAGCGGTAGTTCTTGCGAAAGTGGGGAATCTGGAACACCCAGGAGAGCGTGTTGCCGTTGCCGCCGTGCAGGAACACCACAGCCGGCCCCTCGCCGTCCGATTCGTAATAGAGCTTTATTCCGTCGTCCGATGCTGCGTAAGGCATGTGTTTCCATCCTGTTACTTGTTCAGCCGCACGGGGTCGTCGACCGGCGGCCGTATCGCCTCGATCACCTGGGCGGCGCGCACCTGCGCGCGCGTTGCCGCACGCACCGCCGCCGAGATGCCCGCAAGCTGCGCATCGCGGTCACCGCCGAATTTCGCGGCAAGCCGCCGGCGTGCGTCTGCGAGTTCCGACTGTGAGGTTCGAAGCAGCGAGGACAGCGCCTCGCGTCCCGCGTGGTCGCGCGAAAGACCGCCCAACAAGCCCTCGGCAATCCCCGCCTGTTCGCCTGCGGTGCCGAGCGCCGCATAGAGCACTTCCTCGGGGCTGGATTTAAGCCGCAGTTCCGAGAACGCGTTGGTCTCGTCGTGATAGTAATAACCGTGCCCCGCATCGCGCACCTGCACCGCGCGATTCGCCGGACCGATGCAGCCGCGGTAGATGCCACCGCCCGCAGCAGAAGGCTGGATCACCGCGACAAACGCGTTGGTGCGATGCGCGACCGAGCAGTCCCACTGCTCGCCCGCATGCCAGCGCGCACAGACATCCTCGAAGTTGCCCTCGGGCAGCGTGCCGCTGCAGCGGTAAGTGGCGGTCATGTAATCGAGGTCGATACTGCCGTAGCCCGCGAGCATCGTGCGGTAGGCGTAGCGGTTGCGGCATTCGCTGTTCTTGGTCATCAGGCGCCGCAGCGCCGGGCCGCCGGCTTCGGAGAAGATCACCTGCGGATCGAAGGTGTGCCAGCCGCCCGCGAGCGAGTACTTGTAGCCCGCCTTCGGCGCACCGTTGGCGCGCGAGGAGCGCGGGTCGATCGCGTTGTTGTTGGCGTAGAGAAAACTGTAGGGTTTGCCGAACGCGTCGTAACAGAGTTCGCGCAACACCGGATCGGGATTCGTCGGGCAACCGGAGCGTGACTCCACCGTCACGCCGTAATTGTCGTCCGCATACAAGCCGCCGGCGGAGCCGAGCGAAATCGCGGTGTCGCCCACCGGCCATTGCAGCTGGCGGTCGCGCGCGTCCGCCGCGCTGCCCGCATTCATCAGTAGATGGAAGGTGGTCGGCCCGCGGCGCACGCCGTAGCCCCACTGCTCCTTGGGTTCGCCGGTGTTCGCACCGCCGTGATGGACATAAGCCAGGCCCGCCGAGTTGAAGCCGGGATGCCCGCCCATGAAGATGTTGCCGAGCACCGGGATCGAACCGTTGGCGGAAAACGGCGTGTAGATGAAGGCGTGGCCGTCATCGGGAAACGCGACGATCGTTGCCTGGTAGGTGCAGTCGTGGTCGCTCGACGATCCCGCGACGAGCGTGCGATCCGTCGTCGCCTCGCCCCAGGCGCAGATGCCACTGCACATGTCATCGGGCACCGGCTCACCCTTTCTCGCAGCATCCAGGTTGCCCACGCCGAAATACGCCTGCGTCGTCGCATCGCCATTGCCGTCGGCAAACGCGAAACCGAGCGGCCTCGGCGCATCCGCCGGCGGTCGCGTGCCGGTGAAGATCGAGAGCACCTGCTCGTAGCTCATCGCAAGGCCCGAGGCGCTGGCTCCTTCGGCCCAGCCGCGCGCGAAATCCAGCATCTCGGGCATGTGGGTTCGAAGCTCGGCTTCCCAGCGCGGAATCTCGCGCGCCTCCGCATCGCTGAACTTGCGGTTCGCGGTCTGCGCGAAGATCCACGACCCATAGATGTCGATCACCTGCTTCGCGTACTGCCGTCCCATGTCGCGGCTGGATCCCTGCAACACCACCACCGGACAGATCGCGGGTATCAGCGGAACCTCCTCGCGAAACCGCACCTCGTGGCCGTCGGTGCGGGTGGGCGCGTCGATCGAAGGCGAGGCACGGCCTGCGCGCACGGCCCCTGTGATCGCGTTCGCCGCTTCGATCACCCGGTTGAAACCGCCGGCAGCCGACTCGCGCATCGCGGACGACTTGTCATTCGATGCATGCGCCGAGTAGGTGCCCTCGTGCCGCCCGAGCCGCCACTTCGCCGCAGCGAGATCCGCGAGCAACGCATCGAGCGACGCGCGGCCGCTCACATACGACGGATCGCTCCAGTCACGCGCCACCAGCGCGCGGTTGGCGTGATACACCGCGTAATGCGCTGCGGTGCGAAGGTCGAACAGCGGATCAACCGGAGTTGAAGTGGAATTCACGGTGAGTCTCCAGGAACAGCCCGTTCAGTGAAGATGTTTCAGCGAAAGTTCTCCAGCTTGACGCCGGCGATCTCTATCATCCGCTTGTATCGCTCCATGTCGCGTCGCATGAACACGGCGAACTCCTCCGGCCCGAGGTGCGCCGGGTACACGCCGGTGGGCGCGAGCTTTTCGACCACCGACGCATCGCGCAGCACCCTGAGGAATTCCGCGCTCATCCGTGTCGCGATCTCGCGCGGCAGGCCCGCGGGCGCCGCCATGCCGTACCAGGTGCTGATCACGAATTCCGGATGCTCCTCGGCAATCGCCGCCACCGCGGACGCGAGCGGATGACGTTTTTCACTCGTCACGCCGAGCATCACTGCCTTGCCTTCGCCTGCAAAGCGAAGCGCATTGGGCACGCCCATCCAGGTCAGGTTCACCTGTCCTCCGAGGAAATCGGTGGTGGCCGCCGCGGTGCCCTTGTAGGGCACATCGAGCACCTCTATGCCCGCCACCCGCTTGAACCATTCGAAGGCAAGGAAGTGCGGGCTGCTCGGCCCGAGCGAGGCGAACCCGAGCGCGCCCGGCCGGGCGCGCGCCGCGGAGACGAGGTCGCGCACCGATCCGAGCTTCGATCCGGGCGTGGCCACCATGATCCAGGGCAGATCGACCAGCCGCGACACGAACGTGAAGTCGCGCTGCGAGTCGTAGGGGAGCTTCATTCCCGAGGCGGCATTGATCGAATGAAAGTCGGTGACCATCAGCACGGTATGACCGTCCGCCGGCGCGCGCGCCGCGAGTTCGCTGCCGATGATCGTGCCGCCGCCCGGACGGTTGTCGACGATCACCGGCTGGCCGATGTTCTCAGAGAGCTTCTGCACGAACACCCGCGAGGTCGAGTCGGTGCCGCCGCCCGCCGGAAAGGGCACGATCCAGCGCAAGGGCTTGGACGGCCAGGCCTGCGCCGCGGCGGGCGCGGACAGCATGCCCGCCAGCGCGGGCAGCGTGCATGCCAGCACGCGAAGAACACTGCGGACACTCGTCATGGATGCTCCCCCTGTAGAAGCTGCGCGCAGTATATCGCCCGGCCGCACGCTGCTCGCTGATGATTTCCACTGACAAGCATCGACCGCATCGATGCATCGACCTGCCGTTGCCTGCCGCGGCGCTCAGCCGGCGGATGCCGCGCTACGACGCCTGCGCGTCCTCGCGCGCCCCGCCTCGCGGAATATCTCGATCAGATGTCTCGCGGCGCGCGACGGCTTGCGTCCTGCCTTGAGGGAAATCGAGGTGACCTGAAGCGGCGCCAGCCCCTGCACCGGAATCGCCCGCAGTGCGGCGTCAGGCAGGCAGCCGCTCTCGGGCACGATCGCGGCCATGTCGGTCGCCGCGAGCAGCGCGCGAAGCGTGGAGAAAGTGCCCGCGCCTTCCACCAGCACCAGTGGCTTCGCACCCGCAGCGGCAAGTGACGCATCGAGCGCCTGGCGGAACGGATAACGGCGCGCGCCCATCACAATGCGGCAGCCGTGCAGGTCAACCAGCCGCAGGCTGCGGCGTTTCGCCAGAGGATGGGACTTCCTCACCAGCACCCGCATGCGCTCCTCGAACAGCGGCTCGCTCCACAGGCCGGCGGTGTCGAGCGGCGGATACGCGAGCCCGATGTCCAGCGTCTCGTCGAGCAGGCCCTGCCGGATATCCGCCTGGGTGCCCACCTCGAACGTGATCCTCGACTCGGGTGCGCCCTGCAGGTAGGCGGCGAGGCATTGCGGCACGAAGGCTTCGGCGAGCGCGGCGGTGGCCACCACGCGAACCGCCCCGGCGAGCGCCTCGGTGGATCCCCGCAGATGCGTGAGCCCGGTATCCAGCGCCGCGAGCGATTCGGTCACGCTCTCGAGAAACGCCTGACCGTCGGGCGTCAGGTGCACTCGCCGGCCCACCCGGTCGAAAAGGCGCCTGCCGACCTCGTCCTCAAGCTGGCGGATCTGGTGCGACAGCGTGGACTGCGTGACGTTCACCTGCGCGGCCGCCCGGGTGAAGCTGAGCGTGCCTGCAAGTGCGGCGAAGTAGCGAAGGTGCCGGAGTTCCATGACGGGTCGATTCTGCCGCACCCGGGACAAACAGGGTTAATGCGGAAAAATTGCGTACTTTTACGTTTCCAGATCCTTTTCCGGAGAGTGAAATTAGCCGATTTGGTTGCTAAATTTCGCAATTCCAGTGCTACGGCACGCATCCCTTTCCACAGGTAGGACCGATCGGCGCAGAATATCGGACGCAAGGGAATAACACGGGGACA
>CANIEV010000146.1 GCA_947466535.1 Betaproteobacteria bacterium
ATCAACCACCAACTGGTCGAAGGCCAGATGCACGGCAGCCTCACCCAGGGCGCGGGACAGGTGCTCGGCGAATTCGCGCACTACGACCTGCAGACTGGCCAGCTGCTGAGCGGCAGCTACATGGACTACCCGATGCCCAAGGCCGGCCTATTCGGCAAGATCACCCTGCTCGACCATCCGGTGCCCACCGACACCAACCCGCTCGGCGCCAAGGGCGTGGGCGAAGCCGGCGTCACCGGATCGCTGCCGACGTTGATGAACGCCATCCTCGATGCGCTGCGCCCGGTCGGCGTCACCCACCTCGACATGCCCGCGACGCCGTCGCGCGTGTGGACCGCGATCCAGGCGGCCAAGGCCGGCAAGCCGGCCGCGCTGGCGGTTCCGCAAGACTGACCTGTTGAGAGAGTCCGGTTGCTACTCTTAGCAACCGGATTGACGACTTCGCTGCGTCTTTGCTTGATCTTAAAACGACAAAGTGCGCAATTCAGACCGCCACGAAATCCGCCTGACACCTACTGCGGCTCGACCTTCGCCGCCCGCATCAACGCTCCCCAGCGTTCCATCTCGGACGCATGGAAGGCAGCCAGCTTGTCCGGGGTGTTCGGCATCGCGTCGTAACGGAAGTTCGCCAGGACCTGCTTCATCTCATCCGTCGCCATCGCCTGGTTGATCCAGTCGGCGAGCTTTTCCACGATCGGTCTTGGCGTCTGCGCGGGCGCATAAACCGCCAGCCAGGCGCTCAGGTCAAACCCCGCCACACCGGACTCGACCATGGTCGGCAACTCCGGCATCGACGGCGACCGCTGGGCAGTGGTGACGGCCAGCGCGCGCACCCGGTTGGCTTTCATGTGCGGCGACGCAGTGCCCGCGTCCGAGATCATGAAATCAAGCGCACCGCTCAGCAGTTCCGGGATGGCCTGGTTGATGCCCTTGTACGCAATCTGTGTTGTCTGCAGGCCGGCGGTCGACTTGTACAACTCGCTGATCGCGGTGTTGAACGGCGTCGCCGATCCGTAGGAGCCCTTATCCTTTTTGTCCTTCAGCAGTTTTGTGAGTTCGCCCACGGTCTGTGCAGGCGAGGACACCGGCACCACCAGCACGAAAGGCACGCGGCCGATCGAATTCACCGGGATGAAGCTTTTGACCGGATCGAAGGGCAGCGTCTTGAACAACTGCGCGTTCGCCGCGAAGGTCGAGTTGCCGGCGGTAAAAAACAGGGTGTAGCCATCGGGCTTTGACTTGGCCACGTACTCCGCGCCGATGTTGGTCAGCGCACCCGGCCTGTTCTCCACGATCACCGGCTTGCCGGTGATCGCCGCGAGCTTCGTGGCGAGGTTGCGGGCGATGATGTCCGCGCCGGTGCCCGCGTTGTACCCGAGCACGATCGAGATCAGCTTTTCCGGATACGCCTGCTGCCCGAGGGCAGGCAGGCTCGCAAGGCAAAACAGAAGCGCCGCAAACCGCGCAGGCATCCCGCGAACGAAATTCCGCATCACCATCCTCCTCCTTGTCAGGGCTACTTTTCGGTCCGTTCAGGACTCTTCGAACAGCTTGTGCCGCTCGTACGGGGCGACGACACCCAGCTTCTCACCGGTATCCGCATCGCGCACCTGCCCCGGCACGCTGCCGAAGCCGGTCTTGCGCGCATCGAACAATTGCAGCTTGTCCGCGTCCGGATGCCCCTCGGGCAGCCAGGCCTTCGGTGTCCGGCTCTGCTGCACCGCTTCGATCGCCCGTTTCAGTTGCTGCCGGTACATCACGATGCCGCGATCCGAGGTGCCGAGGAACTCGGTGGTGCGGTCGGCGATGTCGCCCTGCGAGCCCATAGCCGCGTCGTCGGACGCCTCGTTGCTCAGATCGAACCAGCCGTCTTCCTTGCGGCGATAGACCTTGGGCGTCGTGCGCTGATAAGGTTCGGCTGTCACGATATGCGGCGGTTCGGTGCTCTCGGACGCCCACACCCACCAGGCCACCGTGTGCGTGTCGTCAACCGGCACGTTGTAGATCAGGTATTGCACCGGCTCCTGACCCACGCGATGCACGTTCACGCGGATCGCCGAGGGAAACAGCAGGTGATGCCTGTCCTGCTGACCATCGGGATAGCTGCAGTGGGTGACGATTCCGGTCTCGGTCTCGGTCCAGTTCACCTCGGGGCGCTTGAACGCGATCTCGGGATACACCGAGCCGTGCAGCACCATGATGTGATACGGATCGACGATGTTCTCCGACTGCTGCAGCCAGTTGCTGTGAACATCGCGACCCCACACCCTGCGGCGCCGGTCGGTCTGGAACAGAAGGTCCACCTTCGGGAAGGCCGGCACCGGCTCGGGCCCGATGTAGGCGAACACAAGGCCGCCCGCATCACGCACGTGGTAGGCCTTCTGGCGGACCTCGTCCTTGAGCCGGCTGTCCGGCGGTTCCGCGGGCTGCTCGAGGCAACGGCCGCGCGCGTCGAACACCCAGCCGTGATAACAGCAACGTATGCCCTCTTTCTCGACCCGTCCGAATTCCAGCGACGATCCGCGATGCGCGCATGCACGACCGAGCAGGCCCAGCCGGCCGTTCCCGTCGCGAAACAGCACCAGGTCCTCGCCCATCAGGCGTATCGGCACCGGCTTGTCGGTGACATGGTCCGACGCCTGGATCGGCCACCAGTAACGCCGCAGCATCTCGCCTCCGGGCGTGCCCGGACCGACGCGCGTGAGCAATTCGTTTTCTGCCTTGAGCATCACTCCTCCTTTTACCTTCCCGGGGTGCCCTCCTTCCAGAAGGCGTGCCCGGTCAATGCCGAAATCCCGCTATGCGATCAGGCCCCGCCGCCGTGCTCGAAGTAGAGCTTCTCGCTCATATGCCACACGAACATGCCGTAGATCATCCCCGCCCCCATCCAGAGCGCGGTCTGCCAGGTCCAGTACCAGAGCGTCGGGTTCACCCGGAACGGAAAGCCGAAGATCGCCGGACCGCAGGCCATCACCAGGAACATCGATCCGCCCCACATCAGGATGCCGTGGCGAAACAGGAAGAAATTCCTGCCCTTCGCGCGCTTGAGCGCCCAGTCGCGGTGCTGCTTCGGTGTCCAGCTCCAGTTCAACGCCATCGACTCACTCCGTTTTTCGCAACAGGCATTATCTCCTGATGCCCAGATGCTCAAGCAAGGTCGTGCCCGAATAGTCCTTCCTGAACAATCCGCGTTTTTGCAGCTCCGGTACGACCAGATCCACGAAATCGTCAAACGGTCCGGGGAAGAACGGCGGCATCACGATGTACCCGTCTGCCCTGCGCTCGAGAAACCACTCCTCCAGCGTATCCGCAATCCGCTCCGCCGTCCCGCAGATAACCCAGTGACCGTGTGCTGCCGCGATCAGGTTGTAGATATCCCTCAGCGTCATGTTGTGTCGCCGCGCATGTTCGAGCAGGGTCTTCGAGAATGTCTGCCCGCGCTCGGTCGCGGGAAATTCCGGTATCGGACCGTCGAGCGGATAGCCGGAAATATCGTGCCCGAGCCGCTGCGACACGAGGGGCACTGCGGTCGTATCCGAAATCCATCCCTGAAGCCGATCAAGCTGCGCCTTGGCTTCGGCATCCGTGCGACCGACGATCGGCATCACACCGGCGAGGATCTTCACATCGTCCGGATTGCGCCCGTGCCTTGCCACCCGTAACTTGAGTTCGTCGTAGGCACGCTTTGCCGAATCCGGCTCGGCCACCACGGAGAACACCACGTCCGCGACGCGCGCAGCGAGTTCCTGCCCGGGCGGTGAACCGCCCGCATGAATGATGACAGGCTGCCCCTGCGGACTGCGCTGGATGTTTGCGGGTCCGCGCACGGAGAAAAAGCGACCCTTGTGATCCAGCCGGTGGAAGCGGGTCTTGTCGATGTATTCGCCGGTTTCGCGGTTCTTCACGATCGTGCCCTCCTCCCAGCAGCCCCAGAGCCCTCGCACCACATCCACGAATTCCTCCGCGATCTCGTAACGATCGTCGTGAGGGATGGGCTGCTTGCTGAAATTGAGTGCGGCCTTCTCGTTCGTCGTGGTGACCACATTCCAGGCGGCCCGGCCGCCGCTCAGGTGATCGAGCGATGCGAATGCACGTGCCACGTGGAACGGCTCCCCGAAACTGGTCGATACCGTTGCACCGAGCCCCACCTTCTTCGTCACCATGCTGACCGCGCCGAGCAATGTGGTCGGCTCGAAGCGGGTCGCGAAGGAAGGCTGGTCATCGGCGTCGGATGTCAGCCCGTCGGAGACAAAGAACAGATCGAATTTTCCGCGTTCCGCGGTTTTCGCAATCGATTCGAGCACCGGCCATGAGCAGTTGCTATCGAACGCGCCTTCATGGCGCCAGCCGGCCGAATGGTTGCCGGTACCAACTACAAACACCGCAAGGTGCATCTGACGCTTTGAATCAGTCATCGTGTGCCTTCATGCCAAACTTGTTTGCTACGGGTCTGCCCGGATGTTCTTCTCGCGCGTAAGGGTTCCCCAGCGCCGCAGTTCGGCATCCACTCGGCGCGAAAGCGTCAGGGAATCGCCTCCGGCAACCTCCATCCCGATTCTTTCGATTGCCAGCCGAACAGGTGGCTCGGCGAGCGCGACATTCAAACGGTTGTTAAGCACCTCAAGCGCGGCGCGCGGCGTGGCGGCCGGTGCGAACATGCCGAACCACAGCGAGATGTCAAAGCCGGGAACAGCCCCCTCGGCAAGCGTCGGCCGATCGAGCACCGCCGGCACCCGCTTCGCACCCGCGGTCGCGAGCGCGCGGATCGAACCCGCCTTCACATACCCGAGCGCGGATACACCGTCGAACACGAAGTCGATCCTGCCTGCAACCAGGTCGGTGAGCGCGGGCGCCGATCCGCGATACGGCACGTGATTGGTCTGGATACCCGCCATCGAATTGAACAGCTCCGCGGTCAAATGCGTGATGCTGCCGTTGCCGTACGAACCGAAGTTCAGCTTGCCGGGACTGCGTCGGGCAAGCGCGATCAGTTCTTCGCCGGAGGCCGCCTGCAAATTGTTGGCGGACAGGAGAAACAGCGGTGAGGTGGAGAGAAGAATGACTGGCGCAAAATCACGCACCGGATCGTAGGTCTGCTTCACCTGAACACTCGGATTCGTCCCGTGCGTCGAGTTTGCGCCGATGAGCAAGGTGTATCCGTCGGGCTGTGCCTGCGCCACCGCAGTTGCGCCCAGCGCACCGCCGGCGCCGCTGCGGTTTTCGACCACGACAGGCTGACCGATTAGCTGCGATAAGGGCGCTGCGACGATACGCGCCACCAGATCGACGCCGCCTCCCACGGGGAACGGCACGACGAGTTTGATCGGCTGACCGGGAAACGACTGTGCGGCCAGCGGCAACGGCAACGCAGCCGCGAACATCGCTGCGAACAGCAGCGCGGCTGGAAACGATCGATTGTTCATGGTCTTCCTGCGCTCCGGGTAGTGCCCGATTCGGGGCATGGCATTTTTGCATGACCCGGTCCGGGCATGCACGACTTCAAGGACAGACCGTATAAGAGTCCAACTGCTCAGCGTGCATTTTCCGTTATCGCGTCTGCCGCCTTTTCCGCAATCATCAGCACGCACGCGTTGATATGCGCCGAGACGAGGTCGGGCATCACCGAGGCGTCCACCACGCGCAGGTGATCGACGCCGCGCACGCGCAACTGCTTATCCACCACCGCCCCGGGTCCGCTGCCCATGGCGCAGGTGCCGGCGGGATGATGGGCTGTGATCGCGGTCTTGCGCATCCAGGCCTCGATCTCGTCGCGGGTCTTGAGTGACGGGTCCGGCGCGAGCGGTCGGCCGCGAAACTCGTCCATCGGTTCGGAATGCGCCACATCGCGTGCGCGCTCGTAGCCTTCGTACAACTCGGCGATATCCGAAGGATCGGAAAACACGCGAAACGAAATCCGCACCGGATCCTTCGGATCGGTGGAGCGCAGCCGCACCTCGCCCCGGCTTCGCGGATGCAGCAGCGTCGGGCGGATGCCGTAGGCGTCCTCGTAGCCCGGGCGCAGCAGCGGAAACCAGAGGTAGGGTTCCATCGACGCGCAGCGGAACATGAATTCGATGTTCGGAGCATCCAGCCCCTCGCGGGTCTTCACGAAGGCGAACAGGTCGCTCGGCAGCGCGGTCGCGGGACCGGTACCGAAAAAATACGCCCGCAGCATGTTGATCGCCATGCGATCGAACCGCATCTGCGCCCGGAACGGACCAAAGCCCTTTCGCGCCCAGCGCAGCATCACCGCCGGGTGATCCTGGAGATTGGCACCTACCTGCAGGTCGGCAATCGTGCGGATGCCGAGCGATTCGAGATGCGACGCCGGGCCGATGCCCGAGAGCATCAGCAGTTGCGGCGAATTGAAGGTGCCGGAGGACACGATCACCTCGCGCTCCGCGCGAGCCTGCAACACCTGCCCGGCGTAGGCGTATTCGACACCCGTGGCGCACAGACCTTCAAACAGGATGCGCTGCGCATGCGCACCGGTTCGCACCTCGAGGTTCGGCCGGTTCATCGTCGGGCGCAGATACGCGCTGGCGGCCGACGTGCGCCTGCCCTTGTGGATGAAGTACTGCCCGAGGCCGAAGCCTTCCGCGGTGCGGCCGTTGTAGTCGGTGTTGGTCTGGAAACCGTTCAAGCGCCCCGCCACCTTCCACGCTTCGTTCAGCGGGTCGCGAAAGCGTCCGCGCTGCACGCCCACCGGACCGTCGCCGCCGCGGTATTCGCTTTCGCCGCCTTCCCAGCGCTCGCTCTTCTTGAAGTACGGCAGCACGTCGGAATAGGACCAGCCGAGAGCACCGTTACGCGCCCAGCGGTCGTAGTCGCCCGGATCGCCCCGGGTGTGGGTCATCATGTTGATGGCGGACGACCCGCCGAGCAGCTTGCCGCGCATCGCCTCCAGCCTGCGGCCGTTGAGTTCCGCCTCGGGTTCGGTCTGCAGGCCCCAGTCGAACATCGCGTGCTCGTGCAGCTTGCCCACGCCGAGCGGAATCTGCACCAGCGGATGCCGGTCCTGCCGGCCGCCCGCTTCGAGAAGCAGCACGCGCACCGTCGGGTCGGCACTCAGGCGGTTGGCCAGCACGCAGCCGGACGAGCCGGCGCCGACCACGATGTAATCCCAGGTGGAGTCCAAAACGCGAACGCGGCCTAATCGATGCTGTCGGTCGCGACGGTAACGCGGCGCAACTTGCGCAGTTCCGCCGCGCTGAAATCGGTGCGCGCATGCAGCACGCAGCGGTTGTCCCAGATCACCACGTCACCACGAGTCCAGCGGTGTTCGTAGACGAACTGCTTTTGTTCCTGGTGATCGAACAGGGAAGCTAGCAGCGCGTTACTTTCTTCCCGCGGCATGCCGACGATATATTCGGTCATGAGGCGATTGACATACAGCGCCCGCCGCCCGGTGGCGGGATGGGTGAGCACCATCGGATGCGCGGCGGAGCGCGCTTCCTTTGACACCGGCGCGCGCGTGATCGACTCGGCGTAGTTGTCGTAGCGGCCGGGCTCGAAGGTATGGACCGACTTAAGGCCGTCGATCCGCCGTTTCGTTTCTTCCGGCAGCGCCTCGTAGGCCGCGTACTGGTCGGCAAACAGGGTGTTGCCGCCTTGTGAGGGGATTTCCATTGCATAGAGCATGGTGCCGAGGCACGGACGCTCGACATAGCACATGTCCGAATGAAAGAACATTTCGCCGTCGGGAAGCGCACCGACGTACTTGCCTTCGGCTTTTTCGTTGGTGACGTACATCACCGCCGGATGGCTGTTCTTCAGGATGGCGTAGCTGCCCATCGTTTTTGCGAGTTCGCCGAAGTATTCGCCAAAGCGAACCTGGGCATCCTCGTCCAGCACCTGCCCCGGCACCAGCAGCACCGAGTGCTCGTACCAGAGCTGCCGGATCGCGCGGATGGTCTCCTTCGCCACCGGACGCGACAGGTCGATGCCGCGGACCTCCGCGCCAAACGAAGCTGACAGCTTCCGCACCCGAAGCGCCGAGGCCTGCTTAAGTTCTTCGGTTCCGGTTGCCGCCATGAATTGCCTCTCCGATGTGACCATGCAACCGCTCAGTCGACTGAAATGTTCCGCGCCCGTGCAATGACGCGCCATTTCTCGATATCGGCGCGATAGAAGGCGTGCGCTTCCGACGCGCTCATCGAGGCCGGGTCCGCGCCTTCACGATCGAAGGTATCGCGCATCTCCGGCATCGCCACCACCGCGCGAAGTTCGGCATTCAGTCGATCGAGCAGCGCCTGCGGCGTTGCGCCCGGCGCGAACACGCCCCACCAGATATCCACCTGGTAGCCGGGGATCACCGAGGACACGGTCGGCAGGTCGGGCGAGAATTTCGAACGCGAGGTGGAGGTCACCGCGAGCGCGCGCAGCTTGTCGCCCTTGATGTGCGACAGCGTCGCCGGAAAACTCGCGATCATTGCCTGAATGCGTCCTGCGATCAGGTCCTGCACCGCCGGTGCCGAGCCCTTGTACGGCACATGGGTCATCTCGAGTTTGCCCATCGAGGTGAAGAGTTCACCCGAGAGATGGTGCAGCGAACCGATGCCCGCCGAGCCGTAGTTGAGCGCGCCCTTGTTCTGGCGCGCCGCCTCCATCAACTGCCCGGTGCTTTTGAAGGATGAATCAGCCTTGACCACCAGCAGCATCGGCCCGGTGGCGAGCATCGCGACCGTCGCCAGGCCCTTCTCCGGGTCAAACGCGAGCTTCTTCGCCACCGCCGCGCCGGTGGACAGGTCGGAGGCGGTAAGCATCAGGATGGCGCCGTCGGGGGTGGCGCGGCTGACAAAATCCGCCCCGATCATGCCGCCGGCGCCGGGCTTGTTGTCCACCACCACCGAGCCGCCGGTGCGCGCCGCAAGCCGCAGCGCCACCACCCGCCCGAACAGGTCGGTACTGCCGCCGGGAGAGAACGGAACGACCAGCTGGATCTGCTTCGGCAACCCCGGGACCGACTGGGCCATGGAGGCGGGCGGCAAACTCGCCGCAGCGCATGCCGCAACGACGGTGATGGCTTTCACGAGCGCTGGAACGAGTTGCATCGATGATCTCCATGGGACGGTTGGCTTGCGATCGGACTGCAGGCGGACGGGACAGATTCTATTCGAGCCTGGGCAGACAAACTCAGCCCAGTTCACCGCGCCTTGCGTATTCGGCGTCGAACGCCGCCTCCAGCCGCGCATTCAGGCCACGGCAACCCGCCACCACGCTCGCCGCCCATTCGAAATAGACCCGCTTGCGCTCGAGGTCCCAGTGGCTTGGCGGGCTGGACAGAATCGAGCGCAGATTGGAGGTCTTGTCAGCGATCTTGAGCATGCGAGCACGATCGGACTTGCGCGGTGCGGTTTCGGCCTGCAGGCGCTTTCGTTCCGGTTTGGGCAAGGTCTTGTCGTCGGTGCATTCGATAACGATGTCGGCCACGTCGCGCCCGAATTCGCTCGCGAGCTCGTCGGCGGTGACGCCGGTGTCCTCGATCGTATCGTGCAACAGCGCGGCCACCACGAGGTCGGTGTCGGTGCCGTCGGTCGCCTCTGCAACAAGGCATGCGACTTCGGCGAGATGGTTGATGTACGGCTCCTTCGCCTCGCCCTTGCGCCGTTGTCCTGCGTGCTTGCGCGCGGCGAAGTCGAGCGCGTGGGCCACTTTGAGTATTCCGCTCATGACAGGGTGCTCCCGGTTGATTCCAGCACAAGTCTAGGATTGCTTCGCTGCGCTCGCAATGACATACGCACTGCGTCATTGCGAGGAGCAAAGCGACGAAGCAATCTCATCGCGTGACGTGCCCAAGATTGCTTCGCTGCGCTCGCAATGACGGCATCTCGATGTCAGTTAAACGCCTGCGAAGCCGCGCCAATGCTGGGGGTTTTTCGCAGATTGTCAGTATATGCCTTACCAGTCTTCCTTCACTGCACGCACCGAATCGCCGCTCATCGCCTGCCGACCGCTCAACAGGGCGGTGAGCATCGCGAGCGCAAAAAGCACCGTCACGAACACCGACAACTGTCCCCAGGGCAGGTGCAATTCCATGCTCCAGTGAAACGACTGGCGATTGACGACATGGATCAGCACCAGTGCGATCAGCCAGCCAAGCGCACAGCCGACCGCAAGTCCCAGACCCGACACCAGCGCGCCTTCGGCGGCGAGCATCGCGCCCACCTGCCCACGGGTGAACCCGAGATGCCGCAGCACGCCGAACTCGCGACGGCGCGAGAGCACCAGTGCACCGAAACTCGCCGACAGGCCCACCAGGCCTAGCGCCAC
>CANIEV010000147.1 GCA_947466535.1 Betaproteobacteria bacterium
TGCGGAAACTGATTAAATTTGAGGTGGCGGTAACGCACTTCGAATTTTCGACCACATTCGGGCAAACTCAGGTTCTCCGCTTTCTTGTAACGCACCACCTCAGCTTTGAATTCCACCGAAAACACGCGACGCTTCAACTGCTCTTTCTTAATGACTTCCAGTGCGCTATGCTGTTTGTCTGCTTTCATGATTTCTCTTTCGTTAAGTCATCAACAGAAAGCTTACAGGATCACTCGCGGCGCCATCGATGACACAGGAGGAGATATGTCCCGTTTTTCATCCATCGTCTGGATGGCAGGAGCTACAGCAGTCGTTGGTCTGACGACCCCGGTCTTCGCGCAACAGTATCCTGCGAAACCCGTCCGCGTGGTGGTGCCCTTTCCGCCCGGCGGCAGTGTGGATATCATCGCCCGGCTGATTTCGCCCAAGCTGAGCGAACTCATGGGACAACAACTCGTCATCGACAACCGTGGCGGGGCCTCTGGCAATATCGGCACGGAAATCGTGGCCAAGGCCGCGCCGGACGGCTACACCCTGCTCGCACATACCATACCGCTGGTCGCGAACCAATACTTGTACAGCAAGGTCCCGTATGACATCCTGAGAGACTTCACCCCCATTTGCCTGCTCTCCGCGTCGCCAGTTCTGCTGGTCGTGCACCCCTCCATACCGGTGAAATCCGTGCCTGAACTGATTCAGCTTGCGAAGAGCAAGCCTGGGCTGCTGAATTATTCATCCGCCGGCGTCGGCACCAACCATCACATTGCAGGCGAACTGCTCAATTTTCTCGCGAAAATAGAAATTACCGCTGTCCAGTTCAAAGGCGGCGGCCCGGCTACAATCGCGACCTTGTCAGGAGAAGTAGGGATTACGTATCCGAACATGGTGGCCGCCATCCCGTATCTACAGTCGAACCGCTTGCGCGCCCTGGGCATCACCAGCGCCAAGCGCTCTCCATCAGTGCCCGATATCCCAACCGTCGCTGAGCAAGGCGTGCCGGGTTACGAGCTGACCACCTGGCACGGCATCCTGGCACCGGTCAGCACGCCGCCAGCCATTGCAGCCCAGATCAACGAGTTTCTCGTCAGAGCGATGCGCTCCCCGGAACTGGCCGAACGCTTTACCAGGGAAGGTGTTGACATCATCGGCAGCACTCAGGAGCAGTTCACGCATCACATCCGCAGCGAGCAAGAAAAATGGGGCCGACTCATCCGCGAGCGCGGCATGAAAGCCGAATAGCAGGCCGCCGAAGGCCAGCGCTTTGCGCCGGCCCGATTGAATGTGCGGCAGCGAGCTGGTGACCGCATTGAACCCGAGCTGCGCGTCGCCGACTCCGATCGCAACCAGGTTGTCGGTCCCGCCCTTGTATTGCACGACGAGAAAATCGATGCCCACCACGATCAGCCGCACGGGCTTTAAGGATTAGCGTCGCTTGGTGCGCGAGATGGGCAACCTGCAGGGCCAATACAAATTAGTCGAGCAGACCTACGGTCAGGACGTGCTCAATCTGGTGCTGGCGAAGGGGTATCTCACGAAACCGCTCGCGAACAAACCGGTAGTACGCTACTTGAAACAAAAGCAGCCAGAACTGCTCACTGAATTCGAAGCGATTGTGCAGGCCGCGTCGCTGGATCATTAGATCCGTTAACCGGATCACGGCGACGCGCTTTCGGCCTGCTATCCTTCAATACCAAAAGGTCGCATAATCATTTCTGCCACCCGCTCTAGCCAGCAACTGCCCACGGGACACCGCCGATGAAAATAATCATTTGTCTGATATCACTTTTTATGCCGGCTATTGCCTATGGACAGTTGCTTGAGGTTCCGCAGGGTGGAGAGGCGGCCACAAAAACTTTTTTAATTGAGACCTCAAAGCCTAAAGCGGTAGTTCTTTTATTCATTGGGGGCGATGGGGTATTAGATTTAAAGCCCGATGGGTCAACCACCAAGCAAAATCCTCTAAGTCGCTCCGCACGATTGTGGCAATCGTATGGAATCAATTCGGTTTTAGTAGATTCGCCTTATGACCTGGGTGACGCACGGCGTGGTAATGTGCGCGGCAAATCTGAACACTTAGCACGAGTTGAAAGTGTCGTTAAATATTACAAAAATAAATTTAACGTGCCCATCTGGATTTTTGGGCACAGCATGGGAACGGTAACAGCTATTCAATTTGCGAATCAGAGCGAGAAGTCGGAAGCGGTTTCTGGGGTCATTATTGCTGGTACCCATATTGGGGAAACTTTAAGTAATAACTTTAGTAAGCCAGTAATAGCAGTCCACCATCAAAAAGAAGCTTGTGCCGCAACGCCAATAAGCGCATCAGAATCAATTATTAAGGGGCGAAGCAAGGAAACAAAATCAGAATTGGTCATGATTGATGGCGGGGAAGACGTAGGTTTGCCATGTATGGGATTGGCATACCATGGATTTAATAAGGTAGAAGATCAAATGGTAAGTGCCGCCGCCAAATTTATTTGGGCAAATTAGATAGGCGGGTCAAACATCCCAGGCCCTCGCCGATTCCGCCCCGGGCCACCATCTGAAACTGAAAAAAACCTGCGTTCGTGCTGGTTTTTTTGCTTTTGTCGGTTTGTAACTGGATGCAAATGCAGGACTAGTCTTTTGCTTGATGGAGTTTTACCAAGACGTCATTACAACTCCCCCACTGTTACCGCCGATTAGAATTTGATCTGGTCAATACGTAATCGGCACGGCGATTGCGCATTGACCAGTATCTGTCGAGCGTCGGTGGCGGTCAATCGAAGATCGGTATAACCTGCGGAAACTGATCAAATTTGAATTGGTGGGGCGGTAACACACCAAGAAGCGAAAAGAATGAAGTTAGAATTTACAAAGCAGGAAGCTATGGCTTACTACGAAGAAGCCTATCAACAAAACCTGCGGGAAGGAAGGTGAGCGGTCGCAACCACGCCGCCGAGCGCCGAAGAGTTGCGTATCCTGCGCAGCGTGGTGCGCCCCCGGATGATCGAAACGGGCACATACGCCGCGTGGACCGCGCGCGCCCTTGGCAGCACGTAACGCCGCGCCGCGCGACAGAATCAAAGCATGCATTTGCCTGACTCACACGTGAAGCCGCATTGGCGCGCGCTCTGGCGCAGCCTCGCCCTGTGTCTCGTGCTTGGCTGCACCAATGCCGGCGCGCAGCCGGCCCCGGGGGTGGAAGCGCTCGAAGCCGCGGCGCAACGCGGCGACGTGCAGGCCATGCTGACGCTCGCATCGAAGCTCGAGCGCGGCGAGAACGTCGAACGGAATTTCGCGAAGTCGAACGAACTCTACTGCAAGGCCGCCGCCCGCGGCGATACCGAAGCACTGCTGAAAATGGGCATCATCTATTCGATCGGCCGCGGCGTGCTGGCCGATGAAGGTGTCGCCGTGCTCCTGATGGAAAAAGCTGCTGACCTTGGCAATGCCAGTGCCAAACAACTGCTGCAATTCGTCAGCGGGCGCACCAGCAGCGTGCTGCCTGCGTGCCTGAGCGAACTGGCCGCGACGGCCTACTCGCCTGCGATGACCGCCGCGCGAAAAGACATCGAACTCATGGTGCAGCAATGGGCGCCGCAGTATTCGGTCGACCCCGCGCTCGTGATGGCGTTGATCGCGATGGAATCAAACTTCAATCCCAAAGCCGTGTCGCCGAAAAAAGCACAGGGCCTGATGCAGTTGATTCCCGCCACCGCTGAGCGCTTCGGCGTCAAAAATGCATTAAACCCGCTCGAAAACCTGAAAGGCGGCCTTGCCTATCTGCGCTGGCTCATGGCGTACTTCAAAGGCGAAGTCGCGCTGGTGCTCGCCGCCTACAATGCCGGCGAAGAGACGGTCGAGCGCTATCGCGGCATTCCGCCGTATCCGGAAACGCGCAACTACGTGAAACAAATCACCCGCGTCTACAAAAGTACAATCCACCCATACCAGACGGACATCGTCGCGCCGTCAGCCGTGTTCGGGCGCATAAACCGGGGCGTTCAGCCGGCCCCATGAACGCAGACGCCAAGCCGGCAGCGCGTAAGATCTTATTCCACCCGCGCGCCGGAAATCCTCACGGCCTCGCCCCAATTGGCGAGCTCGGATTTAAGAAACGCGGCCGAACGTTCGCGCGAATAGCCGAGCGCACCCAGCCCCAATGCAGACAGGCGCTTTCTTACCTCGGGCGATCCGATAATCCGCACGGCTTCGGTGCTTAGCCGTTCGAGAATGGGCTCCGGCGTGCCGGCAGGGGCGACGAAAAAGGTCCAGCCCAACACCTCGTAGCCCTTGATGCCCTGAAAACCAGAATGGTCAAAATAACCATCGTCGCCGGTTTCCGGAAAATCAACAGCGTCTTCGCTGCCGCGATCTCAGTTGCGTAAAAAAAACAGCGGAATCTCTGCGCACACGCAACGCGCCAACACCGCAGAAACGAGTGGGCGCAATGCTGCCCCGCCGCTAGGTCAAAAAACTAATCTGCGCCGATTTCCATAACAAACCAGTATTTTTATGGCCGTGAATGTCGACCATACGGGAGCCACTTCTCTCCACTAATGCACCTCCATTACGGGATGGGAACCCTCGTAGTCAAAAACTACTGCATTTTCGATAGTTTCTTATTTTTTGACCGAACGGGTCCCCCAGATACCCTACACCGCCTTCAACCTCAGGTTGTTAGCTTGACTTTAAAACGTTTCATCAAGCTAACAATCTGATTCTAGGTCAGGCCGCGCATTGCGATCACTTCCCCTTCATATTCCCTTTCATGTATTTTTCTATGTTTTCCTTGGAAAAAGGCGCGTCACCCTTGCCATCAAGCTCAGCAGCAGTCCGCAGCGGACATTTGAGTGGCTCCCCCCCCGACGCCCCCGCCGACGCCCCCGCCGAATTGATCAACTCATTGATATCAAGATGCCCTGTATGAGCTCTATTATGGACATCATTGATCACTTCAATTGATAGTCCCGTCTGCTCCGCTATCATCGCGGCGATATGGGCGGGAACAATTAATACATTTGATGACGATACGTTACCAGGAGCTTTCATAGCTGTCATACCTTTCGTATTTTCAGTTGCGTTAAAAATATATCGAACCAACTTCTACTGCCACACCAACTCAATCATCATGCCGACTGATTGCGTATAGAACTCTTTCAATTATTTGTCCACCGGACTGCTCACACAGCCACGACACCGGACCGCTTTTAAACGCAGTTAGCCAGCGAAAAGGTTTGCCTTGCATGCACGTCGCCCCCCCACTTCAAGCCGTCACTGAACGAGTTGACCAATTCCCACATTTTAATATGAAACTTTTTTAATCTGTCTAATAATAAAAATTACATAAAGAGCAGTCAGCCCAATGAATATATAGTTTGTCGCTGCAGTGGCGAGCTGCATCGCACCGAAACCTTCGACACCCAATTCTTTTATGAACGCGATATTGATCGCCATCCTGACCAAATCCCCAAACATCAGGAATAAAGTAAATTTTATAAAATGATGAAAGTTTTTTGGCAATCGATAAAGAGCAGCCGAAGTTTTTCTGGGGATACCATTTAAATATGCATAATCAATAAACAGATACATCCCCATTGGGCGCCGGATGAGCAGGGTCAATGCGTAAAACGTCACTGAAGCACATCCAATCCAGACCTTGTTCCACAACTCCGACTCGGCCGAATTGGATCTCAGATCCATCAGGAGGTTAATCGAAATGAGCGACAGAAAAAATATTCCGGTTACGCTCCACTCGCGACTTCTGATAAATACGACAGCCGTATAAATAACGCTAGGCACCGCACCAAACAAAATCGCGTAATAATTCCCCAAAACTTCCCTTAAGAAATTCCACACGAGCAGCGGAATTAGCACGTAGAAAAAAACATCAAGAATTATCTTGTTTTTCATATCAGCAGTGTCCATTAAATGGAAGATTCTCGGTTTTGATAGCCAATATGGATGCGGGCTCTATTTCCAGCTTTTCAAAACTCAATATAGATGGAACTGCAACACAAACGGATAGATTGTTTTTGAGCCAGCCTATGCATTGCAATATCGGCAGATTTTCAAAGCCGATGTGAAAGGAATTGCCGTTCGAAGCAAAAGATGAGATGTGATAACAATCCTCCGGAAGGTTGAACCCGACCATCAAAGCCTTGCCTGCGGCTTCCTTGGCCGACCACATCAGGTGCAATGCTTCCTTATATGGCAGATTTTCTGCCAATAGGATCTCGCGCTCGCGAGGTGACATAAAGTTTTGCAACGATGGAATTTGATCGTCCCGAATCTCCTCGATGTCCATGCCAGCAGGAAACATATTGCTGGCTGAGAACAAAGCGGCGGCAAAATTATCCGTATGAGAGATTGAGATGAGTGTATTTTGCAGGTGCTCGGAATGAATAAGAGGCCCACCCCAGGCTCCATTGACAATATTGATCGAACTTCTCTGCAAAGAAGGATGATCCTGACATACGCACTCTTTCGCAATATATCTCCCCGCAAGAAACTGGCGGCGACGTTGCCCCACTCTTAATCCTTTGTAAATCTCCTGCTCCCCTTCGGACAGATAGTCGATTGCTCTCCCGCTCAGATCGGCGAATTCCATGACGCCGATCGCAAACTTCACTTTGTTAATTCCCGTAGAGAAAAAAACGCTACCTAAGAAACCGTGATCAGAATTCATTCTGCAAACTCTTCATCTTGAAAGGCGCCCTAGGCACGCGCGCGCAAGGAATCATCAGTGCGCCTGTTAAAGTTGTCACACCCTTGGCCGCTTATCCATTCATGAGCCACCTTTGCGGTGCTTGCCGCGTAATTTCCGCTCAAAATGGTAATGTGATTTCCAGGCACCTCCACGATCGTCAGATTTGGACAAAATGCCCCCCAACCCAGGTCATCGAGAAAATATTCGGGCTGTGGATTGCTGGTCTTCAGCATAATCTTTTCTGCCGCCTTCAGCAGCAAGGTTGGCCCACGATAGATCGATGGATTAAATTTTGAAATTATATTGTTATGTTTCACATTAATATCGAGAAAGGTACGAAACTCCGCCATCGTTACTTCAGCGGGCATCAAAGTCAGGCGTATGAATTCTCTGTATAACAATCCGTAATCGACCTGCATATCCGTTACGCACGCCAGGCGGATGTCTTCGCCGGCGAATACCCCTATCTTCTCGATGTAACTGATCACGCTTTTTTCATAAGACTGAGGAATGCTGTAACCGTGATGTGGAACAGGCTGATCCACAAGGATCAGCGGCGGTTGGAGTCCCTTCGCCGAAAAACAAACAGCCATTTCATGCGCAATGAGCGCCCCCATCGACCACCCTGCCAAAATAGTGTTAGAGGCGCTACGCTGAAGCTGCATTTCGTCGGAATATTCTGATGCCAATCCTTGAATAGACAGGTTCTCTTTAAGGTGATGATCGATTGCCGTGAATGCCACAGAATCAAAGTCAGCGGACAAAGCGGCGGCGATTGGGTAATAACTCATCACTTCCCCCCCCGCTGGATGGATCCAGGCGATCGTACTATCTCGCGCCTTGTCCATGAGCATTACATAAGGTGAACGATCACTGGTGGCGTGGGAACGTTCTTTTCTAATTAGCGAAGCAAGTTTGCGAACCGAATCGAACCGAAACAGAACGGCAATTCTTAAATCGGTTTGAAACGCCTTGTTGATCTGAGCGATCATCTTGATGGCAAGCAATGAGTGCCCACCCAGTTTAAAAAACTGGTCCTCCGGATGAACGACAGGGATATTCAGCGCTGATTTGAATATTTCCAGCAATCTTAATTCGACGAGGTCACTAGGTATTGCCTGCTCCCGGAGGACAGCCGAACTCATGCAAAGGCTCTTTAATCGCTCTACGTCTACCTTTCCATTTCGGGTAATCGGAATTTCTTTTATGACATATACAAGAGGAATAATCGAAGGTGAAAAATACCTTGCGAGGTGTAACGTAAGTTGTTGAACGCTCGTATGGTCGCTTACCATTACGGCGGCGCACAGATTCTGCCGCTCATTTTTATCGCCAAACAAGAATACGGCCGCATTCGTTACCGAATCATGCGTTTTTAGCACCGATTCTATTTCGCCGAGTTCGATCCGGAAGCCGTTTATCTTGATCTGTCTATCCATGCGATCCAGATAAACAACCTGTCCCTCTTCGTTCAGGTAACCGAGGTCCCCGGTTCGGTATATGGCGCTGGAAGCAAGCGCCGGGTCGCATATGAAGCTCGCCGCCGATAATGCGGGCTGCCGCAGATAGCCTGTTGCAACATTATCTCCGGCCAGACAGATTTCCCCAGGCACCCCTTGCGGGACCATTTTCAGGTCTTGGTCGAGAATCAAAACGCTGCTGTTGTCGATTGGTCGGCCAACCGGGACAACATGCCCATTGAAATTTTCCGGCACTTCGAAAGTTAATGACCCGATAGTGGCTTCGGTTGGACCATAATGATTGATGATCCGCAGTTGCGGCCTTGAGTTTCGGACGTCAGTAATCAAAGCCGGACTCAAGCGCTCCCCGCCGCAGATCAGAAGTTTTCCTGGCAATATTCCGGATACGCGTTCGCTCAATGCGTTCAAATGAGTAGGCACGATCTTCAAAGCATCGACCGGATACTTCCGAAAACATTCGGCCAACAAGCCTGGATCGAGCAACGCCTCCGCGTTCGGCATGACCAACGTACCGCCAAAACCGAGCGCCAGGAAAATCGAGGTGTTGCCCAGATCGGCATCGAGAGAAGAAACGTGTCCGAACGATCGAATCGATGAGTCGTTGATCCTTCGCCTCATGGAGTGCGTGTAATTCAGCAAGGCCCGGTGAGGCACGCACACCCCCTTGGATTTCCCGGTTGAACCGGATGTGTAAATCACGTAAGCAATAGCCGCATCGCTGCCGTCAGATTTTCCAGATGCAACACCTCGTGTATGTAACTCGGTGACGGATTCGATTCCGGCGTTTTCAACGACTTCGATATCCGATTCAGTCAATACAATTCGAGCACCGCTGTCGCGCAAAATATGGCTGTATCGTTCAGGGGGAATACCCTGATCAACCGGCAAATAGGTCGCTTCGCAAGAAAAGCATGCCAGCAGTGAAATCACGAATTGGCGGTTTCGTCCTGTTCTAACGATCACTACATCGCCTCTCCGAACGCCCCTGTCCGTCAGATTTTTTGCGAGTTCGGTTGCTCGCGCGCTTAGTTCCCCATAGGTCAATTGCCCTTGCACATCGACGAACGCCACTTCGTTTTCAAATTGCTTGACGGATGCTTCAAAAAGGGTAAACCAGGTTGCTTCCCGGTACAGGGATTGTTCGCCGGTCAGCAGCGATTTGTGAACCTCGGGAAAAAACTCCACACTCCTGGTGGGCACATCGGATCGATCGAGAACTGCGGCCGCCAGGTTCAGATAATGGTTCATCAGGCGGTTGATTTTGGTCCTCGCGATCGCCTGTTTCCGATAGGTCACCGAGATGCTTCGATCTTCCCCGGCTATTTCGATCCAGAAATTGACATCAAACTTTGAAATCAGGTAATCGACCGGAAGCAGCGCATGCTCGTCACTCTTGATCTTCTGGGGAAAGTTCTGATAGGCAAAATGAATACTGTACAGCGGATTCTCGTAAAGACTGCGCTGCGGATTTATTGCGCTGATCATCTCGCTGAACGGCACCTCCTGGTTTTGCATGCACTGACGGATTACACGTTTGAAGTCGGCGAACGTCTCCTGAAATGTCGATGCAGTGTTAATTTTAAAGCGGATGGGCAGAGAGTTTATGAACACGCCATAAGTGTTCTGAAAGTGGCTATGGTTGCGGTTAGCCACGGGCGTGCCAATAACCAGATCCCTGTTGCCGCAATAGCAGGACATTAGCAACGCATAGCAGGAAATGTAGAATTCAAACGCAGTCGCGTCGTTTTTCTGGCAAAACGCCATGACTTTTTCATGCAGCGATGCTGGTATTCCGCAACTCTCCTTACGTCCCTCATAAGAATGGGAGTCCGTATAAAAATCGTTTTGAATTTTGCAGGCTTCAGTGACACCGGCTAATTCATTTTTCCAGAAAGCCAGTTGTTCCGAGTATTTTGGAGATGCGAGCCAATCCTGCTCCCATTTTACGTAGTCGATGTATTGATATTTTTCCGTTCCGCCCGGGGTATAGCTGGTTTCGCCGTAGAACTGGCTCGAATCTCTGGCCAACAGGGAGTTCGTCATGCCGTCGGATATCATGTGATGCAGGTTTAAGAGCAGCACA
>CANIEV010000148.1 GCA_947466535.1 Betaproteobacteria bacterium
ATATCGGGCAACTGGAGGGACGGTCCGGTGCCCGCGGGATCACGCCTCGTCTATACGCACGACTCCCCGGCCCTCTCGGAGATCGTCCGGGACATCAACAAGTTCAGCAACAACGTCATGGCGCGACAACTCTTCCTGACGCTATCGGCTGAAATTGACCGAGTGCCCGGACGCTCCGACCTTTCGACTGCAGACATCCGAAAATGGCTGGAAAGCAAGGGCCTCGCAATGCCGGAACTGGTGATCGACAACGGGTCCGGGCTGTCGCGCAAAGAGTCGATCAGTGCCGAAAATCTGGGACGCTTGCTTGTTTCAGCGTTTTCGAGCGCCGTTATGCCGGAGTTTATTTCTTCCCTGCCGCTGCTTGCGGTCGACGGAACGATGCGACGGAGACTGAAAACGGACAGTGTCGCGGGTCAGGCACACATCAAGACCGGATCACTTTCTGACGTCCGAAGCATCGCGGGATACGTGCTGGATCGCAACGGTCGGCGCCACGCGATGGTGATGTTCGTGAATCACGCGAATGCCGCCGCCGCTCAAGCCGCACAGGATGCCTTCATCCGCTGGGTTTATGAATCCCGCGGCTAAGGCCGCGGATCAAAGCGAAACCCGCGGAAAAACCGCCGATCAACGCTCGCGGAAAGCGTTTTCGGTGGCCTTATTGAGAGGCTTGAGCAAGTAAGTCAGCACCGTCTTCTGACCGGTGAGCACGTCAACGGTAGCAGTCATGCCCGGCGACACAGGCAGGGTCTTGCCTCGATATTGGATCGCATGCGCCTTGGTCTTCACGTGCGCGATGAAATACGGATCCCCCTGTTGCGGCACGACGGAGTCGGCACCGACCATCACAACGATTCCTTCAAGGCCGCCGAATATCGAATAATCGTAGGCGGCAACCTTCACGACCGCACGTTGACCTACAGATACGAAGCCGATGTCGGACGGCTTGAGCCGGGTTTCGACGAGCAACTGATCCTCAAGCGGCACAATCTCCGCCATCGGTGAACCGGGTTGGACCACGCCACCGGCCGTCTTGATCTGTACAGTCTTCACAACGCCCCGGAGCGGCGACTTGACCTCGGTACGGTCCACCCGATCGCTCAACGCGGGGATGGTCTCCTGGAGCTTCGCGAGTTCGGCACGCGCCTGGGACAGTTCTCCCGACGCCTGGCTTCGGAATGCCGAGGTGTTGTCATCAAGACGCCTGCGCGCCTCGTTGATCGCCGATTCAATTCGCGGCATCGCGAGAATGGCTGCCTCGAGATCGGTGCGGATGCGGGATACCTCCCGCTCGAGGCGCAGCAATTCCACCTCCGACATCACGCCTTTTTTTACGAGCGGGCCGGTAATGTTCAATTCACGCTGGATCAGCGACAGCGTTTCAGACAGCCGCTCCCGCCTGGATCGCATCTCCACCAATTCCTGCTCGCGTTGCCGGATCTGCGCAAGCACTACCTCGTTCTTCGTCGCGAGATCGCGCTGACGTGTCTGGTAGGTCAGCAGTTCCTGATCGGCGAGTCCTTTCGAGTTCTGCACCACTTCCCGCGGCATGTCGAACCGCCCGCCGGTGACTTCGGAATTCAAACGGGCGACCTTGGCGCGCAGCCCGAGAGAACCCTGCTGCCCCTCGCGCAATGCCGATGTAAAGCGAACATCATCGAGCACGAAAAGCACCTGTCCTTCCTCGACGGTTTCGCCTTCACGGACGAGTATTTTCGTGACGATTCCACCTTCGAGATTCTGGATCTGCTGCACCTGCCGCAGCGTGATCACCCGCCCGTCGCCATGGGTCACTTCGTCCAGATTGGCAAGCCACGCCCAGGTGAACGCAATTGCAAAGAACGTGACCGTTGACCAGAAAAGGAGCATCGGCGCGCGTGGCAGGGCGGCATCCGAGGACAGCAGTTCGTCCGGTAGCCATGCGGCGGGAGCGTCGGGTTTGCGTTCTGGTTCCATCGACTTTCCTCAGCGTGCCCGCTGAATGCGGCCCTCTGCAAGCGCGCGGACAACTGCTTCGCGCGGCCCGGCTGCCACGATCTTCCCGCTGTCAACGATCACCAGCGTATTCACGCAGGTCAGCATGGACTCGCGATGGGTGACGATGATTACCGTCTTGCCGCCCATCTCCTTTTCGAGTTTTCCCTTCAGCCTGTCTTCCGCCGAGTGATCCAGTGCCTGCGTTGGCTCGTCAAAAACGAGTATCGGGGGATCAGGAACGAGTGCGCGGGCAAGGACCACGGTCTGCCGTTGGCCACCCGACAAGGCCTCGCCCCGCTCCCCGACGGTCAGGTCAAATCCCAGCGGATGCCGGTTGATGTGCTCGTCGAGGCCCGACATCTCTGCTGCACGCAGAAGCGCGGCATCATCTGCCTGAGGCGCCCCCAGCATGAGGTTTTCCCGCACCGTCCCGGAGAACAGGATCAGATTCTGCGGAACATATCCAATATTGCGGCGCACATCTGCCGGATCAAGCTGGCGGGAATCCGTTCCATCGATCAGGATCGATCCGGATGTGGGCTGGTATAACGCGACGATCAGCTTGGCAATCGTGCTCTTTCCGGACCCCACGCGTCCGATCACGCCAACCCGGTCGCCGGCGCGTATTTTCAGGTTGATTCCGGAGAGCGCATCGACCTTCTGGCCGGGATACTTGAAGTGGACGTCCTTGAACTCGATGTCGCCACGAAACGCGGGGCGATGCACAAAATTCCTGTTTCTCGGGCGTTCCACCGCCGCATCCATGAGTTTGTTCAGTGCACCGAGCGCGCTCATGGCCTGGTGGTACCTCAGTATCAAACCTGAAAGCTGAGACAAGGGCTGCATCGCGCGTCCAGCAATGGTTGTGCACGCGATCAAAGCCCCCTGAGTGAGCTTGTTGTCGCCGATGAGATACACGCCCACGATCAGGACCGCAAGAGATACCGCGACCTGGACGAGCATGGAAAAATTGATGGCGATCGACGTCAGCAATTTAGTGCCCATGCTTTCGTTCGCGAGAAACTGGTTGACCGCCTCCCACTTGCGTTGCTGATGCGATGCCGCGCCGAGCGTCTTGACAGTCTCTATCGCCGCAAGCGTTTCGATCAGCGTCGCGTACTTGGTTTCGGACGCGCTGAAAGACCGCTTGATGCGGTCCCTGAGCGGAATCGCAACGGCTAGACCGCCAATTATCACCACCGGAATCGCAAGAACCGGAACTGCGGCCATCTGCAGGCCGCCAACCGCCCATATCGCACCGATGAAAAGCAGAACGAACGGCAGGTCGACAACGGTCGTAAGCGTCGCCGAGGTGAAAAAATCCCGCAGCGAATCGAACTCGCGAAGATTATTGGCGAGGCTGCCTATCGGCTCCCGTCCGACATCCAGCCGCCGATTCATGACCTGCTCGAATAATGTCGAGGACAGCGCAATGTCGGCACGCTTGCCGGCAACGTCTATGAAGTAGCCACGAAGCGTCTTCAGCAGGAAGTCAAAGCCATAGATCAGCGTCAGCCCAATCGCCAGCACCCATAATGTTTCGATTGCCCGATTCGGCACAACGCGGTCGTACACGTTCATGAAGAACAGCGGCGTGATCACCGAAAAGACGTTCACCATCACGCTTGCGAGGATGACCTGCACGTATATCGGCCAGTACCGAAGCATCGTGCCCCAGAACCAGTGATGGTTCCGCAGCATGCGCTCTGACAATGTTCCGGCCTCGAAGCGGACAGACCGTCCGACATAAATCGCGGTGCCGGTGTATTCGGCACTCAAGGTTTCAATCGGGACGGTACGTGCAAGTCCTGTCGCCGAGACGATGCGAGCGCCGCCCGTCTCTTTCGCAACGAGAAGGCAGGCGTCCCTGCCTCCGAGCAGCAATACGGCAGGCAAGGCCAGCGCCGGTATCTCCTCGAGCTTGACGCGCTGAACGGTTGCCTCGAGTCCGGCGCGCTCTGCAGCCCGGACGAACAACGCGGGAGTAAGCCTGTTGCCCTCCATCGGAAGCCCCGCGATCAGGACTTCCACCGATGCGGGGACACCGAGCAGCCGCGCCAGCGCCTCGAGGCAACCGGCAAGCGCATCGCCACCTGCCGGCCCCCCCGCAAGCTGCGGCTCAGGAATATTCATGGAGTCGGAATCCGCCGGCACGTCACCGGCCTCAGCTTGCCCGGGCACGTTCATTTCGCCCCTTCCGCCACAGCGTCGCCGGGAATCGTAACTCCGAGCGCCGGCAGCAACTTGCCCATGGACGACAACATCTTGAAGGCGCTCGTAAGCAGGGAGTACTCACCGGACAATTCATTGGATCGTGACGTGAAAAGTTCATTTTCCGCATTCAGCACATCAAGCAGTGAACGTTGCCCAAGCTGAAACTGCAATTTGTACGCCTCCAGCACTTCAGCGCTCGCCTGCGCATGCAGTCGCAACTGGGGAAGCCGGTCCCTGTCTGCAGCAAGGTTATCCCATGCCTGGCGCACGTCCCGCTCCACGTCGTTTTTCGCACGATCGAGGAATGCCTGTGCTTCGTCGCGACGCGCCTCGGTTTCGCGGATGCGTGCATCGTCGGAGCCGCCCCGGTAAAGATTCTGACGCAGCCTAACCACCGCGGTTCGATCGGCACTCAACCCACGCACCCCGTCGAGGTCACGATTCTGGGTCATGCCGAGTTCCAGGGTAATTCTTGGCCCCAGCCGGGAACGCGCGTTTTCGCGATCGGCATTGGCCGCCTCCAGATCGAGTTCCGCGGCGCGGACCGCGGGATGCGACGCGACCGCGTCCTCGCTCGCCTGACGATAGGCGCCCGGGAGCTGTTCCACAGGTATCGTGACCCGATCAAGGGCGCCGGGCAGTTGCCCAACCAAGTGACGATACGCAGCCTCGCCCTGATCCAGCTGGCCTTGAAGCTGGATCACCGAAGATCGCGCGAGAGCAAGGCGCGCCGCAGTCTGACGCGCGTCCGAACTTCTGCCCGCGCCGGCTTCAACCAGCATCGTCACCTGGCTCAAGGTTCGATCGTGTGCCGCTACGTTTTGGCCCGCTACGGCCACGAGTGCGCGCAATCTCTGCACCTCAAGGTATGCCTGCGCCGCGCGGAAACCTACCGTTTCGGCAGTGTTTGCCACCTGCTTGTTCGCGCCGTCGGCCCTTGCCTCCTGCCGCTTGAGCAATGTGGATGTAGCCCCGGTATCAAACAGGAGTTGCGAGACGGTGAGCTCCGTCTCGGTTCGCTGGAGCGTTGTTTCCCCTCCCGTCGCGCGGGTGCTGATATTGTTGGAACGCTCCGGACCCTGTCCGAGTGTGGCATCCACGGATGGAAAATACTGTGCGCGCGCCTGATTTACGGTTTCACCGATCGCCCTTCGATTGGCAATCTCGCTTCGGACCTGCGGAAAATATCCGACCGCACGGGTCACCGCACTTGAAAGCGTGACGGAAGCCGGGAAGCGATCCCTGGATCCGTCCATCCCGGTTGATTCGGCAACTCTGAGCGCACCGGATCGATCGTCGATGTTCTCGTCCCGGGAGCGAATTAGCTCCGGACTTCGGCGTATTACCGAGGTTCCGGCCTTGGGTACCGTTTCGGGACGGTCACCGTGCGGGCGGGCGCCAAGCCTGGTTTCAAGCCGAAATACAGGCGATACATCGTCCGACCGCCCCGATGACTCACCATGCGCAACGCCGGAGGCTGCCATCATGACGCCCAGCATGAGTGGTGGAACGCAAAGGGAAAAACGCATGCGGAGATTGTCCCGGCATGAGGGCCTGGACGCAAGGCTCAATCGGCTGTTGAACTGGCGCGAATGACCGGGGCGGGCCCGTAGCCCACCCCGTCCCCTGCTACGAATGAACAACGATCAACTGATCCTGGAGCGCGGCGAGGTCGGCATGAACACCTGCCAACACCGCGAGAGCCACATAGTTGTTACCGATACCCGCTGCATCAACCTCGATTACCGTCCCTTGCTCCGTGTCTACGGCATGCACGAAATCCGACAGGACCGAACCGCCAATTACGGAGAAACCTTGCAGGATGTCCTTGATGTCGAGTTTGTCGCCCTGCGACACTGAAAAGTCCGTGATCGTGTCAACACCGAGGTGATCCGCCGTGAACTG
The DNA here is from genome assembly GCA_947466535.1 of Betaproteobacteria bacterium. GTDB lineage: Bacteria > Pseudomonadota > Gammaproteobacteria > Burkholderiales > SG8-39 > CAMBSA01. The sequence goes on from CANIEV010000148.1 coordinate 6,100, forward strand.
GAATATGTCGGCTCCCGAACCACCGGTAAGGGTGTTGTTTCCTGCACCTCCGTTTAGCAAATCGCTACCGAAACTGCCAATCAGTGTGTCGTTGCCGTCATACCCGTACAACGTGTCATTGCCATAGCCGCCGATCAACGTATCAGCCCCCCCCGTGCCGTCGAGCAACACGCCGTCCGACCCTTGCATAATGATCGAAATGGTAGCTGCGGCATGTGCCGTAACCAGGTTCGAAGACTCCTGAGACTGCGCCTGGACCGTCAAGGTCACACTGCCCGTGAATCCAGGCTCGGGAATGAACTGAAGGCCATTGAGGTCTGCTGCCTGGACCAGCCAAGTACCCGCGCCCGTCGGGATACCCGCTGAAAGCCCTGCCCCTACAGGAATTCCGGATACCGTCAACACGAGAGATTCCGAACCATCAAGATCGTTCAGGGAAGCCGCAATGCCGAGGTTAACCGGTGCCCCGTCCTGCGACAACAGACTTTGAGCAACCGTGCGCCCATACAGGGAAGTAGATTCTTCGCCCGTCATCGGATCGGTCGAGTGCGCCATCCAGGCGGCGATGTATCCGTCACCCGGCCGTGCAACCAACACCGGCCCCTCGGTCCAGCCGACCGGACTCACCACCTGCACAGCACCCGCAACATCACCGAATTGGTCAAATCGTTGTGCGGCGGTCTCTATCCGAGGCGTCGGAGAGTCAATCGTCTCCTGTGACCAGGCCACAACAAACCCGCCGTCATCCAGACCAATCACGGCAGCATCGATCGAAGACAAACCTCCCGTCGCCGCCACGACCGTCTCTGGCCCCGTGGCAACTCCGTTCACATCAAACCGCCTCATCGTTATGCCGCTTTCCACTTGACCACTGCCAGCATCGATTGCCGCGCCATCCCACGCAACGACGAACCCGCCATCCGACAGGTGTGCAATGCTCGGATGCTGGTCATCCTGCCCCGGGAACGAATCCTCGCTGACCGCCACCTCGCCCCCTGCAGCTTCACCACCTGCATTAAAACGTTGCCCCACGATATCGTAATGCCACTGCAGATCATTGTCCTGGCGCTGGACATCCCAGGCTACAAAGAAACCACCATCGTTAAGTCCGACCGCGACCGGATTGCCATTTGAATTGATACTGTATTGGGCTGGATCGTGGCTGACCGTGATTTCATCGCCCGCCTTGATGCCCGATGCATCAAATCGCTGACCGAATACTTCCGATACTCCGTCCGACGTGCCTTTCCATACAACGAGGAATCCGCCGTGCAGCAAGGGGACGACCGACGCGGTTTCGTCCAACTCGCCCGCAGTGCCCGAGCCGACCCCAAATGTTGTGCCTATCTTGCTTCCATCCGTGTCGAAACGTTGTCCGACGATACCCGTTCCATCGCCCGTCGACGATTGCCAGACCACGACAAAGCTACCGTCGTTAAGTACCGCGACGCTGGGCGCCATATCGGGCGCTGGGTTGCCAGCATCATCGGTGACGAGAATTTCAGGCGACGTCGCTGCGCCATCGGGATCGAACAATCTGACGACAACATCGCTGTCGCCATCCGAACCCATGCCGTGCCATACCGCGACCGTACCGCCGTTTCCAAGACGCGCCATCGACATCGCCTGCGCTTGAACAACTTCACTGCCCGTACTGATCGCGAATTGGTCGCCACCTGTTACCGACAGATTAGGCACGTCGGCAGTTGCTGTCACATCTAGCGTGACTGACCCCGCTGCGTTGCCTCCATGACCGTCCGAGACGGCATATGTGAAGGTATCCCGTCCGCTCCAGTTTTGGTCTGGTGCGTAGGAATATGTACCGTCGTCCGAAAAATCCAGGATCCCGTGTGCCGGTCCTGTCGTGATCGAGAATGAGAGGGGATCACCATCCGGATCGGTAGCCGTCACCGCGCCGGTGACAGTCGAGTCCTCAGTTAGAGGAACGTTCGTGTCGGAAGGGGTTTCAGGTGCCGCGTTGTAACGAACCCGTACAAGACCTATCGTTGAATTGGCAGATGCATGATCAGAGTTTGACGACTCGGTGGCAGTCGCGGTTAGGGTCAAATACGTGACGCCTGCCTGATCACCCGACGGCGTGAATTCCAGTTGAACGAGATCCGACTGCGACAGACTGTACGTGTGGTTGCCAAGCCAGACCCCCTTGTTAAGCGAATGCTCGTTCAGTTCACCGCCGGTCAGGACAATAGAAAGCGTCTCTGAACCGTCCGTATCGGCCAGATGCGCGCTCAGATTGAGTCCTACCGCTCCAGGGCCCCTTACGACTACACCTCCAAACTGCATGACTGCGCCTTTGTAGGCGTATTGAGTGCCGCCGGTCTCGGGATACTGCTGGTTCAGCCAGGTAGTTACAAATCGCCCATCCGCAAGAGGCGCAATGGTCGGGAAAAAATCATCTTGATGATCCACCGTTCCGGAATCAAGCCGGATTTCAGGACCAATACGGTCGCCGAGTTCGGTGAATCGCTGCCCCCGAACGTCATAACGATCGCCAGAATCGACATCCGAGTAGAAACTGTGCCACACGACACCGAATCCGCCATCATCCCCTGCAATCAGGGTAGGACTCCGATCGCTTTCGCCCTCGGTATCGTCATTGACGATGAAATCGCCGCCCACAGGGTTGCCGGTGGAATCGTAGATCCGTGCAAATACATCGTCGGTATTGCCGCCGACCTGTGGACTGAATGAAGTAGCGTGCCAGGCAACGACGAACCCACCGTCCTTCAGCGCGACTACGGCAGAACTGTGCGCCCCGCCTGGGGTGTTGTCCGATGCAACGAATTGCCCTCCGGCAGGTTGGACGAATGAATCAAATCTCTGCCCGAGCACGTCTTCCACGAGAAGATTCGTGTTCGGATCAATGTAATGGGTCTGCCAAACCGCAACAAAGCCGCCATCCGTCAGGGCGACCGCATGCACACCCGTGTCCGCCTGATCAGGATAGCTGTCCAGACTCACCCGGAACTCGGGCGACGGCGAACCGTCCGACGCATATCTACGAGCGGAAATGTCGGCACCTGACGTATCGGTACCCGCGTCGTAGCGGTTACCCTCCCAAAGTATCAGGAACCCTCCATCCGCAAGCGATGTCACAACCGGGGAACGATCCCAGTCGTCCGACGAGTCATCCACGCTGACACGTTCCTGCGTACCGATGGCCTCGCCGGAGCTTGCGTACCGCTGCATAAAGATATCGTCGTTTCCAAGCAGGCCGGTTGCATGCCAGGCAACTACAAATCCGCCGTCGCCAACAAATGCGATCGACGGCGACTTGTCATGCACTGCCACCGGGCTGGAATTGACGATGAACTCTTGTTCAAACCGACCGGCGGAATCAAAGCGGCGGGCAACAATGTCGTAGGTACCCGACTCGCTTCGTGGCTCAGAAGTAACCGTAATGAACCCGCCGTCGGGCGCACCCGCCACACCCGTTGTCGGCTCAAGAATTGAACTCGACAGGGTTCCGATCTCGAACTGCGGGTCGACTACGATCGGCGCAGAGCCCGGCCCTCCGATAATCGGCGTGTCTGCAACCGCTGAAACAGAGACATGAACTGTTGCTGTGCTGATTCCGCCGTGGCCGTCGCTCACTGTATAAGTGAAGCTAGCGTCACCGTTGTAATACTTCGCGGGCGTGAAGACGACCTGACCGTTGATGAGTACGGCGGTCCCATGAATAGCATCCTGCACCGAAACGATTTCGAGCGTATCGAGATCCACGTCGCTGTCATTGCTCAGCAGACTCGCCGCATCAAAAACTCTCGGGGTACCTTCAGGCACGGACACGGGATCATCGGCTGCGGAGGGCACATCGTTTTCGCCGACAATCGTAACCGTTGCGGTCGCTGTGCTCAGCCCGCCGTGCCCATCGGACACGGAGTACGTAAATGTATCAGTCGCCAACTGACCGACCGGAAGATATTCGAACTGCCCGTTCGGGTTATAGGTGAAGGTTCCATTTCCGTTGTAGACGGCTGATCCGTGGGTACCCACAGTATTGATGCTGACGACATGTGTGTCGGGCAAATCTGCGTCGGTATAGTCGGCCGTTAGTAGAACATTACCGCCGTCTTCGTTCA
>CANIEV010000149.1 GCA_947466535.1 Betaproteobacteria bacterium
CCGATTCGAAGAACCCGGCGGTGGCCGAACTCGCATCGGTCGCCCGCGACCGCAAGCTGTTCCCGAAGCGCGCCGCGTCGCTCAGTAAGCCTTGATCTTCGCCGCCGCGATCGCGCGGGTCCACCGCGCGTAATCGGACTTGATCAGGTCGGAGAATCTCTGCGCAGTGCCACCTGCAGGCACGAAGCCCTGCTTGGCGAGCAGGTCCTTGATGTCGGGCAGAGCGAGAATTGCGTTCAATTCGCCGTTCAGCCTGGCGACGATGTCGGGCGGCGTTGCCGCGGGTACCATCACGCCATTCCAAACGACCACGTCGACATTGGGAAAGCCTTCCTCTTTCAGGGATGGCGCGGTGGTGAAGACCGGCGAACGCTCGGTGTTGAGCGTCGCCAGCACCCGCGCCCTGCCGGCCTGCGCAAGCGGCGCGATGGTGTAAACCGGCACGATCATGGAATTGACGTGACCGCTGGCGAGTTCACGTATCGCCGAGGCGGTGTCCTTGTAGGGGACGTGCAACACGTCGATGCCCGCGTCCATCTTCAGAAGTTCCATGGCCAGGTGTTGCGGGCTGCCGTTGCCGATCGAGACATAGCTCAGCTCGCCCGGCTTCGACTTAGCAAGAGCAATGAACTCCTTGACGGTCTTCGCCGCGGTGTTCTCACTCACCGCGAACACCAGCTCGCCGGTGGCGATCAGGCAGACCGGCGCGAAACTCTTGAAGACATCGTAGCCGGCCTTGTCAAGTATCGGCTGCAGCGCGAACGAGGTTGGCGCCATCAGCAGGGTGTAGCCATCGCCTGGAGCACGCGCGGCGGCATCGATGCCGACTATGCTGCCCGCGCCCGGCTTGTTGTCGACGATTACCTTGACGCCGAGGCGGTCCGAAAGCTTGGCGCCGAAGATACGCGCGAGGATGTCGCCGCCTGTGCCGAGCGAAAGTGGAACGATAATGGTGATTAGCCGGTTCGGATACGGTTGCGCCTGAGCGAACCCGGCACAGAAGACTAACAGCGCTGTCGCGATCGATCGCTTGAGTATCTTCACGCTGATACCTCCATATCGTTGGGTGAAACTGATCCGGCATCCGCCGGCCGTCACCGGGCCCTCAGCAGAGAAACTACGTGCTGGGGCGGTGAGCGATGCTTGCGATCTCGACCAGGAACTCCGGCTTCACCAGCTCACAGATGATGCAGAACCGGGCTGGCGGCGTGCCGGGGAAGAACTCCTTGTAGACCTCATTGACCGCGGCGTAGTCTTGCGAGCGCTTGATGAAGATCATGTTGTAGGCAATATCCGCCATGCCGGCGCCGCCCGCCTGAAGCACCGATTCGATCGCCTTGAGGATATGTCGCGTCTGGGCGCGCGAGTCGTCCTTGCCCACCAGAACACCGTCCTTGTCCAGGGCGAGCGTTCCCGATACATAGATCGCATCGCCCGCCTTGCTGCCGGGGGAGTAAGGCGCAAGCGGCGGCGCCGAGCCTTTGGGTATGAGCGGTATGAAGGGCATGAGAACTCCCGGTCAGATTTCAGACAGTCGAGTTTTCCTTGACGTCGTATGGCGCGATGACGTCAAGCTGTTCGCCGAGGTCGGCGTTGTGCACCTCGGTCGGGTTGTCGATGCCAAGGGTCTTGAATGACTCGAGCATGACCACGTCGTCGTTGGGCGGTATCAGGCCCACCGGCGCCTCGCCACGCTCCACGGCGTCGATGGACTTCATCAGCATTCGACGGAACTTGGTGATGCCGATGTCCGAGGTGGCGAGGTGTTCGAGCGCGCGGTTTGCTATAACGCCCTGGCTTTCCATCGCGGCGTCGTCCTGATCGCGTTCCCAAATATCCCACCAGCCGTCCTCAACGCGCTTGAAACCGCCTGGCGGATAGCCTTGGAATTCGGCGACGGTGGTCTTGTAGGGCGGGGGATCGCCGATGGAGCAGAACATCTGAAATGTCAGGGTGTAGGTGTCCGTCACCGGTGTGAACCACTGAATGAACTGGTGCGGGCGCTGACCGGAGCGCCCGACGTAAATGCGGTTCATCGCCGGGAACATGAAGTGATGCCGGTCGCGAATGCCGCTCGGATACTCCATGTACATCTCAATGCCGTACCAGCGTTCTATCCAGTCGGTCTTGGCACGTTGTGCGGCAAGTTCAGGATAGACAGGAGCATGCAGAATCGCGACATGCAGGGCGTCCTGAAGATTCTCCACGCGTTGCACCCAGTTGCTGTGTGCATCGCGCATGACGATGAACTTGTTGGCGTTGTCGTCAAACAGCAGGTCCCACTTCGGAAATTTCGGCTCGGGTTGAGGTCCGATATAGGCAAAGATCAGCCCCGATACTTCACGCACGCTGTACGACGGTTGCTTGTATAGGTGGCAAGCTTTAGCCCCGAGTTCCGGCTCCACCATCTGCTCCAGACAGTTCCCTTTCACATCGTACAACCAGCCGTGATAGCAGCATCGGATCCCTTTGTCCTCGACACGGCCGAATTCGAGCGAGGCGCGGCGATGCGTGCAGTTCAGGTCGAGTAGGCCGAGATCGCCCTTGAGGGTACGGAAGAGGACAAACTTTTCGCCAAGAAGGCCGATCTTCACCGGTTTGTTCTTCACGTTCGCGGCGGCGGTAACCGGCCACCAGTACCGGCGCAGCATGTCGCCTCCAGGAGTGCCTGGGCCGATTCTTGTGATGCGTTCGTTATCTTCCGGAGTCATGAGTATTCTCCTCGTCGCGTTTTCGTCTGAAGTGAAGCAATGAATATCCCTTTATTCAATGTATCAGCTGGTCTGCGGACGAGTCGAATACTGAATTGGTTACATTGAAGTTGCCTAAAAGGCATCACCTTCTTGGTGGGAGGACTGAGTTGTCGCAGCAGTGCGCCGAGCAATCCGGACTCATAAGTTCGTTCACGTGTTGCGCCGCAATTTTCCAGGGAGTTGGTGTCGAGCGTGCATTGCAAAGGCTTGAATATGTAGCCTGCTCGGACTGCGCCAACAATTCCTCAAGTCGTGCTGTATGTCGCAGCAGGGTGCGCGTGTGTAGCATGGTGATCACGCTGGCAGGAAACGAACAAAGAGCCAATACGTGTATCGATACGGACCCGCCAAAATGTGCGGTGGACGTGCTGTCGATACGACCGTCGAAGAGCACGCCGGAGGTGTTCGCCGCGCGGGTGAAGGACGAAGTCGCGCGCTGGGCGGCGACGGTGAAGAAGACCGGGATGGTGCCGCAGGAATAAATTCGCGTACGTCGTAGTGGCAGCGGTGGGCGGCGCGGCCCGGGTTCATGCGGTCGCAAACGTGGCGCGCACCGGATTTTTTGAACGCCGGGCCTGTGAAGATCGGGAGATGACAAGACCGCCTTGCACGCTGCGCTAACCGGCCTTTATTGAATTGCGCTATGGTCTTCTTGTCGTGGGCGCCCGCGTGACGCAGCCGTGGAAGACAGAAAAAATTCGTCGGGGCGACCTTGGGAAAAATTTAACTAAGAATGTAAAGTAAATCGGTTGATATGGAGCCAGGGCATGCCTAGTGCAACGATCAAGATTTTTTTGGTACATGGCGATCCGAAGCGACTTCGGACGGCTGAAATCTCCAGTTGGACGGGCAAAGCAGTCGCCGGCCCAAGGACAGAATTTGAGGGAGTGGTTGCGCGTGAAGAATCCGAGAATTCTGGCGTTTATTTTTTAACTGGAAATGATCCCGATACAGGGTCACCTGCCGTTTATATCGGAGAAGCAGAGTCAATCCGGGAAAGAATAAAAAACCACATCGATAAGGACTTCTGGAATCACATCGTATTTTTTACAAGCAAAGATGAAAACCTAACCAAATCGCATATTCGTTATCTTGAAGGTCGCTTGATCGAGCAGGCAAAGCGTGCAGGGCGATCCTTGGTAAAGAACGGTCAGGGTAGTGGATCGAGGTTGCCAGAGTCAGATCGAGAGGACATGGAGATATACCTTGAGAAAATCCATCAGCTTCTACCAGCTCTTGGTGTAGAGGTACTTGTACCTACATCTGCCAAACCGGAAGTTGAGTCAGAGCAAGAAATTCTGTACTGCGAGATCCATGGCCTTAAGGCCACTGGCCATCTGACACCAAACGGAATCGTTGTATTGGCGGGCTCACAAGCAGTGCTCGATGAACGAGCGTCTGCCCATCAATATCCGTGGGTAATTAATGCACGCATGCGGCTAAAGGGGGAAGGCATCCTAGCCGCGGAATCTGGTTTTCTTCGGTTCACTAAAGACTCTGAATTTTCAAGCCCCAGTGCCGCAGCAGCGGTTGTGCATGGAGGTACGGCCAATGGCAGGACAGCTTGGAAAAATAATTCCGGTAAGACCTTGAAGGATCTAGAAACCGTATAGGGGGCGTCCCGGGTCAGAGCGAATTCACGCGCTTTCACACGGGTTGGGTGACAATTAACGAATTCTCTGAGAGGTGCCCATGGAACTGACCGCTGTTCTTACCCCTGCCGAAGACGGTGGCTACATCGCCTTGAATCCCGAAACCGGCACGACCACGCAAGGCGAGACTGTTGAAGAAGCGGTTGCCAATCTGAAAGAGGCGACTGCTCTCTATTTGTCCGAATTTCCGCTCGCGGTGGCCGGACATCCGGTGGTGACGATGTTCACCCTGCCGGCGCATGCCTAAGCTGCCTCGCACATCGGGTGCGGCGATCGTTAAGGCGCTCGAGCGTCTTGGTTTTGTAAAGCTTCGTCAATCCGGGAGCCACGTCATCCTGCGGCGTGGACCCAAAGGCTGTGTGGTGCCGATGCATGGCGAAGTCAAGGTGGGGACACTCGCGGGCATCCTGCGTCAGGCCGATGTTTCAACCGAAGAGTTCGTCGACGTTCTTTGAGTTCGATGCCAAAGCGCAGGGAAGGCGCTTGAAGAATAAAGAGGAGAAGCCTATGTCCCGGATATTCCGTGCCGACCACTGCGGCAGCCTGATCCGTCCCGACTCGGTCCGCCGCGCGCGCGTTGCGAAGCTGCGCGGCGAGATCGACGAAGCCGAGCTTCATCGCATTGAGGACGAGGCGATCCTCGGGGCGCTGGAGTTGCAGCGCAAGGCGGGGCTGGGCATTTATACCGACGGCGAGTTCCGCCGGCGCTTCTGGTTCTCGGGGCTGGAGGAGTCGCTCGAAGGCATCGTCGAGGGCGGTACGCTGCGGCCGATCGAGCGCGGGGACGGCAAGGCCAATCCGGAACTTGCGATTCCGAATCCGGTGGTGGTGGAGAAGCTGCGCCGCCGTCCGGACACGATCATCGCGCGCGAAATCGCTTTCCTGAAAAAACATTCGCCCGGTCCGTTCAAGGTGACGGTGCCGGCGCAGGGTTCGATCGCGATGCTCGGCACCTGGTTCAAGGAGGGCGTGACCGACAAGGTGTATTCCAGCCGCGAGGAGCTCACCGACACGCTGATCGGATTCCTCGAGGACGACGTGCGTACCGCGGCGGAGGCGGGCGTGCCCTACATCCAGATCGACAACCCGCGCTACGCCGCCTACATCGGCGGGGCCGGCGTGCCGCCGCCCGCGGGCGCGCCGCCGATCGAGGACGTGATCGCCTGGGACAACCGCCTGCTGCGCGCCGCGCGGCGTCCGGGTGTGACGGTGGGTCTGCACATTTGCCTCGGCACCTACGTCGGAAGCGGCGCGACCACGCTCAACCGGATCATCCCCTACGACCCGGCGATGGTGGCGCGCATCTTCAGCGAACTCGAGGCGGACGTGCTCACGGTGGAATACTCCGAGCGCTCGGGCACGCTGGAATCGTTGAAGCTGCTCTCGGGCCTCCGCAAAAAGGTGATCGCGCTTGGCATGGTGAACGTGCTCAGCCCGCAGTTGGAACCCGCGGAGGAACTGGTGCGCAAGCTCGAGCAGGCGGCGAAGTACGTTCCGCTGGACAACCTTGCGATCTGCAACAACTGCGGTTTTGCCGGTACCGCGGCGGATGCCTTCCTCAACGAGGATCAGCAGTTGAAGAAGCTTCAGCGCATGGTCGAGGTATCGAAGACGGTGTGGAAGGGGCGCTAGGCATTCTTTCGAAATTGCGCACTTTTCCTTTTCCGGATAAAGAAGCTGCGCAGCGAAGCGGGTAATTCGATTGCCAAAATTCGCAATCGAAGTGGGTAGAGGCGCGGGCAGAGGCGCAGGCAGGGTCGGTTTTCGTTCAGGGGGAAATTTCGTGCACGCAAGGTTCATCGGTTTGTTCGTCGCGGTCGTGGCATTCGCGCTTGCGCAGGTTGCGCCGGCGCTTGCGCAGTCAAATCGCGTAGTCGTGGGCTACCCGCCGGGCGGAGCCTCGGACATCGTGGCGCGCCTGCTCGCCGAGCGCCTGCGCGAAGGGACGGGCGAGCCCTTCATCGTCGAGAACAAGCCTGGCGCCGGCGGGCGCATCGCGGCGGAACAGGTGAAGGCCGCCGCGCCCGACGGGCGCACGCTGATGCTCGCGCCGGTGGCGAACATCGGCATCTATCCGCACACGGTGGAGCGCTTGCGCTACGACCCGTTCCGCGACTTCGCACCGATCGCGCTAGCCGGCTCCTTCGACATCGGCATCGCCACCGGTCCGGCGACCAACGCGCGAACCCTTGCCGAATTCGTCGCCTGGGTGAAGGCGAATCCGAAGCAGGGCAGCTTCGGCGCGCCCACCGCGGGCAGCCTGCCGCACTTTTTCGGGCTGCTGTTTGCCGAAGCGGCCGGGCTGGAGATGGTGCTGGTGAACTACAAGGGCAGCGGCCCGGCGGTAAACGACGTCATCGGCGGGCAGTTGCCCGCAGTGTCCACCACGATGGCGGACCTGATCGCGCAGCACAAGTCGGCCAGGCTGCGTGTGCTCGCGCACTCGGGCGCGCAGCGCAACGCGCAACTGCCCGAGGTGCCGACGTTCAAGGAGTTGGGCTATCTCGGGCTGGAAGGCGGCGGCTGGTACGGGTTGTTTGCCACCGGCGGTTCGCCCGAGTCGGCGATCAACCGCTACAACGCGATCGTCGTGCGCGCGCTGCAGACCGCGGACCTTCGCGCGCGGTTTGCAGCGCTGGGGCTTGAGATCACGCTCACCACGCCGCAGCAGTTCGCCCGAATCATCCGAGAGGATTCGGACCGCTGGGGAAAGATCATCCGCGCCTCGGGTTTCAAGGCGGAAGAGTAGGCGGGCCTTTGGGCTATATTCCCCGCCGCCAGCCGACTTCCTTTCTGAAATCCTGAGGAACCTTCCGTGAACCCGCGTCCCAATTTCGTTTTCATCCTCGCCGACGACCTCGGCTATGCCGATCTCGGCTGTTACGGCGGCCGGGCCGAGCCCTCGTGCTCGCCCTCGATCGACCGCATGGCCGCCGAAGGCCTTCGCTTCACCGACGGTTATTCGAACTCGCCGGTGTGCTCGCCCACGCGCTTTGCGCTGATGACCGGGCGTTTCCAGTACCGGCTGCGCGCGGGCAATGACGAGCCGATCGCGGGGCGGCATCGCGGCAGCCCGACGCTCGGGCTGCCGGTGTCGCACCCGACGCTGGCGTCCATCCTGCGCGCGGCGGGCTATCGCACCGCGCTCGCGGGCAAGTGGCACCTCGGCTATCTGCCGCATTTCGGTCCGCTCAAGAGCGGCTACGACGAGTTCTTCGGCCCGATGAGCGGCGGGGTGGATTACTTCACCCATCGCGACAGCATGGGCGTACACGACCTCTTCACCGATGAGCAAGAGCGCGAGAAGACCGGCTATCTCACCGACCTCATCTCCGATCGCGCGGTGGAGTTCATCGGCAGGCAGCGCGGGGCGACATCCCCGTTCCTGCTCTCGGTGCATTACACCGCGCCGCACTGGCCCTGGGAGACGCGCGCGGACGAAGCCGAGGCGCGCGCGATCGGCAAGATCATTCACACCGACGGCGGGTCGGTGGCCACCTACCTCACGATGGTCCGCCACATGGATGAGGGCATCGGGCGCATTCTCGATGCGCTCAAGGCGGCAGGCGTCGACGAGAACACCGTCATCGTATTTACCAGCGACAACGGCGGCGAGCGCTTCTCCGACACCTGGCCGCTGGTGGGCAAGAAGATGGACCTGCTCGAAGGCGGCATCCGCGTGCCCTATGTGGTGCGCTGGCCGGCGCGAGTGAAGCCGGGCGGCGTCACCGCGCAGCAAGCGATGACCATGGACTGGGTCCCCACCTTCTTTGAGGCGGCGGGCGCGGCTGCGCATCCGGACTACCCGCTCGATGGCGTCAGCCTGTTGCCGGTGCTCGACCACCCCGAGCGCCCGATCGAGCGCGAGCTTTTCTGGCGCATGAAGTACCGCGGGCAGAAGGCGATGCGCTCGGGGAACTGGAAGTACCTGTGCATCGAGGGCGACGAGTTCCTGTTTGACCTCGCGACCGACTCGCGCGAACGCGCCAACCGCGGCCGACGCGACCCGGAGCGGCTTGCCGCGATGCGCGCGCGCTATGCGGCGTGGGAGGCGACGGTGCCGCCGATTCCGGAGGACGCGGCCTGGTCCATTCCCTACGCGGCATCCGACATCGCTCGGCCCGGGAGCGTATAGGCGGGGCGCCATAAATTGCGAACTTTTATTCTTTCAGAGCCTTTATCCATAAGGCAAGGTGGCATTTTCGATTGCCAAATTCCGCAATTCATCGGAGTGGGTCCTTAGTCCACCGTCGCGCCGGTTGCCTTGATCACCGGCGCCCAGCGCGCGATTTCCGAATGGATGTGCGCGGCGAATTCCGCAGGCGACGACCCCACCGGGTGCAAGCCGTTCTTCGCGTACTGCTCGCGCACCGAGGGATTGCCGAGCGCACGCGACACATCGTCGAACAGCCGATCGACGATCGCGCGCGGCGTGCCGTGCGGCGCGAGCAGGCCCGAGCCGCCGCCTGCTTCGTAGCCCGCCACGCCGCTCTCGGCCACCGTAGGCATCTCGGGCGCAAACGCCTGGCGTTGTGCGGTGCTGATCGCAAGCGCGCGCAACCTGCCCGAGCGCACATGCGGCAGGATCAGCGGCGCGTTCTGGAACGCGAGTTCGATTTCCCCGCCCGCGAGTTCGGTGGTCATCTGCGAACTCGCCTTGTACGGGATGTGCGCGATGTTCACACCGGTGAGGCTCTTGAAGAGTTCCATCGACAGGTGCTGCGACGAGCCGCTGCCCGCGGAGCCGTAGCGCAGGCGGCCGGGATTGGCCTTCGCAAAGGCGATCAGTTCCTGCACCGTGCGAAACGGCTGGGAGGGATGCACCGCGAGGATGTTGGGCGTGGCTGCGAACTGGCTGATCGCCTCGAAGTCGCGCTCGATGTCGTAGTTGAGTTTGCGAAACAGGCTCTTGTTGAAAAAGATAGGCCCGGCGGACGAATAGAGCAGGGTGTAGCCGTCGGGCGCGGCGCGCGCGACGCGTTCGGCGGCAATGTTGCCCGAGGCACCGGGCAGGTTCTCGATCACGAAAGCGGTGCCGCGCGCCTCGGTGATCTTCTGTGTCACCAGCCGCAACTGGATGTCGGGCGAACCGCCGGCACTCGACGAGACAAGGATCTTAACCGGCTGCGTGGGCCAGGGCGACTGTGCGTGCGCGACCGCACCCAGCGACGCCGTGGCGGTGACGAGCAGGGCAAGCAGTCCGTGCCTTGTTTTCATGGTGTTTTCTCCTCATCCGGAGTTTGCCATGCCGGACCTGCGGATCATCAAATAGCTGAAAACAGGGAAGTAAAGCTTGATTTTTCGGCGCTGGACGGCGTTTTAAAACTACTGTATAAAAACACAGGTCAACGCATGTTGGGGCAGGGCGTTTATGCCATAATCAAACGCACATCACGAGGACAAAAGAACATGGACGACAACAAAGCCAAGGCCCTGCAGGCCGCACTCTCCCAGATCGAAAAGCAGTTCGGCAAGGGCTCCATCATGCGCATGGACTCCAAGGCCCTGCAGGACATCGAGGTCATCTCCACCGGTTCGCTCGGCCTCGATGTGGCCCTCGGCGTCGGCGGCCTGCCGCGCGGCCGTGTGGTGGAAATCTACGGCCCGGAATCCTCGGGCAAGACCACGCTCTGCCTGCAGGTGGTGGCCGAAGTGCAAAAACTCGGCGGCACCGCCGCCTATATCGACGCGGAAAACGCGCTCGATCCGCAATACGCCGAGAAGCTCGGCGTCAACGTCAACGACCTGCTGATCAC
>CANIEV010000150.1 GCA_947466535.1 Betaproteobacteria bacterium
CCTGGAGACGCTGGAAGAACTGGGCATGGGCGCCAAGGAGGCGTTCCTCGAAGCCGGCGGCCAGGAGTTCAACCTGCTGACCTGCCTGAACGAGGATGAGCCTTGGATCGAGGCGCTGGCGGAGATGGGCCTGCGCGCGGCGGACAGTTAGTCAGCAATCAAAAACGCCTTCAGCACTCGTTCCGGCCGGCGGCGCTCAGTCGCGGCCCTGTCTTTTCCTGCTCTTGCGGAGATCTTGATCCAGCGACCGGGTCAGTTTGGCCATCTCCGCGACTGCTGCCTCCCGGAACGCAGCGGTCACGCGATATGGGGTGCCCGGCCGGCTCAAGATTGCGTAGTCGAGCGTAATCGCCGGTTCGAACTTGCGGACCGCGAGCAGCGACTTGAAAGCAAGGGCGACCAAAGGATGAACGATGGAAACGCCCACGTTTGCGGCGACCATGTTGCAGGCCAGGGCGGTCGTGCTGACCTGCAATTGCAGGCGGCGCTTCACGCGCCGTTGGCCGAATACTGCGTCCACCCGATGGCGCAATAGGATGCTCGGGTCAACGGACACGAACGACTCGTTCGCCAGATCCTCCGCACGAATCGAGGCTTTCCGCGCGAGCGCGTGCTCGAGTGGCAGGACGCACACGGCGGCAACCGAGGCGAGCGGGGTCAACACCAATCGTTCGTGCTGAACGGGAAGCGTGACAAAGCCAAGCTCGTAGTGCCCCGTGCCGACGAGTTCTTCGATTCTCCCTCTGGTCTCGACTTCGAACACGCATCTGACTTGCGGATACTCCGTGGCAAACCGCCTCAATACGGAAGGGATGAGCCCCAAACCAAGCGCCGGCATTGCGCCGACGCGGATAGTATTTCCGCTGAGGGCGCTGACGTCCTCGGTCTTCGCGGCAAGATCGTCGATCTGGGACAGGATGCGCTCGACGTCCGCGTAGATGGACCTGCCTTCTGGAGTCATCACAAGCCGCCCATGCCGCCGGTCGAAGATTCGAACGTTGAACTCTTGTTCGACCTGGTTGATCAGCTTGCTGACCGCAGGCTGCGTGATGTGCAGCAGTTGGGCCGCTTCTGTCGTCGTTCCTGCGAGGACGAGCGCGCGTAGTGCTTGGAGTTGGCGGATTTTCATCGTCGGATGGGCAGGCCTCTGCGGCGCCAGCCGATTGTATTCCTCTTTGGAATACTTGAAGTCCAAAAATGAACTTTTCGAATTGAGGCCGCAGGGCTAACATTCGCTCACACTAGAGGGGAGAAGATGAAAAAAAACCTGCTCAAGTCTGTCTGGCAGAACGGAAAGGTCGTCGTCAACGGTTGGCTGTCGATCCCGAGCGGCTTCTCCGCTGAAGTGATGGCGCATCAGGGCTACGACTCGCTCACTGTCGACCTGCAGCACGGGATGCAAGACTTTCAGTCGGCGCTGCAGTGCTTCCAGGCGATATCGACGACCACCGTTGTTCCGCTGGTGCGTGTTCCGTGGCTGGAACCTTCGATCGTCATGAAGTGCCTGGACGCCGGCGCATATGGGGTGGTCTGCCCTCTGGTCAACACCCGCCAGGACGCGGAAAAGTTTGTGAGCTATTGCCGGTATCCGCCAATTGGCGAGCGCAGCTACGGGCCGAATCGAGTCATGCTTTATGCTGGGTCGGACTATGCCGATCAAGCGGATGCGGAGATCCTCACCATCGCAATGATCGAAACGCCCGAGGCGATCCAGAACCTGGACGCCATCCTGGCCACGCCGGGTCTGGACGCGGTCTACGTGGGTCCGGCGGACCTTGCGCTGGCATTCGGCCTCAGACCCAGTTTCGAACCGACCGAACCTCGCTTGGTCGAAGCGTTCGAGAAAGTGGTCGCAGCAGCCCATCGGCACGGCAAGATCCCCGGCATCCACACCGGCAGCGGTGCCTATGCGATCAAGATGGCAAAGATGGGGTATCGCTTCATCACGGTATCCAATGATGCGAGGCTGCTCGCGAGCGCGGCGAGCGCCGGCGTTAAAACCCTGCGCGAGGGGCTCGCCTGACTATGGCCAAGATCGTTGGCGTCGAGGCGACCGAATTCTCGTATCCGGTGGCAGACCTGGGAATCGACGCCGAAGGGTTTGCCCGCGTTTATGCGCCGGGCACAACGACAGTGATGACCAACTGGATCATTGCCATTGAAACCGAAGATGGCGCCCGCGGCGAGTACGCCGCGCAGATGGCCGGAAAGAAGGTCAACCTGGCCCAGGTCCTGCGCCTGGCGCCCAATCTCATCGGCCGTGATGCGGACCACCGCGAGCTGATCTACGACGATTTCAAGCGGGCGCTACAGGCGGTGGCGCATGTGGGCGTGGGACCGATCGACATCTGTCTTTGGGATCTGCTCGGCAAGCGCCTGAACGTATCGGTATCCACGCTGCTCGGCGGCTATCGAACCCGGTTGCCTGTATACGCCAGCGCAATGCACGGCGATCGCAACGGCGGGCTTTCCGGCCCGGAGCGCGTCCTTGCGTTCGCCGAGCAATGCGCCGCACTCGGCTATCGCGGCTTCAAGTTTCGTGGCTGGTCAGACGGCGACGCGAAAGAGACGATCGCGACGATCCGCGCGCTGGGCGGCGCTTTGGGCGGCAAGCTGGATCTGATGATTGACCCCGGCGGAGACTTGCGTACGTTTGCGGACGCCCTGCGGGTCGGCAGGGCTTGCGACGAAATGGAGTTCTTCTGGTACGAAGACCCTTTGCGCGATTGCGGCACGTCGCAGGCCGTCCACCGGAAGCTGCGTCAGATGATCAGGACGCCATTGTTGATCACCGAGCATGTACGCGGAGTCGAGCCGAAGGCGGACTGGATCGTTGCCGAAGCAACGGACTTTGTCAGGGCGGATCCCGAGTTCGATCTCGGCATTACCGGGGCAATGAAGATCGCCCACCTGTCCGAAGCGTTCGGACTCGATGTGGAGCTTCACGGTTGCGGGCCAGCCCACCGTGCCTGCATGTCCGCGATCCGCAACACCAACTACTACGAGTTGGGCCTGGTGGGACCGACGGTCGGGAACTTCATTTCTCCTCCCGTCTACGCCTGCGGGTACTCCGATGCTCTGGATGCCGTACAACCCGGAGGATATGTGCCTGTGCCGACCGGGCCCGGCCTTGGCGTCGTGTATGACTGGGAGTTCATCAGGAAAAACACTACTGCGGTTCATCGCTTCAGTAAACAAGACAAATAGGAGACACTTGCATGGGAACCAGCGGCTTTCTCAAACTAATTGGCCTGTGCGCATGCGCACTCGGTCTCGTGGCGCCAGCGGCCGCTCAGCCGTTCCCCTCCCGCCCCGTGACCATGGTGGTTCCCTATGCGCCGGGGGGCGGCGCCGACATCATCGCGCGCCTGTTGGCCGATGCGATGAAAGCGCACCTCGGTCAGCCCGTGATCGTGACCAACCGGCCCGGTGGCCAGGGGACGATCGGCACCGCGGAAGTGATCCAGGGGCGACCCGACGGGTACACGATTGCTCTCTCTGCAGTCGCGACCCTCACCGTGCAACCGCATCGCCAGGATCTGCCCTACAACACGCCGGACGACTACGAGCCGATCATAAAGGCGGCCAACTTGCCGATCATGTTTTCGGTGCACGCCGCCACACCTTGGAAGACGATGAAAGAGGCGCTCGACTTCATCCGCGCCAACCCGGGCAAGATTCGCGTCGGATCCCCCGGCAACGGTTCGATGGGGCACCTTACGCTAGCTAGCCTGAACACAAAGGCGGGCACACGATTCGCCCACGTTCCCTATCTCAGCGGCGCGGAATCCATTCCGTCGATGCTCGGCGGCCACGTCGAGGCGCTTGTGGTCCATCCGCCGGAAATCCTGCCGCACACCGCCGCCGGGACAGCACGAGTGTTGGCTACGTTCGAGGAAAAACGCAATCCGAGCTATCCCGACGCGCCGACTTTCCGTGAGCTGGGCTACGACGTAACACTGGGTGTCTACTATCCTCTGATCGGACCAAAGGGCTTGCCGAAAGACATCCGGGACAAGCTCTATCAAGCTGCGAAGGCAGCCCTCGCGGATCCCACCTTCTCGGCCGGGGTCAAGTCGCGCGGATTCGTCCTCGACACCAAGGAGCCGGAAGCCTTCCGCCAAGAACTCTGGGCTTCGTACCGGGCCAATGCCGCGGTCCTGAAAGAGCTCGGCCTGGGCAAAAAATGAACTCTAGAACGGCGGGCTTGGCTGCCGCCGTCCTGTTCCTTTCGGTTGGCGTCGGGCACGTCTACATGGCGCTGGCGCTGCCGCAGGGGACGTTGGCCGAACCCGGGCCGGGGGTCTTTCCGCTGCTCGTCGGGAGCTTGATGAGCGCCGCATCGCTCTCCACCCTGCTGCAGGCGATTCGCGAGAGCGATCCAGTCGATCTGGACCTGCGCGCAGTCACGGCGCGCCCCGCTGTGCTCGCAGCAGCGTTCATCGTCTTCCTCGTGCTGCTGCCGCGCGTCGGCTTCATTCTGCCCTCCCTGATACTTCAAATGGTCACGCTGCAGGTGTTCGGCATGCGCGGTATGTGGCGCCGGATGGCTGTGGCCGCCGTGACGACGACAGCAGCCGTGCTGCTGTTCGAGAAACTCCTCGGCGTACAGTTCCCCACGCCATCTTGGAGTTTCTGACATGGGTGCGATCGACGGGATCTTGTTCGGGTTTTCGGTCGCGTTCGAATGGCGCAATTTGCTCGCGTGCTTTGTCGGCGTCCTGATCGGAACCGTGGTCGGGGTACTGCCGGGCATCGGACCGGTCGGCGCGATGGCGCTCCTGCTGCCAGCCACGTTCGCGCTGACCCCTGCGGGCGCATTGATCATGCTCGCCGGGATCTACTACGGATCCATGTACGGCGGTTCAACCACAGCCATCCTGCTGAAGGTCCCTGGTGAAGTCTCCTCGGTGGTCACCACTCTCGATGGCTACGAGATGGCGCGGCGCGGCCGGGCTGGGCCGGCACTGTTCGTGGCTGCAATCGGTTCTTTCGTCGCGGGCACCATCGGCGTTGTCGGCATGGCTTTTGTCGGCCCCCTGCTGTCCAAGGTTGCTTTGACATTTGGTCCGCCCGAATATTTCGCGCTGTGCTTGCTCGGATTGATGGCCCTTTCCCGGCTCACGGATTCATCGCTGTCGCGGGCGTTCGTGATGGTCGCGGCAGGCCTGGCACTGAGCACCATCGGCATGGAGCCGATGTCGGGGACCAGCCGCTTCACCTTCGGCTTTCTCAAGCTTTCGCAGGGTATCGACCTAGTACCGATCGCGATGGGCATGTTCGGCGTGGCGGAACTTCTGGTGATGGCCGAGCAGAAGCTGAAAACGCAATCGCCAATTGCCGTACGCTTGCGCGAGCTTCTGCCGACAAAGGTCGACTGGCAGCGATCGTGGCCGCCCATTGCCCGTGGCTCGATCATGGGATTTCTGTTCGGCCTCGTGCCAGGTCCGACTGCCATGATCGCCACGTTCACTTCCTACTCCCTCGAACGCAAGCTATCCAAGTATCCGGAGCAATTCGGCAAAGGCGCCATCGAAGGCGTTGCGGGCCCGGAGGCGGCCAACAACGGCGCGGCGCAGGGGGCCTTCCTCCCGCTGCTCACACTGGGCATCCCGTTTGCGCCAGCTACCGCCATGCTGCTGACAGCTTTGCTAATCCATGGCGTGCAGCCCGGGCCGCTGATGATGGCCAAGAACCCTGAGGTGTTCTGGGGCGTGGTGTCGAGCATGTACGTGGGCAACTGCATGCTCCTGGTTCTGAACCTGCCTCTGATCGGCGTGTTTGTCTCGCTGCTGCGGCTCCCCATGTATCTGATCGCGAGCATCGTCGCACTGCTTTGCCTGGTGGGAACCTATGCAATTTCCAACAGCATGCTGGACATCTGGGTGCTGCTGATCAGCGGCGTGGCCGGCTACCTGTTGCGCAAGCTGCGATTCGAGCCGGCGATACTGGTACTGGCGCTCGCGCTCGGGCCGATCCTTGAGCGCTCATTCGTGCAGTCGCTGTATCTGGTGCAGGGGGAGTGGATTCAGATCCTCCAGAGGCCGATCACCGCCGGGATGCTTGTCACCGGACTCGCGGTGCTGGCCGCGCCTGCAATGATGCGTCTGTTCCGCCGGAGCGCGGTGAACTAGCGTCCTGCCTGATTCGACTGTGCCGATGCCACCCCTCTAGCCGTACCATTTGATTGGGAGGAAGTCCAACCTCATGATCGCCTGGGCGGCCCGAAGTACATCCAGGATGTGCTCGCGCCCCAGCCCTTCCTCAAACTGGTTCCGACCGGCGGCGTCAGCCCCGAATCGGCGCGTGAATATCTTGCGGCAGGCGCCGTGGCGGTGGGCATAGGCGGCAATCTCGTGTCGAACAAGCTTGTCGCCGCGGGGGCATTCGAGCAGATCAGCGCGGGGGCACGGGCCTGCATGGACGCCGTCAACGCAAACCCCTAGCGCAGACCGGAGACGGACCGGTTTTATATTGTAAATGTATCTGTACCAATACAGAATAGACAGGAAACCGGCTCCTGTAAACGACATTTTAAAATAATCTTTTACTTTATTGGAATAAACTCATGGCCGAAACCATCGCTGACCTGATCGAAAACCGCTTCGGCTTGCCGGCCACCGCCGGGCGCAACACGCCCGCCTCCGGCACCATTGCCGGCATGGTTGCGCGCCGCTCGCACCGTCGCTTCAAGCCGGATCCGGTATCTGAAGAAACACTCGAGATCGTTCTCGCCGCAGCGTTGTCCTCCCCGGCGAAATCGGACCTGCAGCAGGCCAGCATCGTGATCGTGCGCGACGCCGCACAGCGAGGCGCCATC
The DNA here is from genome assembly GCA_947466535.1 of Betaproteobacteria bacterium. Taxonomy (GTDB): domain Bacteria; phylum Pseudomonadota; class Gammaproteobacteria; order Burkholderiales; family SG8-39; genus CAMBSA01. The sequence goes on from CANIEV010000150.1 coordinate 6,821, forward strand.
AACGGGCTGGTCGAATCGATGCCGTGGATCCCCCAGGCGCCGGTGTTCCTCGTTTTCTGCGGCGACAACCGGCGCATCCGGCGCATCTCCGAATTGCGCGGCAAGCCTTTCCCGAACGACACGCTCGACATGTTCATGAACGCGGCCGTCGACGCGGGCATCGTGCTGCAGGCGTTCATCACCGCCGCCGAGTCGCTCGGGCTGGGGTGCTGCCCGATCAGCCTCATCCGCAACCACGTCGAGCGGCTGGGCGAACTGCTGGCTTTACCCGAGGGCGTGTTCCCGGTCGCGGGATTGTGCGTCGGGCATCCCGAGGGCGCCGGGCGGCTCAGCATGCGGCTGCCGCCCTCGATTACGGTGCACACCGACCGTTACGACTCAAGCCGGTTCGACGCCGAGTTGGCGGCCTACGACGCACGCCGGGCGAAAGCGGAGCCGACGGAACCCGGCAAGCAGCGTTTTGCGGAACGGTGGGGCGTGACCGAGGCGTACACCTGGTCGGAAGACAAGGCGCGGCAGTATTCCGTCCCCGAGCGCCACAGCTTCGGGCCGTACGTCAGGCGACAGGGGTTCGCGCTGAAGTAATCATCCGAAGCAACGGAAGTCCGCGTTAGGATACTACGGGTCAGGACATGCCTTAATGGTCTTAAGGCATGGTCTATTATGCTTTTTATTTGACATCGGAGAATATATTAAGTAGCATAGAACATGCATAAATACACGTAAGGCACGTTTTATCATGCCTAAACAGAAGCTTTCCACAAAAACCCTGCCATCTACGGTCGCACTCGCCCTGCAGCGCTTTGGGCGAAACATTGCCCGGGCCCGCAAGCGCCGCAGGCTCAAGCAAGTGGAACTCGCGGAAAAAGCGGGGATCTCGAAGGTCACGATGCAATCAGTGGAGCGCGGCTCCCCGACTACCAGCATCGGCACTTACTTCGCATGCGCCTGGGTACTCGGCTTGTTCGACGAACTCTCGAATATCCTCGCGCCAGAAAGCGATGAGGAAGGCAAGGCTTTCGAGGCTCGCCTGGCGCCAAAGCGCGTGCGCGGACAGACCGGCGGGCTGAACGATGAATTCTAAGCCCCAGGAGTGCTTTGTCTATGTCCAGCTCCCAGGAACGTTCGAGACCGTTACTGCCGGACGCTATCAGCTCGAGTCGCAAGACGGCGTACCGATGGGGAGGTTCGTCTACGGGCGCTCATATCGTGAAAACGCGAAAGCGGTTCCCCTGGATCCTTTCGAATTGCCGATCGTCCCGCGTACGTTCGAAACGGTGAAGATGCGCGGCATCTTCGGCGCACTGCGAGACGCATCCCCGGACTCGTGGGGTCGCAGCGTGATCGAAAAGCAGCAAATGCGCACGGACCTGTCGGAGATCGACTATCTCCTTCACTCGCCGGAGGATCGCGCAGGCGCCCTCTCCTTCGGACTCCACGTCAATCCGCCCGAACCGGCTCGGCGGTTCAATCGGGTGCTGCAACTCGAAGTACTGATGCGTGAGGCCGATCGGTACATCAGGGATGCGGCGCCGGCGGACAATGCCGATGCCGCGGTTGCGGAACAGGTCGCAGCGCTGGTCAATCCGGGTACGTCGCTCGGCGGGGCGCGGCCAAAGAACGTCGTCGAAGACGACGCTGGCCTTTGGGTGGCGAAATTCCCGCATCCGGAGGATCGCTGGAACAATCCGCGCGTCGAGGGAGCGATGCTCGCCCTCGCCCGCGAGTGCGAACTCCATGTCGCCCAGTCGCGGGTCGAGCTCGTCGCCGGCCGCGACGCGCTGCTGGTAAAGCGCTTCGATCGCGAGAAAGGGGATCGCGGCTACCTCCGGCACCGGATGGTGAGCGGCTTGACAGTGCTCGGGACAGAGGACTCCCATCGAGCCCGCGAACGGTGGTCCTACGCGCTGCTCGCCGACGAGTTGAAACGCTGGAGCCGGCGCCCCGACGACGATCTGCGTGAGCTTTTTCGCCGGATGGTGTTCAGCGCATTGGTCTCGAACACTGACGACCATCCGCGCAATCACGCTCTGATCGCGCCCGGACAGTCTTTCGAGCTATCGCCGGCATACGACATTACCCCCACGCCCCACGTCAGCGTGGAGCGGCGAGATCTCGCAATGACGATCGGAAAATTCGGCCGCTACGCGAACCGGGCCAACCTGGTTTCGTCAGCGGGAGCGTTTCGGCTGGGCGAGGAGGAAGCAGCAACCCTTTTCGATGCCATGGCGGCAACAGTCAAGGATCGCTGGTACGCCACGTTTCGCCGCGAGGGGGTGGCGGAGAAGGACTGCGAGGCGGTCTCACGGTCGTTCGTTTACGCAGGGCTGTTTCTGAATCCAAACGACGTCTCGCCAGTCGCCTGAGGCCGCGGGTTAAGCCGCCCTTCGTTGACAAACAGGGTTGGCAGCCCACTAAGTTTCCGGTCATGGGCAATACCCTCAAACACGTTCACCGGCACGCCTGCTAACTCTTTGGATGGCAAGCGAATTCTGCACCCTCAACCGCTGGCGGCACCCAAATCGCCAATGAGTTGCATCCCACCCCTTGAATCCCCCAATTCCATCCCAAGATTAGGGAAATTGTACGTTTCCTGAACCCGTCAGAGCAACCATGTCCGAACCGATCCCCCAGCCCGAGACCACCACCGAACCCGCCGCCCCGGCCAAAACGCTCGAAGAGCTCCTGGCCGAAGCCGAAGCCAAGGTCCAGGAGCAACGCGACGCCTGGCTGCGCGCCCTTGCCGATGCTGAAAACGCCCGCAAGCGCGCCCAGACCGACATCGCCAGCGCTCACAAGTACGGGGTCGAAAGGCTCGCTGAGGCGCTGGTCCCGGTCATGGACAGCCTCCAGGCCGCCCTGGCCGACCACGCCTCAGATGTCGCCACGCTGCGCAGCGGCGTGGAGCTCACGCTGAAGCAGCTGGGTGCGGCCTTCGAAAAGGCGTCGCTCGCCGAGATCAACCCGGCGGCCAGGGACAAGTTCGACCCCCACTTCCACCAGGCGATGATGGCCGTGGAGGCCGACGCCG
>CANIEV010000151.1 GCA_947466535.1 Betaproteobacteria bacterium
CCTTCGCGCGCTACGCCAACACCGTGTACTGGCAGGACCGTGTTCGCTTCATCGTGCAGCACACCGCCGACATGGCCTATCACATGTACAACGCCTGGCAGCATTACTAAAGCCTGCGATGACTTCGCGCATGGCGGGCAAGGTGGCGATCATCACCGGCGGCGGGGGCGGCATCGGCGCCGCGACCGGTGAGCTGTTCTGCGCGCAGGGTGCTGCCGTGCTGCTGGTGGACCGCGATGCGCAGGCGCTAGAGGCGACGCTGCAACGAATTCGGGCGTCGAACCCGGGGGCGCGCGTGGATGGGTGCTCATCCGACATCACCGACCACAGCGATGCGGCGGAGGCCGCGCGCTTCGCGCTGGAAAAATTCGGCCGGCTGGACGTGCTCGTCAACAACGCAGCGGTGCGCAACACCGACACGATCGCGAACGGCGACAGCGCGGAGTGGGAGCGCGTGTTCGGTGTGAACGTGATCGGCGCGCTCAACATGTGCCGCGCTGCCTTGCCCGCCCTTCGCAAGAGCGGTCGCGCTAGCGTCGTAATCGTCTCTTCCTGTTACGCGGTGCGCGGACGCAAGGGCTTTGCCGCGTACGATGCCTCCAAGGCGGCTCTGCTCGCGATGACCAACAATCTTGCGGCGGAAGAGGCGGAGCACGGCATACGGGTGAACGCTGTGTGCCCGGGCGGAACGCTCACGCCCTTCACCATCGGCCGCGGTCGTGCGCGCGGAAAGACGGAGGACGAGATGCGCGCCGATACCAGGACCGACTCGCTGCTCGCGCGTTGGGCTGAGCCGATCGAAGTCGCGTATCCGATCCTGTTTCTTGCGTCGGACGAGGCGTCCTACATCACCGGTGCGACCCTGATGGTCGACGGCGGCGCGCCAGCGGCGTTCAAGTAGCGCCGGCTGTCTCTTGGCGGTGGGGGATTGCCAATGTTAGCAATCGAAATGCCGACTTCGCCGCGTCAATCCTCGCACTGAAAATGGCAAAGTGCGCAATTTCCGCGTGAGGCGGCACTGCGCCCCGATGCTCAGGCGGCGTGCGCGCCTTCGGCAAATTCCGCCGGCAGGGGCGGAAAGGTGACCACGTGGTCGGCGGCGAGGCGGATGCCGATGCGCTCGCCGATCGAATGGTTGTGATGACTCGGCACCAGCGCCAGCACCTTGCGGCCGCTGTCCAGACGCAGGGTGTAGAGGATGTCCGCGCCGCGGAAGGCGCGCGAGAGGATCTCGGCGCGCAAGTTGCTGGAGTCGTCGTGGATCACGTCATCGGGGCGCAGCAGCACGGTGACTTCGCAGCCCTTGCCGCAGGCATCGCAACCCATGCCGCAGTTGGAGGGCACATCGCCGTTGAGCATTCCAATCTCGACCCGCACCTGGTTCGATGACACCACCGAACCCGGTAGCAGCACGCCCTGGCCGATGAAGTCCGCAACGAAGCGGCTCGCCGGCCGGTGATACAGGTTGTAGGCCGTGTCCCACTGGCGAATTTCACCCTCGTGCATGATGCCGATCTCGTCGGCGATTGCGAACGCTTCATTCTGATCGTGCGTGACGAGAATGGCGGTGATGCCGGCGCGCTTGATGATGTCGCGCACTTCCTGGCCGAGCCGCTCGCGCAGGTCCACGTCCAGGTTGGAGAAGGGTTCGTCGAGCAGCAGCAGTTGCGGCCCGGGGGCGAGGGCGCGCGCAAGTGCGACGCGCTGCTGCTGACCGCCGGAGAGCTGGTGCGGGTATTTGTCCTCGTGTCCCTGCAGGCCGACGAGTTCGATGCTCTGCGCGATGCGCTTTGCCTGTTCCTTGCGGTCGAAGGCGCGCAGGCCGAAGGCGACGTTCTTCGCCACCGTGAGATGCGGGAACAGCGCGTAGTCCTGGAACACCATGCCGATGCGACGGCGCTCCGGCGGCAGTTGCACGCCCGGTCCGCTCACCACCTCGCCGTCGATGCGGATCTCGCCGGTCGTGAGCGTTTCGAAGCCGGCGATGCAGCGAAGTACCGTGGTCTTGCCGCAGCCGCTGGGCCCAAGCAGACAACCGATCGAGCCACGCTTCAATTCAAGAGAGAGACCGCGCACGACCTCGTGCCCGTCGTAGGACTGGCGCACGTCGCGCAGGCTCAGGATCGGGACGGCCGCATCTGTCCGCGACAGATTGGATTCTGTCGACAAGGCACCTACTGCGAGTCCGGCTGCAGGTAACATGCTCTTATTATAGAACCGTTTAGCGAACAACAAACAAGAATCATTCTTGATAATCTCTCCGGAAACTCGCGGCGTCCCGCATTGATTCGGGACGCCTTTTTCTTGCCTTCGTGCTGCTGTCCCGGGCCTGTTTCGTGTCACGTTCAATGACTTCCTCGCGCTCTCCCGCACGCAAGATTTTCCAGCGCATACGCTCGCTTGGCGTGCTGGGGAGTGTTGCGCTCGCTGTGGCGACCCTGCTCGTTGTGCCCTTGTTCGCGGTCGTGGTTCAGGCGGCCAAGCCCGGTCTGGGCACGATCGCGCATCTTATCGATACGGTGTTGCCCGAGTATGTGCGGAACACACTCGCGCTCTGCGCGGGCGTCGCAGTCGGCGTGGCGATCCTTGGCGTTATTCCCGCCTGGTTGGTGACGAGCTACCGCTTCCCCGGGCGGCGCGCCTTCGAATGGCTTCTGGTGCTGCCGCTTGCTGTACCGGCCTACGTGATTGCCTATGCCTACACCGACTTCCTGCAGTTCGCCGGGCCGCTTCAGACCCTGTTGCGGGACATCCCCTGGTGGAAGGCGGGCGGCTACCGTTTTCCCGATGTGCGTTCGGTCGGCGGCGCGGTGCTGATGTTCTCGCTGGTGCTGTATCCCTATGTGTACCTTCTCGCACGCGCCGCCTTCATCGAGCAGTCGCGCAATCTGCTCGAAGCCGGGCGCCTGCTCGGACTCACCGCGCGCGGGACGTTTTTCCGGATCGCGATTCCGCTCGCGCGTCCGGCGATCGCCGCTGGCATCGCGCTCGCTCTGATGGAGACTCTCGCCGATTTCGGCACGGTCGCGTACTTCGGCGTGCAGACCTTCACCACCGGCATCTTTCGGGCGTGGCTTTCGATGGGCGATGCGGCCGCCGCCTCGCAGCTTGCCGCGGGATTGCTCGCGGTGGTGATCGCGCTGATCGCCTTCGAGCGCTGGAACCGCGGTGCGGCACGCTACGACCAGGGCATTGCGCGAAGTTCCGACCGGCTGCAACCGCAGGGCGGTCTTCGCGCCTGGGGCATGACGCTTGTCTGCGCGCTGCCGCCAGTCTTCGGATTCCTGCTGCCCGCGCTGATCCTGTTGCGGCTGATCCTCACCGAACCCGAACCGCTGTTCGATGCGCGGTTTTTCGGCTTCACGATGAACAGCGTTTCGCTCGCGGCGATGACCTCCGTGACCGCGGTGGCGATTGCGCTGTTGCTCGCCTACGCGGCACGCCTCACACGCAGCGGCGTCGTCGGCTGGGCCAATCGCGGCGTGGCTCTGGGTTATGCGGTGCCCGGTGCGGTGATCGCGGTCGGCATCCTGATCCCGGTGACGCGCCTGGACAACTGGATCGCGGGCCTGCTCGAGACGCAATTCAACATCAAGGTGGGCCTGCTCATCACCGGCAGCGCCGCGGCGCTGATCTACGCCTACCTCGTGCGTTTTCTGTCGGTGGCATTGCAGACGGTGGAGGCGGGCCTTGCGAAAGTGAAGCCAAGCATGGAAGACGCGGCGCGCAGCCTCGGTCTCTCCCCGCGACAGGTGCTCGCGCGGGTGCACGCGCCGATGCTCGCGGGCAGCCTCTTCACCGCGATGCTGATCGTGTTCGTCGACGTGATGAAGGAATTGCCAGCCACCTTTGCGCTGCGCCCCTTCAACTTCGACACCCTCGCGGTGCAGGCCTACCACTTTGCTTCTGATGAACGCCTTCCGCAGGCAGCCGCTGCGTCGCTGGTGATCGTGGGCGTGGGACTGATCCCGGTGATATTGCTTTCGCGGGCGATTGCGGGTCGAGGGCGGTAGACGTTCTTTTTAACCGCCAAGGCGCCAAGAAGCCAAGGACGTCAAGAACCCTCGCGATGGTCATTGCGAGGAGCGCAGTGACGAAGCAATCCACGGAGTAACGCGAGGCGAGATTGCTTCGCTTCGCTCGCAATGACAACCGCAGAAGACAAAGCCCGCATCGGGCAGGCTTTTTTTGTGAGATGTTTTTCTTGGCGTCCTTGGCTTCTTGGCGCCTTGGCGGTAAAGAGAAGTCCGGCTAAACCCTATTTATTTCCAGCCCACCCGATCGAAAACCTTCTGCGCGAGCGGCTGGTTCTTTCCGAGCGTCGCCACGTTCTGGCCGTCGTAGCGGAACTTGCCGAGCGCGTTGAGCGCGGGGTTGTTCACCGTCACGTTGGGCACCGCGGTCCATTCGTTGTTGCCGTCGGCAAAGTAGCGCTGCGCCTCGTCGCTCGCAAGGTAATCAAGAAAACGTATCGCGTTGTCGCGGTTGGGCGCGTTCTTCAGCACGCCCGCGCCTGAGATGTTCACGTGCGTGCCGCGGTCGCCCTCCGCCTGGTTCGGATAGACGATGCCTATCTTGTCCGCGATGGCTTTCTCATCGGGGCGCGACGAGCGTGCGAGTCGCGCGTAGTAATAGGTGTTCACCAGCGCGACTTCGCACTCGCCCGCGGCCACCGATTTCAGCTGGTCGCTGTCGCCGCCCTTGGGTTCGCGCGCGAGGTTGGCCGAGACCGCTTTCGCCCAGGCTTCCGCCTTGGCTTCGCCGAGGCTGCCGATCAGCCCGGAGAGCAGGGACAGGTTGTACACATGGCCGCCCGAGCGCACGCAGATCTTGCCCTTCCACTTCGGGGCGGCGAGATCTTCGTAACGCGCGACGTCGCCCGGCTTCACCTTGCTCTTGTCGTAGGCGATGACGCGCGCGCGGATCGAGAAGCCGTACCACAGACCGTCGGGATGGTGCAGGCTCGCCGGGATGCGTGCGTCCAGGGTCGCGGACTTCACCGGTTGGAAAAAGCCCATCTGTTCGGCGCGCCAGAGTCGGCCGGCATCGACGGTGAGCAGGATGTCGGCGGGGCTGCGCTCGCCTTCGTTGCGGATGCGCTCGATCAGCGGATCCTCGCCCGCCTCGATGCGGTTGATCTTGATCCCGGTCTGCTTGGTGAAGTTGTTGTACAGCGCCTCGTCGGTGTTGTAGTGGCGCGAGGAGTAGAGGTTGATTACCTTTTCCTGGGCAGACGCGCCGAGCGATGCGAGTGCGAGGGCAATTGCGCAGAGCGACTTGAGGGGCGATTTCATCGAGGCTTAATCCCTTGATTGAATTATGGCTACTGTAGCGCGAAGCGGAAGCGCGGACTTTTGTTGATAACGATTCGCAATTGTATCAGGGGTTAATGAGGATGAGAACTATTCTCAATCCATCTTATTTTGCCGGCGCTGGAAACTACCGGTCGCGGTGGAGCGGGCCGCTATTCGATCAGCCGTCGTGCGCCGTCGAAGCGCGCCGACCAGTAACGCGCTTTCAGGCTTTCGATGCGCACCGACGCACCGGTGCGCGGTGCGTGGACGAAGCGCTCATCACCGATGTAGATCCCCACGTGGGAGTAAGGGCGCTGCAGGGTGTTGAAGAACACGAGATCGCCCGGTTCGAGTTCGCGCAGCGACACGGTCTCGCCGAGGCTGCTTTGTGCCCTGGTGTTGGGCGGAATTTTCTTGCCGTAGGCTTCCGCATAGATATGGCTGACCAGTCCGCTGCAATCGAAGCCGGTCGTCGGCGAGCGTCCGCCCGAGCGATAATCAATGCCCAGTGTGGATAGCGCAAAGAACAGCGCGTCTGCGGATTTCTGGCTGGCCGCAGGGCCGGGTGTCAAATGCAGCGGCGCAAGACTTGCGCTGACCACCGGACGCTCCGGAACTGTCGGCAGCGAGGAGCGTGCAGTGACAGGCGCGCCGCGGTCTTCGATCGGAGCGGGCGCGGTTGAGCATCCGGCGAGGAAAACTCCCGCGGAAACGCTGAGTAAAACCATCAAAAACAATCGATTGTGCGCCGCCATTCAAGTAATTTAGTCAGTTTCTGGGGTAAAGTAAAGCCGCCTCCCTGCTGTGCAATCCCTCGAGTCCACCGGGGATTTTCTGGATCGTTGATTGCCTCATGCGTCGATTTTTTTCAGTTCTCTTGTTTGTCCTTGCCCTGCCGGCGTTGGCGGAGGTGGAGATCATTCCGCTTCGCAACCGCACGGTGGATCAGGTGCTGCCCGTGCTGCAGCCGCTTGTCGAGCCCGGCGGCGCGATCTCCGGCATGCAGAACCAGATCATCATCCGCGCGAGCAGCGCCAACATCGCGGACCTGCGCCGCGTGCTCTCGAGCATCGACACGCCGGTGCGGCGCCTGCTCATCAGCGTGCGCCAGGATCGCGCCGGGGGCAGCGAGCGTCGCGATATCTCCGGCGGTGCCACCGTCTCCTCCGGCAGCGGCTCAGGTGGGGGCAGGATCAGCGTCGGCGACGCGCCGCGGCAGGGTGGGGTGAACGTGCGCATCGACAACACCAACAACCGCGAGGGCGAACAACTCACCCAGCAGGTGCAGACGATCGAAGGCTCACCCGCATTGATCCGCATGGGCAGCGAGACCACGCTACCGGTGCAGAGCGTCACCACCACGCCCTTCGGCACGGTGATCCAGCGCGGCGCCGTGATCCGCGAGGCGAACACCGGCTTCACCGTGATCCCGCGGCTTGCGGGCGAGCGCGTCACGCTCGAGATCAGTCCGCAGCGCGAGATTCCCGGCCCGGGCGGCACGGTGCAGTCGCAACGCATCGTCACCACCGCCAACGGCAAACTCGGCGAATGGTTCGAACTCGGCGGCCTCACGCAAACCCAGTCCGTGCAGCGCTCGGGCATTCTTGCCGACACCCGCGAACGTCGTGACGACACGCGCAGCGTCTGGGTCAAAGTCGAGGAACTGCGCTGAATTCCGATCCGATCGCACCCGGCGCGCCGGATGAAGATGTGAGCGTCGCTCCTGACCATGACGCGCTTGCCGCGCCTGCGGCATTGGATCTCGGTCCGTCTCTGGAATCGATCTTCGGTGCCGAAGGCCGGCTTGCGCGCAACATCTCCGGCTGGCGGCTGCGTCCGCAGCAGCTCGAGATGGCGATCGAAGTGCAGGCGGCGCTGCGTGAAACACGCGTGCTGGTCTGCGAGGCGGGCACCGGCACCGGCAAGACACTCGCCTACATGGTTCCGGCGCTGCTCTCCGGCGGCAAGGTGATCGTCTCCACCGGCACCAAGACGCTGCAGGACCAGCTCTTCCATCGCGACCTGCCGAACGCGCGCGCCGCGCTGTCGCTGCCGGTGACCACCGCACTGCTCAAGGGCCGCGCGAACTACGTCTGCCACTACCACCTCGAGCGCAATATCGCCGAGGGGCGGCTGCCGACGCGCGAGGACTCGGGCTACCTGCGTGCGATCGCGAGTTTTGCGCGCACCACCCACAGCGGTGACAAGGCCGAACTCACCGAGGTGCCGGAGAACGCGGCCGCGTGGGCCTACGCGACCTCGACGCGCGAGAACTGCCTCGGGCAGAAGTGCGGGCACTGGGACGCCTGCTTCGTGATGAAGGCGCGGCGCGAGGCGATCGATGCCGACGTGGTGGTGGTGAACCATCACCTGTTCTTCGCCGACATCGTGCTGCGCGACGAGGGCGTGGCCGAACTGCTGCCCGCCTGCAACACCGTGATTCTCGACGAGGCGCACCAGCTCGGCGACGTGGCGACACTGTTCTTCGGCGAGACGGTCTCCAGCGCCCAGCTGATCGACATCGCGCGCGACTCGCGGGTGGAAGTCGCCTCCGGTGCGCGCGACTCGCGCGAGCTGGTGGAGGCGGCGGCCGCGGTGGAAAAATTTGCCCGCGACATGCGCATCGTGCTCGGGCGTGCGCCCGCGCGCATGCCGAGCGCGGTGCTCGATGGCGATCGCGAATTCGTCGATGTGCTGGACGATCTCGATGCCGCGCTCAGCGACCTTGCCAACGGGCTCGAGGCGCTGTCCGAGCGCAGCGAGGGTCTCAAGCGCGTGGCCGAGCGCAGCCGCGAGGCGCGCGAACGGCTGGCGCGCTGGAGGGAAGATCGCGCGGGCCCGGAGAACGGATCGCCCGAGGACGACGGCGGCTGGGTGCGCTGGGCCGAGGCCTATGTGCAGTCGGTGGCGCTGCACGCGACGCCGCTGTCGATCGCGAGCATCTTCAAGCGCCAGATCGACGGCCGGCCGCGCGCGTGGATATTCACGTCAGCCACGCTCGCGATGGGCGGGGACTTCAGTCATTTTCTTGCCGAGCTCGGACTCGAAGGTGCCAGGACCTCACGCTGGGAAAGTCCGTTCGACTACGCCGGCCACGCGCGCCTGTTCGTGCCGCGCAACATGCCCGAACCGAGCGATCCGAAGCACACCGAGGCGGTGATCGAGGCGGCGCTGCCGCTGATCCGCGCATCGGGCGGATCGGCGATGCTGCTCTTCACCACCCTGCGTGCGCTCAAGCGCGCCAACGAAATTCTTCGCGAACGTCTTGCCGAGGCCTACCCGCTGCTGGTGCAGGGCGAGGGCTCCAGAAGCGAACTGCTGGACCGGTTTCGTCGTCTCGGCAATGCGGTGCTGCTCGGCAGCGCGAGCTTCTGGGAAGGCATCGACGTGCGCGGCGATGCGTTGCGCCTGCTGGTCATCGACAAGCTGCCGTTCGCGCCGCCGGACGATCCGGTGCTGGAGGAGCGCCTCAAGCGCATCCAGAAAAAAGGCGGCAATGCGTTCATGAGCTACCAGTTGCCGCAGACCGCGATCGCGCTCAAGCAGGGCGCGGGGCGATTGATCCGCGACGACGATGACCGCGGCGTGCTTGCAATCTGTGATCCACGGCTGATCTCCAAGCCCTATGGCAAGCGCTTGATTGCGAGCCTGCCGCCTATGACCCTGGTGCGGGAGGCGCAGGACGCGGTGGAGTTTCTCCGGACGACGCGACCGGCAAAGTAAGGTCGGCTACTGCAGCGGTCGCCTGTTATGCGCAAAGTGCGCCTGCGGTGCGCCGGCGTCTGAACGGCGCAACCGGGCGTTACCGATTTACCAGAGTTCCCACCAGGCGCGGCGGCCGCCGAAGCCTCGCGTGAAATACTCGCTGTTCGGGAAATTCTTGTGCATCACGCGGTCTGCGTCGTCGCGCAGATCCTTCATGCCCATCTGGTCATAGGCTTTCACCAGGATGAACAACGCCTCCTCGAGCGCGGGCGCGTTCGGGTAATTCTTGAGTGCCGCCTGCACGCGGTTGACCGCCGCCACATAGGCCGTGCGCTTCATGTAATAGCGTGCCACGTGCACGTCATGTGCGGCGAGCGCATTCACCAGGTAGCGCATGCGCTGGATTGCATCCGGGACATATTTGCTATCGGGGTAGCGCTGCACCAGATCCTTGAACGCATCGAAGGAGTCGCGTGCCGCCTTGGGGTCACGCTCGGTCGGGTCCTGGTCGGCCACCTTGGCGAAGATGCCCTGGTCCTCGTTGAACCAGATGATGCCCTTCAGGTAGTACGAGTAATCGACGCTGGGATGATTCGGGTGCAGCTTGGCGAAGCGGTCCGCCGCCGCCGAGGCCGAGGCGAGGTCGTTGTCCTTGAAGTAGGCATAGGCGACTTCGAGTTGCGCCTGCTGTGCATACCTGCCGTACGGGAAGCGCGCTTCGAGCTTCTCGTAATGCTTGATCGCCTGCTGGTAGTTGCCGCCCTGAAGTTCGTCCTTCGCCTCGTTGTAGAGGCGAGCGGCCGTCCA
>CANIEV010000152.1 GCA_947466535.1 Betaproteobacteria bacterium
ACCGGGGGGGGGGGGCGCCCCCGCCCTCCCCGTAACCCCTCCCACCCCGGCAAAGCCCGCATCGAGAGGGCTTTGTTTAGTGGACGCAGTGCTTTTCTTGGCGTCCTTGGCTTTCTTGGCGTCTTGGCGGTTAAAGGGATGTATTGCGGAGTGAGCTATGGAACTGAACATCAACGGTAGAAAATCCTACGCCTACACCGGCGGAAAGCCCTTCGACGCGTCGCTCCCGACGGTGGTGCTGATCCACGGCGGGGCGCACGATCACAGCGTCTGGGCGCTGCAGTCGCGATGGCTTGCGCATCACGGCTTCGGTGTTCTCGCGGTCGACCTCCCCGGCCACGGGCGCTCAGACGGCCCGGCGGTCGAGCGCATCGAGGACATCGCGGACTGGATCGTCGCACTGCTCGATGCCGCGGGCGTGGCCAAAGCCTCGCTTGTCGGCCACAGCATGGGCTCGCTTATCGCACTCGACTGCGCCGGCCGCCACCCTGACCGCACCGCATCGCTAGCGCTCATCGGCATCGCCGTCCCGATGAAGGTCTCGCCCGAGCTGCTTGCCTCGACGCTGAACGACGAGGCCGTCGCACAGGGCATGATCAACGTGTGGTCGCACGCCGCACTCTCGCACTACCCGGGCAACCCCGGGCCGGGTGCGTCCGTGCTCGGCGGCAACCTGCGCCTGCTGCAACGACAGAAGCCGGGCGTGCTGCATACCGACTTCGCCGCCTGCAACAACTACACGACCGGCATGGAGCGGGCAGCACAAATTGCCTGCCCCACACTCGTGGTGCTTGCGGGTGCCGACCTGATGACTTCGCCACGCTCCGGCCGCGCTCTTGCCGCCGCCATCGCCGGCTCGAAGACCGTGACCCTTCCCGGCAGCGGCCATGCGCTGATGGCGGAAAAGCCCGATGCGGTACTGGATGCGCTCGCGGAGTTCCTGCGGCCAATGACAATGTCCGCAACGACACCTGCGTGACACAGGCACTTATCGCCCAGGCCATTTTCACACGGGTTATTTTCTATTTTTAGCAATCGTATTTACCACTTCGCCGCATGGATTAACGATTTTTTGGAGGCAAAGTTGAACTTTTTAATTCCTCGCCTTCACCGGATTACCGGGCTTCTCGCCGGACTTCTGCTCGCGCTCCCCGCGTCTGCCCAGCGCCTTCCGGTGGACCGCATCACCCTGCCGCCGGGCTTCGAGATCTCGGTCTTTGCCGACAACGTGCCCAACGCCCGCTCGCTCGCGCACGGCGCGAGCAACGTGGTGTTCGTCAGCACCCGCAGCGCCGGGCGGGTGTATGCGCTGCGCTACCGCGAGGGGCGCGCCACGCAACTCATCACGCTCGCATCGGGCCTCAACATGCCCAACGGCATTGCGCTGCGCGACGGCGCGCTGTTCGTGGCGGAAGTCAACCGCATCCTGCGCTTCGACGACATCGAAAAGCATCTCGATGCGTTCGCCGCCGGCAACGGCCCGAAGCCGGCGGTGGTGACCGAGCGATTCCCTCGCGAAGGCCACCACGGCTGGAAGTTCATCCGCTTCGGGCCCGACGGCTGGTTGTATGTGCCGGTAGGCGCGCCCTGCAATATCTGCGAACCCGATGCGGATCGCTACGCACTGATTTCGCGCATCCGGCCCGACGGCAGCGGCTACGAGGTGATGGCGCGCGGCGTGCGTAACACCGTCGGTTTCGACTGGCATCCGCAGACCCGTGAGCTTTGGTTCACCGACAACGGCCGCGACATGCTCGGCGACGAGTTGCCCTCCGACGAACTGAACCACGCCCCGAAGGCCGGAATGCATTTCGGCTACCCGTACTGTCACCAGGGCGATACCGCCGATCCCGAGTACGGTGGGAAACGAGCCTGCCGCGAGTTCGCGCCGCCGGTGGTAAAACTCGGGCCGCACGTGGCCTCCCTCGGGATGCGCTTCTATACCGGCAGCCAGTTTCCGGCGGAGTTTCGCAACAGCATTTTCATCGCCGAGCACGGGTCATGGAACCGTTCCAAGAAGATCGGCTACCGGATCAAGCGCGTGGTGGTGGAAGGCGGCCGCGCGGTGAAGCACGAAGTCTTTGCAGAAGGCTGGCTGCAGGCCGACTCGGTGTGGGGCCGCCCGGTGGACGTGGAGGTGATGCCCGACGGCTCGATGCTGGTGTCCGACGACCACGCGGGCGCGATCTACCGGATCAGTTACAGCGCCGGCACCCGCCCCTGAGTGCCTGGCGACTACCCTCCCTACTTGATCGCTTCGAGCAGGTTGTTGAAATCGTCGGTCCACACCGACCCACGGCGCTTGACCTCGATCTCGGTGACGACCTCTGCCAAACCCTTTGCCTTGAAGATCGTCGGATCGGCGCTGACGAGAACGAAGTCGGTGCCGGCGTAGATGTCGTAGGCCTTGCCTTCCGGCCAGTCCGACACAAGGCGAGCATGCAGCCCTAGCGCATCGGCGAGGCGCTTCACCACCGGCGCAAGATCCAGATAGCGGTTGGTGACGTTGAACACGATGACGCCGCCCGGGCGAAGGTGGCTGACATAAAGCTGCATCGCCTCGCGCGTCAGCAGGTGCATCGGGACTGAATCGCTGGAAAACGCATCGGCCGCGAGAAGGTCGAACTGCTGCGGCTTCACGGCCTCGAGCGCAAGCCTGCCGTCTCCCACCGTGAGTTCGATCTTCGCCTTGCTGTCTTTCAGATAGGTGAACTCGGTCTGCGCAAGATCGATCACCTGCGGATTGATCTCGTAGAAATGGTAGGAGTCCCCGTCCCTTCCCCATGCAGCGAGCACGCCCGCGCCCAGGCCGACGACACCCACGCGCATGCCGCGATTCTCCGCCTTGGCACGTTCGCGCAGCGCCTCGATGCCGCGCGCGATCCCCGAGGTGGGACCAAAGTACCCGATCGGCATACCACGCTTCTCGGGTGCGGTGAACTGCGAGCCGTGGTTGATGCTGCCATGGATCAGCTTGCGTACCTGTCCGGATTCGCGATCTTCGTCGTAGGTGCGAAGCGAGGAATAGAAATTGCGCTTGATCACACGCGCTTCGGAAAGGAACTCGTGGATGTAGCTGTAGGAGGCCCAGCCCACGAAGGCGATGGTCGCAAGCCCGACCGCAAACGCGATCCTGCTCGTGCCGCGAAAGCGCAGCGTCAGCGCTATCGCAGCAAGCACGAGGCCGCCGGAGAGTTCGAAATCCCCCGGAAGGAAAGTCGGCGCCATCACCGACACCGCGAGCGAACCCAGCGCTCCACCGAGCGATATCAGCATGTAGAACTCGGTGAGCCGGGAGGGTGCCGGCTTGATCAGCACCAGCTCGCCGTGGCAGAACATGCAGATCACGAACAGGCCGATCGCATACACCGGGATCACGAGCTTCAGCATATGCGTGAGCTCGAAGTCGTGAAGGATCCACGCCATTGCGCCGAGCGCGATCACCGAGACGGGGAAGAACAGGCCGCGGCGATACCAGCCCCGCCCGTCAAAGCAGAGGATGAAGGTGAGCAGGTAGAGCGTGAGCGGCAGCACCCACAGGAACGGAATGGATGCCACGTTCTGCGTGAGGTGATAGGTGATTGCCAGCAGCAGGTAGGAGGCGATGGCAGGCAGCAGCACCCACTGCAGGCGATCTCCCAGGCTTGGCGCAGATTCGCTCATCGCGCCCTGCGCACCGCCGCTTGCGCCGGACGCGCTGCGAAGCCCGGCAAGCGCAGCAATGCCGCAGGCAATCGCGAACGCGGCGTAGCCCCATGACCAGACGAGCGCCTGTGCCCGCGTGGCGATCCACTGTTCGATGGCCACCGGGTACGCCAGCAGTGCAGCGAGAGACGCCAGGTTGGACAGTGCGAACAGGCGATACGGGGAATCGAAGCGGCGCGAGTACCACGCCTGCACCAGCGGACTGGTGGAGGACAGCAGAAAATACGGCAACCCGACGGTGGCGAGCAGAAGACCGAGGATGCGAAGGCTGGGATTTTCCTCGCCGGTGGGTTTCCAGTCGACGCCGGCTACGATCGGAAGTACCGCGAGGCTCACCGCCAGCAGCGCAACGTGCACGAGGATCTGCGCGCGCGGCGACAGGAATCGCACCACCGCGTGCGCATAGGCGTAGCCGGCGAGCAGAAGGAACTGGAAGAAGAACACACAGGTGGTCCACACCGCGGACGACCCGCCGAACCAGGGAAGTATCTGCTTGGCGATGATCGGCTGGACCAGGAAGAGCAGGAAGGCCGAAAGCGTGATGGTGAGTGCGTAGACGAGCATGGTTCTGTACCTGATGCGGATTGGAGGTCAGTCGGTGGGCCAGCTGCCGTTGAGGACCTTTTCCGCCCAGAACAGACAACTGATGGTTTTTGCGTCGGTGATGTGGCCCTCGCGGATCCACTGCACCGCGCGCTCGAGCGACAACGGAAACACTTCGAGAAATTCCTCCTCGTCCAGCTTAGATCCGCGGAATTCGAGCCCGCGGGCAAGGAATATCTCGATACGCTCATTCGAGTATGAAATCACCGGGTGTACGACGCCGAGGTGATGCCATTCACGCGCTACATAGCCAGTCTCTTCCAGCAGTTCGCGTTTTGCAGAATCCAGTGGCGGCTCGCCCGGATCGATCTTGCCGGCGGGCAGTTCGTAGAACTCGCGTTCGAGAGGATACCGGTACTGGCGTTCGAACACGAGCTCTCCCGAATCCAGGAGCCCGATGATCGCTACTGCACCCGGATGCTCGACATGCTCGCGCGTGGCGGTTGCGCCGTCGGGCAGGCGCACCGTATCGCGGCGCACATGCAGCATGCGTCCGTCGTAGACGGATTCGCGCTCGACGCGCCGCTCGGTGAAATCACCCTTCGACCAGCGAATGTCGGCGGGCCCGGTCACGGCTGACGTTTCCAGAGATAGCGCCAGACGAAGCCGGGATACGCGAGCACGAGAAACATGCACCCGGTCATCGCATAGAACTCCCAGCCTTGCGGATAGATCTGGCCGGAACGCGCCTCGAGCGCAAGTGCAATGCCACCGACCACGAAATAGAAAATGACGAGCTCCGCGAGACACCAGACAACGGCCTTGTCGCCGGAGGCGGGTTTCACCGCGAGAAAGATGCGCCGCGAGAAGAAAGGCAGGTTGGCGGCGAGCGCGGCGAAAGCGACCAGAAAGACACCGATGGCCGCGTTCAGACGAGTGTCCTCACCGACTCCAGGCAGATGCTCATGAGCGCCCCGGGAAACAGGCCGAGCGCGAGCATGGACAGCCCGTTGACCGAGAACAGCACATTCATGTCCAGACGCTGGTTCAGCGGGTTGGTATCGCTCGGCGCGTCGAAGTACATGAGCTTGACGATGCGCAGGTAGTAGAACGCACCAATGAGGGAAAAGACCACAGCAATCACCGCGAGCCAGATCTCGCCCGTCTGCACGACTGCCGTGAGCACCGAGAACTTGGCGTAGAACCCGGCCGTCGGCGGCACGCCAGCAAGAGAGAACATGACCAGCAGCAGCATCAGCGCGAACCACGGGCTGCGTTGGTTGAGGCCCTTGAAGTCCTCGATTCTCTCGGCTTCGAACCCCGCGCGGGAGAGCAGCAGGACGCCGCCGAATGCCGCAAGGCTGGTAATAGAGTAGACCACGGCATAGAACATTGCCGAGCCGTAGGCGTCAGCCGCCGAGTTAAGGTTGCCGCCCACCACCCCGGACAGGAGGCCAAGCAGCATGAAGCCCATGTGCGAGATGGTTGAATACGCGAGCATTCGCTTTATGTTGGTCTGGGCGATCGCGGCGAGGTTTCCTATTGCCATCGAAAGCACCGCGAGAATCATGAGCATCTGCTGCCAGTCGAACGCGAGGGGCAGCAATCCGCCGATCAGGAGGCGCACCGCCATCGCGAACGCGGCCAGTTTGGGCGCGGTGGCAATAAAAAGTGTCATTGCCGCGGGTGCGCCGTGGTAGACGTCGGGAATCCACATATGGAACGGAACCGCGCCCAGCTTGAAGGCGATTCCCGCCACCACGAATACGAGGCCGAACACCAGCAAGGTTCGGTTGGTGCCACCGGCGCCAAGCGCATTCTTGACGAGCGCAATATCGAGCGATCCGGTTGAGCCGTAGATCATCGAGAAGCCGTAGAGCAACAGGCCAGATGCGAGCGCGCCCAGCACGAAATATTTCATCGCAGCTTCGGTGGAACGCGCGGAGTCCCGGTCGAGCGCCACCATCGCGTACAGGCAGAGCGACATCAATTCCAGACCGAGGTAGAGGGCCAGCAGGTGGTTGGCCGAAATCATCACCTGCATGCCGAGGGTGGCGAACAGCGCGAGCGCGAAGTATTCGCCCCGGTACATGCCGCGGTCCGCGAGATAGGAGCGCGAGTAGACAAAACACAGCGCGACCGACAGGTAGGTGAACAGCTTGAGCACCGTCGCCATCGCATCGCTGACGAACATGTTGTTGAAGGTGTACGCCGGCTGGCCTCCAGTAGCAGCCGCGACCAGCACGGTCATAAATGCCGTAATCAGCAGCGCGATCAGCGACAGCAGGTAGGTTGCATCGCGGCGCTTGTCGGGAATGAAGAGATCCGCGATCAGGATTACGCAGGCGGAGATGAGCAGCAGCATCTCCGCATACGCGGGGAGCATCAGCGGAAGGTTGGACATCATAGTTTGCTCGCCGCGAGGTGCTTTAGGAGTTCGCCCACCGAGACATGCATGATTTCGGTAATCGGTGCCGGGTACAGGCCCATCCAGAGCACCGCTATCGCGAGCGCGCCGAGGACGAGGGTTTCACGGGCATTGATGTCGGTGAGTCCGGCGACACGGTCATTGGCGATCGCGCCGAAGATCACGCGCTTGTACATCCAGAGCGTGTAGGCGGCGCCGAAAATCAGCGTCGTGGCGGCAAGGAAGCCGATCCAGAAATTGAACTTGACCGCGCCCATTATTACCATGAATTCACCGACGAAGCCGGACGTTGCGGGCAGGCCGCAGTTGGCCATCGCGAAGAGGAGCATCAGCGCGGCGAATTTCGGCATGCTGTTTACCACCCCGCCGTAATCGGCGATGTTGCGCGAATGCATGCGGTCGTACATCACCCCGATGCAGAGGAACATCGCGGCCGACACGAAACCGTGGGAGATCATCTGCACGAGCGCGCCTTCGATCCCGATCGCATTGAAGATGAAGAACCCGAGCGTCACGAATCCCATGTGCGAAATCGAGGAATACGCGACGAGCTTTTTCATGTCCGTCTGCACCAGTGCAACCAGCCCGACGTACACCACCGCAACAAGCGACAGCGTGATCATGAAACCAGACAACGCCTGGCTCGCATCGGGAAGAATGGGCAGCGAAAAACGGATGAAGCCGTAGGCGCCGAGCTTCAGCATGATCGCGGCCAGGACCGCGGAACCGCCGGTGGGCGCTTCGACGTGCGCATCCGGCAGCCAGGTATGCACCGGCCACATTGGCACCTTCACCGCGAACGCCATGAAGAATGCGATGAACAGCAAAATCTGGGCGTTCATCGACAGCGGCAGGGTATGGAAGTCGAGGATCTCGAAGCTTCCGCCCGAGCGGACGTAGAGATAGATGAACGCAACCAGCATCAGGAGCGAACCGAGCAGCGTGTAGAGAAAGAACTTGACCGCGGCATACACCCGGTTCGGCCCGCCCCACACGCCGATGACTATGTACATCGGGATCAGGGTCGCCTCGAAGAATACGTAGAACAGGAGGGCATCGAGCGCTGCGAAGGTTCCGTTCATCAGACCCGACATGATGAGGAACGCCGCCATGTACTGCGAGACACGGCTGGTGATGACTTCCCACCCGGCGATGATGACGAGCACGGTCACGAAGCTGTTGAGCAGCACGAACAGGACTGAAATACCGTCCACGCCGAGGTGGTAGTTGACGTTGAAGCGCTCGATCCAGGTACGACTCTCGACGAACTGCATGGCGCTGGTGCCGGTGTCGAACCCGGTGACGAGGGGAATCGTGACCAGGAACCCGACGATGGCGCCGACAAGCGCGATGCCGCGGGCAACACCGGCGTTCCTGTCTGATCCGCTTGCCAGTACCACGAGGCCGGTCAGGATAGGGACCCAGACGGACAGGCTCAACCAGGGGGCGGTGTTCATCGGCGGCTCGGGTCGCGTGTTTCGGTGCGCAGGGTCATGACGGATAGGCGATGCGATACAGCCAGAGCGTGAGAATGACGAACACGCCGAGGATCATGGCAAACGCGTAGGTGTAGATATAACCGGTCTGGAACAGGCGCACGACGCTGGCGATCCAGCCCACGAGCCTTGCGCTGCCGTTGACCAGGATGCCGTCGATCAGGCCCTGGTCCCCGACGCGCCAGAAGAAACGGCCCAATTTCACCGCCCCGCCGGCAAACACCGTCTGGTTGAATTCATCGAAGCCGTATTTCTTCTCGAGAATGACGGGAAGGACGCCGAGCCGGCGCTTGACGACCGCAGGAAGGTCAGGACGCAGGATGTAGAAGTACCAGGCGGTGGCCAGACCTGCAACCGCCAGCCAGAACGGCAACGAGCCCAGACCGTGCAGCATCATGCCCCAGACGCCGTGGAACTCGTGCGCCATCTCGGCCATCCACTCATGGCCCGCACCCACGAAAATTGCCTTGCCGAAGTAGTCACCGTGCACCACGGTGCCGATCACCCAGCCGGAGCATATGGAGAAGATCGCAAGCAGGATCAACGGCAGGGTGATTACCCAGGGGGACTCGTGGGGCACGCCGCTGTGACCTTGATCGTCATGGTCATGTGCGTCATGACCGTGAGCCTTGCCTGAGGTGTCAAAGCGCTCCTTGCCGTGGAACGCGAAGAACACCAGGCGGAACGAATACAGCGCGCCGACGAATACGCCTGCAAGCGCAGCAGCGTAGGCGATTCCCGCACCCGGCGTGGTCGACGCATGCAGCGCTTCGATGATCGTATCCTTGGAGAAAAAACCGGCGAACGGCGGGAATCCGGCGTTCGCGAACGCACCGATCAGCACCACCGCATAGGTGATCGGCAGGTACTTGCGCAGACCACCCATGTGGCGCATGTCCTGCTGGTGATGCATGGCCACGATCACCGAACCCGCACCAAGAAACAGGGCGGCCTTGAAGAAGGCATGCGTCATCAGGTGGAACATCGCGGCCGAATACGCCGAGGCGCCGAGCGCCATCGTCATGTAGCCAAGCTGCGACAGCGTCGAATAAGCAACCACTCGCTTGATGTCGTATTGCACGATCGCGATCAGCCCCATGAAGAACGCGGTGATCGCGCCGATCACGAGGATTACCGACAGCGCGGCCGGTGACAGCTCGTACAGCGGCGACATGCGGGTCACCATGAAAATGCCTGCAGTCACCATGGTCGCCGCGTGGATCAGCGCGGAGATCGGCGTCGGTCCTTCCATCGAGTCCGGCAGCCAGACATGCAGCGGGAACTGCGCCGATTTCCCCATTGCGCCGACAAACAGGCAGATGCAGATCACCGTGATCAGCACCCAGGACGAGCCCGGGATGAGTTCTATGGTCGCGGACGACATGGCCTTCGCCTGGCCGAATACTTCGACGTAATCGAGCGTGCCGGTATGCGCGAGGACCAGACCGATACCGAGCAGGAAGCCGAAATCTCCCACACGGTTGACCAGGAACGCCTTGAGATTGGCGTACACCGCGGTGGGTCGGGTGTACCAGAACCCGATCAGGAGGTAGGAAACCACCC
>CANIEV010000153.1 GCA_947466535.1 Betaproteobacteria bacterium
CCGCGTTTCCCAGAGGCGCATGGTCTCGTTGATTGCCACAGTAATGAACGATATGAGGAAGATCGACGCCATCAGGTTGACCGTCTGGTAGGCCTGCCCGAACCGATAGATTACGAGCCCCACGCCGTCGCGCGAACCGTACATCTCGGCAAGCAGTATTCCGATGATGCAGAAGATAAGTCCCAGCCGAAGACCGGTCATCACCTGCGGCGCCATCGCGGGCAGATAGATGCTCCGGTAGATCCGCCACCTATCGCCACCAAAGGAACGCGTCGCCTGCACCCACTGCGCCGGCACCTGCCGCACCGCGGCCATGGTGGTGATGGTGACCACGAAGAACACGTGCGTGACACCGTAGGCGATCTTCTGCATCGTTCCCAGTCCGAGCGCAAGAATGAAAATCGGCAGGAAGATGGATTGCGGCACCGCGAGCACGACATTGAACAGGCCGCCCAGCCGGTCGCCGATGCGGCGATTTTCACCGAGGACGAAACCGACCAGAAGCGAGATCGGCGCCGCGATCAGGAACGAAACGACCACCCGCCACAAGGTGATGCCGGCTTCCTGGATGAAGGCGGCTTCCTGCAGCAGATCGGCCATGGCGGCTGCGATCTGCGAGGGCGGCGGCAGGATCTCGGGATCAACCACCTTCGAGCGGCTGCCGAGTTCCCAGATCGCACCCAGCGCGACGAAAAACGACGCCTGAATCGCAAGCACCTTCAGGCGCAAGGATGCGCTCCTGCTTTCAAGTTTTCACGCACCGCGAATTTCAATCGCCATGCTCAAAACTTGATCGGGCGAAAAATCTCGGAGACCGGGGGCAGCTTGAACCCTGCGTCGGTGGCAAGCGCGACCGAGTTGGCCATCCATTGCGGGTCCATTGCACCGTCGGTCTTCATTTTCTTGATGATCGTGTCGTAGGCCATTTTCAGCACCCGCGCGTCGGGTTCCTTGGTGTAGCGCTTCAGGAACTCCAGCGTCCAGGCCTCGTTTGCCTGCATGTAGGTGATGGCTTTCGCGTTCGCCTGGAGCCAGCGACGGAGCACCTCGGGCTTCTTGTCGATTGCCTCCTGGGTCGCCGCCCAGGTGTCGGGCAGCACCGGATCCATCTCCTTGCCGAAATCGACAAGCGAGCGGTATTCGCCGTCGATCAGGTGCCGGTAGCTCACCAGCGGCCAGAGAATCGCCGCGTCGATCTGCTTGTTCTTCAGTGCGGGCGGAACCCCCGGCGTTCCGAGCGGAATCGTCTTGATGGTGATCTTGCCGTGGCGCGCAGCCCAGAGCGCAAGAAAATCCATCGACGATGCCTTGCTCGAGATGCCCACCGTCTTGCCCTCGAGATCCTTCAGCGTCTTGATCGGCGAGTTGACCGGAACCACGAGATGCCATCCGTCGGGTGTAATTCCACCCGTGGGCGCGATGATCCGTTCCTTGATGCCCTTGGAGATGGCGACGCCCACGCCGGACGGCGGCGCGGTAATCACATCCACCGCACCCGCGGCAAGCGCTTCCTGCGCAAGCCCGCCCGACAAGTCCGTCAATTGCACGTCCAGGTCGCGTTCCTTGTAGTAGCCGAGTTCCCTCGCTGCGAAGGCCACGCCGTACACGGGGTAGATGGCGGAAAGCCCCACGCGAAGCTGATCGG
This sequence comes from Betaproteobacteria bacterium, assembly GCA_947466535.1. GTDB lineage: Bacteria > Pseudomonadota > Gammaproteobacteria > Burkholderiales > SG8-39 > CAMBSA01. Next base: position 1,646 of record CANIEV010000153.1, read on the forward strand.
CGGCATGGGCACTGCCCGCAAGGAACGCGAGCGGAACGGACAGCGTCAGCACACCAGCGGCCATGCGGCAAAGCACATTCCTGAAGCTCATGTCAGTCCTTTAATTGTGAAGATGAATTGGGTGAAATCGCCGGTGGTTTGCCGGCACTCTTGCGCGCAGGCCACCCGGTTCAGAGCGGCGTTTCGCCTGCCATCGCGATGCGACGCAACAGGCGTCGCTCCGAGGCGTCGAAATCGTTTCTTGCATGAAGCGTGCAGCGGTTGTCCCAGAGCACGAGATCGCCCGCACGCCACGAGTGCGCATAGACGAATTCCGGTCGCTCGAGATGGGCAAAGAGCGTCATGAGGATGTCGTCACTCTCTTTCGGGTCCATGCCTTCGATGGCGGCGGTCATCAGCCGGTTCACGTAAAGCACCTTGCGCCCGGTCTCGCGGTGCGTGCGCACCATCGGATGCGTTGCGCGCGGAATGCCTTCGCGCAGAAAGTTGCCGCGACGATCGCCGTCGTTATGGTCGTAGGCGTTGATGGCGCGGCGGCCGTCGATCCGCGCCTTCAGCTCTGCGGGCAGGGTTTCGTAGGCGTGGTAGGCGTTCACGAACAGCGTTTCGCCGCCTTTTTTGGGCACGTCGATCGCATAGAGCATCGTTGCGGCCGAGGGCTTTTCCTGATGCGCCTGGTCGGTGTGGAATTCCATCTCGCCGTCCGGATGGGCGCCGATCAGCTCGCCGTTTTCGAGGACGTTGGAGATGTAGAGCACCGTGTTATTGGTCGGGCTGTAGGGCGGCCCGACATTGCGACCCTTGATCAGCGGGCCGAAGCCTTCCGCAAAACGCACCTGCTGGTCTTCGTCGAGCGTCTGCTTGCGCAGTACGATGACAAGATGCTCCAGCCATGCGCGACGAATCGCGGCGAAGCGTTCCGCGTCGATCGGCTGCGAGGCATCGACGCCGGTGATTTCCGCGCCGAGCCAGGGGGACATCGGCTTTACCCCGACGACTGCTGCGTCGTTTCTGCCGGACATCGTCGTCGTGCTGGCGCTATTCATCGCAATCTCGTGTGAACTACAAAAAAGCAGGCTAGCACAGTAAATTTGTGACTGGCAATATAAGCTACAGAGATTCTGAAATGCACAACACAAGAACATCACGATGACCAAAATAACCAGAGTTTCAGGGGGCAGAATCTCCCCCGGCAACGGCAATCGCTGATGCACGCACGCGAGTTCGGGCGCTTCGATTACGTCATCGTCGGCGCCGGTTCGGCCGGCTGTGTGCTCGCCAACCGCTTATCAGAAGACTCTTCGGTTCGCGTGCTTCTGCTGGAGGCCGGCGGGCCGGATCGTCATCCGCTGATCGGCATTCCGCTGGGTCTTGGCCTCCTGCACGGCAAGCGCATGTTCGACTGGGGCTACGCGACCGAACCGCAGGCGGCGCTCGGAGGTAGGCGCATCGAGGCGATGCGCGGCAAGGTGCTCGGCGGATCGTCCTCCATCAATGTGATGGCCTATACGCGCGGCCACCCGGGCGATTTCGATCGCTGGGCGCGCGAGGGCGCGCCGGGCTGGTCGTATGCGGACGTTCTGCCGTACTTTCGCAAGAGCGAAACCTGGGCGGGCGGGGCCGACGAATTTCGCGGTGGCGACGGCCCGCTACGTGTGACACCGGCAGGAACCAGCGACCCCCTGTTCGACTGCCTGATGGCCACGGCGAAGGCGTCCGGCTATCCGGTCACCGACGACATGAACGGTGCGCAGGCGGAAGGCTTCGGCCGCTGCCAGTTCACGATCGCCGGCGGACGTCGCCAGTCCACCTCGCGTGCGTTCCTTCGTGCTGCGTCCGGGCGTCCCAATCTCACCGTTCTCACGCACGCGCATGTCCGACGGATCACGATGCAGGGCAGGCGCGCGGTCGGCGTCTGCTTTGTACTGGACGACGGCATCGAGCACGAAGCGCTTGCCGCGGCCGAAGTCATCGTGTGCGCGGGAACGTTCAACTCGCCCCATCTGCTCATGAATAGCGGCATCGGTCCGGGCGAGGAACTGCAGCGGCACGGCATCGGCGTGGTGAGCGATCTGCCGGTCGGTCGCAATCTTCAGGACCACATCGCCTGCCTTGTCACCTATGCACGCAAGGCGCCGGGCCCGTTCCACGAACTCATGCGCGCCGATCGCGCCGCGCTTGCCATGGCGCGCGCCTTCGTCTTCGGAACCGGGCCCGCGACCTGGCTGCCCGCCGGCGTCCTTGCCTTCATCAAGACGCGGCCGGAACTGGATGTTCCCGACATCGAGTTCATTTTTCGCGGCGCACCGGGCGATGCGCGGCTGTGGTTTCCCGGATGGCGGGCGGGCTTTCGCGACGGTTATGCGATCCGGCCGACATTGCTGCATCCCAAAAGTCGCGGCACCGTCACACTCGCCGCGGCGGACACGAATGTGCCGCCGAAGATCGACTTCAACTTCTTCGATCATCCGGACGACATGGCCACGCTTCGTCACGGCCTCGATCTCGCGATCGCGCTCGGAGAGCACACCGGCATGGCGCCGGTTCGCGGCGAGCGACTTTCACCGAAGCGCGATTCAAGTGACGCCGAGTTCGAGTCCTACATCCGCTCGACCGCAGTGACGGCCCATCATCCTTCGTCAACCTGCCGGATGGGAAAGCCGGGATACGGCGCGGGCGGCTCGGTCGTCGATGCCGAGCTGCGTGTGCACGGCGTGGAAGGCCTTCGCGTGGCCGACGCCTCGGTCCTGCCTGACCTTGTCTCGGCGCATATCAATGCCTGCGTGATCATGATCGCGGAGAAGGCGGCGGATCTGATCAGGGCATCGAAGTGATGAACCGTGCTTGTATCGTGTACGGCGAGAATTGCCTTGCGGGGGGAGGTTGCGCATCTGATAATCCGTCGCGGCCGCGTTAGACGGCCAGGGGAGGCGGGGTAATGACGGACCGGCAGCGCGATGAAAAGCTGTTTTCAGGCGGACGGATCTTCGATGGCGTGAACGCGCCCGTCGATGGTCACGCGCTTCTGATGCGTGACGGCCGGATTGCCCGGGTCGCGCCTGCCTCCGAGTTCGCGGGCTATGCGGGTCTGCGCGAGGACATCAGCGGCAAGACCCTGCTGCCCGGGATCATCGACAGCCACGTGCATCTGTTTCTCGCAGGGCAGATCCCGTTCGGCTTTCACATGATGCTGAACGAGAAGGACGATTGCGGCGGCATCTGCTCGATGCGCCTGATGAACGGTCGCTTCAGCCGCAACTACATTGACCTTGACCAGGCTGACCGCACGCTCGCGATGCTCGAGAACGCGCAGGCCAATCTGCGCGGCGGCATCACCTCGGTGCGCGACATGTGCGGCCGCGATTTCTACGAAATGAAGGTGCGTGATGCGATCGATGCCGGCCAGCATCTCGGCCCGAGCATCGTGTGCGCGGGCAAGGGCATCACCATCACCGGCGGTCACGGCTGGTGGTCGGGGCTGGAAGCCGACGGCGCGGACGGAATGCGCCGCGCGGTGCGCGAGAACATCAAGGCCGGATCGGATTTCATCAAGTTCGTGGTCACAGGCGGCATCCTCACCATGGGTACCGACCCGTTGCGCACCGCGTTCACGCAGGAAGAAATCGAGGCGGGCATTGGCGAAGCGAGGCGACTGGGCAAGAAGGCGGCGGTGCACGCGCAGGGCAACGACGGCATCGCGCGCGCGATCCGCGCGGGTGCTACCTCGATTGAACACGGCTTTGAGCTTCGCGATGAAACCATCGAGGAGATGATCAAGCTTGGCGTGTTTCTCGTGCCGACGCTTGCGATTCCCGATGCCTTCCGCGAAAGCGGCAAGGGATTTTCACCCGCGATGCGCGACAAGGGCCTGAAGTTCGCCGAGATGCATGTCGATTCAGTGCGGCGCTATTACACCGCGGGCGGCAAGCTCGCGATGGGTACCGACACCGGGTTTCCGTACATCTATCACGGCAACAATGCACGCGAGCTTTTCCTGATGTGCGAGGCGGGTGTCGCGCCGCTGGACGCCTTGCGTGCCGGCACGAGCAGCGCCGCCGAACTCTGCGGGTTCGCGAATCGCGGCCGGCTCGCGGAGGGCTATTGGGCCGATATGCTTATCGTCAACGGTGATCCGTCCGCCGACATCACCCGCGTATCCGACCGGGCGCATCATCATGCGGTGTACAAGAACGGCTTCGATGTGCATTCACGCCTCGGCACCGAACCTGCGCGGCCGTGGCCCACGCCGTTCAGCCGCTGAACACGATCACAAAACACAATCAGTAAAACAAGGAGGAGTCATGTCACGACGCGCCATTCTGGTCGCACTTGCTGCACTCACCGCGGGAACCGCCGCTTACGTTCCTGCCGCCTCGGCGCAATCCGGCGCCTGGCCGACGCGCGCGATCCGCTGGGTCGTGCCCTATCCCGCAGGGTCGCCGGTGGACGTGTCCACGCGACGCATCGCCGACAGCGTCTCCGCGCGGCTGGGCCAGACGGTGGTGCTGGAGAACCGCCCCGGCGCCTACGGCAGCATCGGCGCAGCGGAAGTCGCGCGCGCCGCCCCGGACGGCTACACCATGCTGGCCACCATTCAGGACCCGCTGATCGCCGCCACCGCGACGGTCAAGTCGCTGCCCTACGATCCGACGAAGGATTTCAAGTTCCTGGTTCCGCTCACGCTGAGCGGTCCGGTGGTGGTGATCCATCCCAAGTACCCGGTAAACAACGTTCGTGAACTCGCGGAATACGCGAAGACCGCCAAGCAGCCGATGTCCTACGGCTCCTGGGGACCGGGTTCGATTCCGGCGGTGCTGATGGAGACGTTCGCAAAAATGGCGGGCGTGCAATTCCAGGAAATCCAGTACCGAGGCTCGCCGCCGGCAATGCAGGACCTGATGGGGGACCAGATCGCCTTCACCCTCACTGCTGCGCACATCGCCGCGCCGCTCGCGGCTGCAGGCAAGATGAAGGTGATCGGCATCTTCGGTCCCAAGCGCGCGCCCAAGCTGCCGAACGTCCCCACGTTTGTCGAGTCGGGATACGACAACCTCGTCATGCGCAGCATGGTCTGGACCGGCCTGCTCGCGCCTGCGGCATTGCCGGCATCGATTGCCGACCGGACGGTGGAGGCCACGCGCGCTGCGCTGAACGAGCCCGCGGTTCGCAACTACCTGATCGATTCCGCCTACGAGATTCCCTCGATGTCGCCGGCCGAGTTCGAGAAGATGTTCCGCGATGAACTGGCCGTTGTGCCGAAGATCATCCGCGACGATCTGAAGGTGTTGCCACAGTAGTTTGTCTCACGGCGTGCTGATCGCGTTCTCGATCTTCATGAATATCGGCCGTCCGTCCGGCGTGTTGAGCGGCACCACGAGATCGGGCGCGCCGCCGGACCCTGCGATGACGGCGCAGAGAGTCGGCGAACTGCGCGACTCACCGTTGAGTTGAACTTCCACGTCCGCGATGACCAGGGTCACGTCCGAGAGGATGCGTTTGACTTTCATTGTTGTTCGCCTTGAAGGGTGCAGGTTGAGGGCAATGCATCGATCTTAGCGGGGTCGACATCCGGGAACGGACTATCCATTCGTGACGCGCACGGGTAAATTGCAGCTATCCAGTCGGATCTTCGAGGGGCATTCATGTTTTTGCGTGTGGTGTGCATGGCCGGTCTGGTTCTGCTTTCCGGTACCGGTTTTGCCGACACGGTCTACAAGTGCACCGACGGCAAGACCGTCACCTACAGCAACACGCCGTGCGAAAAACTCGATCTCAGATCCAACGGAGTCGTGGCCGACAAGGTGAGCATCATGCCCGGACCGCCACCGGAGCCGGCCGCGCGCCCGGCGGCGGGCAAGGCCGCTGGCGGTTCGACGCAGGAAGCCGAGGCCGTCCCGAAGCCGGTTGTCCCGGCGAATCCCCTGATCGACAAGCTGATGCGGATGTTGCCCGGCAAGTCCTGATTGCCGACGCTTGGGGCAGGCCGCAAGAGGGGGGCGCATCGCAGCGATACAATGGCGTAAGCCATTCAACCGTTCATCGCAGATCCCGAAACGGAATCTGTCCGCACTCCAGGGAGATCCAAGCCATGTCCACCGCCGCCATCACCGGCCTGCTGCATGTCGCCGTCAAGACCATGGACCTCGACGCGTCCGTGGCGTTCTACACAAAAGTCATCGGCCTGCGCGATGTGCACCGGCCGGATTTCGGTTTTCCCGGCGCGTGGCTGGGCGTACCCACGCCGGTGGGCGAGGCGATCATTCATCTTTACGCCGGCGGTCCCGCGCTTGCCGGCGGACCGGTGCCGCCGCACACCGGCGCGATCGACCACCTGTCGATCACCGCGGTGGGCTGGAACGGCTTTCGCGAGCGCTTTGCGAAGTTCGGCCTTCCCTCGCGCGAGTTCGTGATTCCGAAGACCACCTACTGGCAGCAGTTCATTTTCGATCCGAGCGGCGTGCAGCTCGAACTCACCTTCGATGCGGATGCCGAGCGCATTCCGGCACCCGAGATTCCGGCGGCGAAAAAATACCAGCCGGGCGAATCCTTCTTCGATCCCAAGGCCTATGTCGGGCTGGTGGAGCGCATCAAGGCAGCGTGAGCACGCTCAGGCAACGCAGGGCGGCAACGCTCTGCGGCGGGGTGACGCGCATTGTCGCCGGCGGCCAGACCGGTGCCGACCGCGCGGCGCTCGACTGGGCGATCGCGCATCGCGTGCCGCACTGCGGCTGGTGCCCCGCGGGCAGGCGCGCGGAAGACGGCGTGATCGACAAGCGCTATGCGCTGACGGAACTTTCTTCGCGCGACTATCTTCAGCGCACCCGGCGCAACGTCGAGGACAGCGACGGCACGCTGATCCTGAATCTCGGGGAACTCGACGGCGGAACGCGCGCCACGCTGCAGTTCGCAAAGCGCATGAAGCGCCCGGTGCTGGTGGTTCAGGCGGATTCGGCACCGCCGGAGGAGTCGGTTCGCGATGTCGCCCGCTGGCTGCGCGAGTTCAACATAGCCACCCTGAACATCGCCGGCCCGCGCGAAAGCAAGCGGATGGGAACGTACGCGGCGGTCAGCGCGTTCCTCGACCGGCTCGCGGCGACTGTCTGAATTCGTGAAGATTCTTCAGGAAAAATCGTTGCCCCGTGCGGGGAAGCGGTTAATTTCGATAAAACCACTGATATAAATATCGCCGCTACGGAACGGCAAACCCACGCTACTGATCCAGCTTGATATTCGCCGCCTTCACCACCTGGGTCCAGCGCGCGCGGTCGGCTTTCACCCGTGCGCCGAGTTCGTCGGCGGAGAGGTTTTCCACCACCAGCGCCGATTTCTGGAACCAGTCGCGAAGTTCCGGGGTGTCCATCTGCTTCACGAGTTCGCTGTGCAGCTTCTGCCGGATCGGGGCGGGCGTGCCCGCGGGCGACCAGAGGCCCCAGTAGTTGTTCGCCTCGTAGCCGGGGAAGCCGGACTCGGCAACCGTCGGCAAATCGGGCAGCAGCGGCAGGCGCTTGCGTGCGCCGGTGGCGAGCGCCTTCAACTTGCCCGAGCGCACGTGCTGCAGCGCCTGCGTGACGCCCGAGTACATCACCTGCACCTGGCCGCCGAGCAGGTCGGGCATCGCCTGTCCGGTGCCCTTGTAGGGCACGTGCAGCAGATCGAAGCCGCCGCGCTGCTTGAGCAGTTCCATGAAGAGCTGGTGGGTGCTGCCGGTGCCGGTGGAGGCGTAGCTGATGTTCGAGCCGGGTGTCTTCGCAAGCTTGATCAGGTCCTGCAGCGAATTGGCGGGAAGCGACGGGTGCGCGAGCATGACCAGTTCCACGATCGCGAGCATTGCCACCGGTTCGAAATCCTTTTCGGTGTCGTAGGGCAGCTTGGAGAGCACCGGCGCCACCGCAAGCTGGATGTCGCTTGCCGCGGCGAAGGTGTAGCCGTCGGGCGCCGAGCGCGCCACCGTTTCCATCGCGATGTTGCCGTTGGCGCCGCCGCGGTTGTCGATCACGATCTGTTGACCGTTGAGCCCGCGGGAGAGAAATGGCCCCACCTGGCGCGCGATCAGGTCGCCGCTGGTGCC
>CANIEV010000154.1 GCA_947466535.1 Betaproteobacteria bacterium
GGCGTCTCCATGAAATCCTCGCGGTCGATCCAGAGCTCGCGGGTGAGGGCGATATCGCGTTTGCCAAGCTCGGGTTTCTGCGGATGGTTGGGCGCGTGGCAGGCTTCGACCTTGTCCGCCGGCCAGTCCTCGATCACCAGCCTTATCGGGTCGAGCACCGCGATCCGGCGTTCCGCACGTTCGTTCAGGTCGTCGCGCAGTGCCGCCTCGAGGATGGCCATGTCGATGGTGGAGTTTTCCTTGGACACGCCGATGCGCTCGATGAAAAGCCGGATCGCCTCCGGCGTGTAGCCGCGGCGGCGAAAGCCCGCCAGTGTCGGCAGCCTCGGGTCGTCCCAGCCCGCGACGTGACTGTCCTCCACCAGCTGGATCAGCCGGCGTTTCGAGAGAACCGTGTAGGTGAGGTTCAGTCGCGCGAATTCGTACTGTTTCGGCAGCGGCTCGGCGAGCACGCCTAAGCCCGCGAGCCTCTCCAGGACCCAGTCGTACAGTGGTCGGTGGTCTTCGAATTCGAGGGTGCAGATCGAGTGCGTGATCTGCTCGAGCGCATCCGAAATGCAATGCGCGTAGTCGTACATCGGATAGATGCACCAGGTGTCGCCGGTGCGATGGTGATGCGCGCGCCGGATGCGGTAGACCACCGGGTCACGCATGTTGATGTTGGGCGAGGCCATGTCGATCTTCAGCCGAAGCACATGCGCGCCGTCGGGGAATTCGCCCTTTTTCATGCGGCGGAACATGTCGAGGTTTTCCTCGACGCTGCGGCTGCGGTGCGGGCTGTTCTTTCCCGGCTCGGTCAGCGTGCCGCGATGGGCGCGCATCTCGTCGGCGGACAGGCTGTCGACGTAGGCAAATCCCGCGGATATGAAGCGCTCGGCAAAGTCATACAGCGTGTCGAAGTAGTTCGATGCGTAAAAGAGGTGCTTGTTCCAGTCAAAACCGAGCCAGCGCACCGCATCGAGAATCGAATCGACGTATTCCTGCTCTTCCTTCGCCGGGTTCGTATCGTCGAACCGCATGTGGCACTGGCCGCCGAAATCGCGCGCCAGCCCGAAATTCAGGCAGATCGATTTCGCGTGGCCGATATGCAGGTAGCCGTTCGGCTCTGGCGGAAAACGGGTGCGGATGCGCGCCGGGTCCTTTGCCGCTCCCGCATGGATCGCGGCAGCGCCGGGGTGGCCGCCCCAGGTGCGCGCGGCGTATTTGTCGCGAGCGAGGTCCGCTTCGATCACCGAGCGCAGAAAATTGGAGGCGGACGCGGCAGGCGCCTGCCCGGCGGATTTCCGTGAGGACGGTGAAGCGGCGGACGATGATGCGGCGGGCGGTGACGACATGGGGGAGGGAAGGTCGCGATGACTGGAGGAAAAGAGGACGATTTTACCCCACCGACCCGGGCGGCCGCCCCCCTTGTTCGGGTGATCCGGACGGGCGATGGGGGTCGGGTGATGTGGATCAATCGGGCGTATCGGTCTGTGGGTATCATTGAGCCATGGTCCGTCGCCTTTTCCTCGTCTGCCTGATCGGTGTGCTCGCGCTGTTACAGGGCGTGGCGCCGCTGATTCATGCGCATGCCGGCGGGACGGGCACGGCGGGCGGCGTGCACGTGGATGGCATTGCGAAGATATTTGCCGTGGTGCATGTCGCGGGCGAAATCTCGGGCGTGTCCGCGCCCCTCCCCGACGAAGGCACGGCGGTGGGCGTCGGCCCGGAGATTCGCGACCGTATCCTGTTGCCGGCGGCGACGTCCGCCACCGCCGGCCTTGTCGTTCCGCCGGAATCGATGGTGCGCACGGCAAGTGCGCCCGACCGTGCCACACCGCTCCGTCGGATTGAATCCCTGCGCCCCCCGGCGCACGCTCCGCCCCGTTCCCGGTTCGCCTGAACCGCGCCCGCGCGGCGCAGGGCACCCGATGCGCTTGCGCGGTGCACGACGCCGCGCATCGTTCGTAGTTGATCAACTTGCATCATCGAATGCCGGGGATTTCCATGCTGAACCATGCACGCACTGCTGCCGCAATTATCCTTTTCATCGCAGGCGCCGCCCACGCCGCCGGGGATGTGCGCATGACCGAAGCGCAGATGACCGCGCTCGGCGTGCAGGTTCAGCCGGTCACCGCGCGCGTCGCGGGACGCGATTCCGGCGGCGGATCGATCGCGGTGGCGGCGCAGGTGGTGATTCCGCCGCAGCAGGTCCATGTGGTGAGCGCGCCGCTTGGAGGCCTTGTCGAGCGCCAGTCGGTCGCGGTGAATTCGCCGGTGCGCAAGGGCCAGGAGCTCGCGCGTCTGCAGAGCCCCGCGTTTGGCGAGGCACAACGCGAGTACCTGCACGCGCGCTCGGCCGCGCAACTCGCGAAGAACAGCCTCGATCGCGACGAACTGCTGCTGCGCGACGGGATCATCTCCGAGGCGCGCCACGCGGCCACGCGGGTCCAGAACGCACAGGCACAGGCGATGCTCGCCGAGCGCCTGCAGGCACTCAGGCTCTCGGGCGTCGGTCCGGGGGCGATCGCGCGCATCGAACGCGACGGCGCACCGGGCAGCGCGATCGACGTGGTCTCGCCGATCGACGGTGTGGTGATGGAGCAGGTCGCCTCCCTCGGGCAGCGCGTCGAGGCGAACGCGCCCCTGTTCCGGGTCGCACGGCTTGATCCGCTCTGGCTGGAAATACGATTGCCGATGGGTGCGGCCGCAACACCGCTCACCGGGGCAATGGTCACGGTGCCCGCCGCAGGCGCGCGCGGCCGGGTGCTTTCCACCGCTCGCGCGGTCGATCCGGCAAGCCAGACGGCTCTGGTGCGCGCGGAAATCCGCGAAGGCGCCGGCCGGCTCTTTTCGGGCAGCCTCGTCGAAGCAGTCATCGAACTCCCCGGCGCGTCCGGCCGATGGACGGTGCCGACCGCGGCGGTGGTGCGCAGTGCAGGCCGTGCGATGGTTTTCGTGCGCACGCCAACCGGCTTTTCACCGCATGAAGTGACTGTGATCAGCGAGGGCGCCGCCGACAGCGTGGTGAGCGGCGCATTCGACGGCAAGGAACGGATCGCGGTCAAGGGCGTGTCGGCGATCAAGGCGGCGCTTGCCGGCATCGGGGGCGAGTGATGCTTGCACGGTTGCTGGAATTTGCGCTCGCGCAGCGCCTGCTGATGGCGGTCGCCGCCGCGCTGCTCGCGGTCGCGGGCGTGCAGTCCTGGCGCTCGCTGCCGATCGATGCCTTCCCGGATGTCTCGCCCACGCAGGTAAAGATCATCCTCAAGGCGCCGGGCATGACGCCCGAGGAAGTCGAGGCACGGATCACCATTCCGATCGAGCAGGAAATGCTCGGCATTCCGCAGGAGCGGCAGCTCCGGTCGGTGTCCAAATACGCGATAGCCGACCTGACCATCGATTTTAACGAAGGCACCGACATCTACTGGGCGCGCCAGCAGGTGGGCGAGCGGCTGAACGGCGTCCTTCGCGAACTGCCCTCGGGCGTGAGCGGCGGGCTTGCGCCGATCACGACACCGCTTGGCGAGATGTTCATGTTCGTGGTCGAAGGCGGCGGCCTGTCACTTGCCGAGCGGCGCAGCCTGCTTGACTGGGTGATCCGGCCGGCGCTTCGTACCGTGCCCGGCGTGGCGGATGTGAATTCGCTCGGTGGCGCGGTGCGCTCTTTCGAGGTAGTGCCGGACATCGCGGCGCTGAATGCGCGTGGCGTCACACTCGCGCAAGTGGCCCGTGCGCTCGAAGCCAACAACCGCAACGACGGCGCGGGGCGGCTGCGCGAGGGCGAGGAGACCTTGCTGGTGCGCGCCGAGGGTGCGATCCGCACACTCGATGATGTCCGCGCGATCGTCGCGGCCACCCGGGGGGCAACGCCGGTGCGCATCGGCGACGTGGCGCAAGTGCGCATAGGCAGCCTCACCCGCTACGGCGCGGTCACCGCCGATGGTGGCGAGGAGGCCGTGCAGGGCCTTGTGCTCGGTTTGCGCGGCGCAAGCGCGCAGGCGGTGGTTGAGGGCGTGCGCGCCAAGCTGGCTGATCTTGCGCCGCTCCTGCCCAAGGGCGTGACGACGCGCGTGTTCTACGACAGAGGCGCGCTGGTCGAGCGTGCGACCGGCACCGTGTCTCGCGCGCTTGCCGAGGCGATCGTGCTGGTGCTGATCCTGCTGATGCTGTTCCTCGGCGACTGGCGCGCATCGCTGGTGGTGGCTGCGGTGCTGCCGCTGGCAGCGCTCGGCACCTTCGTGCTCATGCGCAACAGCGGCATGTCGGCCAACCTGATGAGCCTGGGCGGCCTCGCGATCGCGATCGGCATGCTGGTGGACTCGGCGGTGGTGGTGGTCGAGAACGTGGTCAGCCAGTTGTCGCGGCGCGACGACGGCCGGCCGCTCCTGTACGTCATCTACCGGTCGGTCAAGGAGGTGATCGCGCCGGTGGCCTCGGGCACGCTCATCATCATCATCGTGTTCATGCCGCTGATGACGCTCGAGGGTCTCGAGGGCAAGCTGTTCGTGCCGGTGGCGCTGTCGATCGTGTTCGCGCTCGCGGTGTCGCTGGTTCTGTCGTTGACGGTCATCCCGGTGCTGGCCTCGCTCATGCTGAAGCGGGGCGAGCATCGTGATCCGTGGCTGGTGCGGCTGTCGCTTCGCATTTACCGGCCGGTCCTGCGCGCGGCGCTTGCGCATCCGCGCAGCGTGGTGGCGGCGTCGCTCGTTGCGCTGGCCGCGTCGGCGGGCGTGTACACCCTGCTCGGCAAGACCTTCATGCCGGTGATGGACGAAGGCGACATCATCATGCAGCTCGAGAAACTCCCCTCGATCAGCCTCGAGGCGAGCGTGGACGCCGACCTTGCGCTGCAGCGTGCGCTCATGCAGCGGGTGCCGGAGGTCAAAGGCATCGTCGCCCGGGTGGGCTCGGACGAACTCGGTCTTGACCCGATGGGTTTCAACCAGACCGACACCTTCCTCGTACTCAGGCCCAAGGCCGAATGGCGGCAGCAGGACAAGGCCTGGCTCACCGACCGCCTGCGCGAAGTGGTGGCGGGATTTCCCGGCATCGCCTATTCGTTCTCGCAACCGATCGAGATGCGCGTCTCAGAGATGCTGGTGGGCGTGCGCGGCGACGTGGCGATCAAGATCTTCGGGCCGGACCTGCCCACACTGAATCAGCTGGCTGCGAAGACAGCCGACGCGGTGCGCAAGGTGACCGGCGCGGAGGATGTGTTCACCCTGAAGAACGAGGGCGTACAGTACTACCGCGTCGCGATCGACCGGCTCGCCGCCGGGCGTCTCGGGCTCTCGGTGGAGGACGTGCAGAACGCGCTTCGCACCCAGGTCGAAGGGCGAACGCTCGGCCTGGTGCTCGAGGGCGGGCGGCGCACGCCGCTGCTGCTTCGCGCGGACGAGACGCTGCGTAGCTCGCCCGCGTTGTTTTCCGCGGGCGTGCTCGCGCTGGAGGACGGCCGCAGCGTGCCGCTCGCGCAGGTCGCCAGGCTCGATCGCGTGGACGGGCCGGTGAAGGTGGATCGCGAAAGCGCGCAGCGATATGTGGTGGTGCAGGCGAACGTGCGCGATCGCGACCTCGTCGGTTTCGTGGACGAGGCCCGCGCCGCGGTGGCGCAGGCGGTGCCGCTTGCCGTGGGCTACCGCGTCGTCTGGGGCGGGCAGTTCGAGAACCAGCAGCGCGCCGCGGCGCGTCTCGCGCTGGTGGTGCCGGGGGCGCTTGCGCTGATCTTCATGTTGCTTTTTGCCACTTTCAACAGCCTGCGCCAGGCGACGCTCGTGTTCTGCAACGTGCCCTTTGCGCTGATCGGCGGCGTGTTCGCGCTCTGGATCTCGGGTGAATACCTGTCCGTGCCGGCCTCGGTTGGCTTCATCGCGCTGCTCGGCATAGCGGTGTTGAACGGCGTGGTGCTGGTGAGTCATTTCAACCAGCTCGCAGCTCAGGGCGTTTCAATCGACCGTCTCGTGGTCGAAGGCTCGGAGCGCAGGCTCCGGCCGGTGCTGATGACCGCGAGCATCGCTGCCTTCGGGCTGGTGCCGCTGCTGTTCGCGAGCGGTCCGGGCTCGGAAATCCAGCGGCCGCTTGCGATCGTGGTGATCGGTGGCCTCGTCACCTCGACGCTCCTGACGCTGGTCGTTCTGCCGATTCTGTATCGGCGTTTTGCCTTTGCTCCCGTGGAGAAAACTTCGTGAACGAGCCGATGTCACTGCTGGTCATCGTCGTGCCCGAGTCGCTCGAGGAACGGCTTGTCGACGAATTGCTCCTGCATCCGGAATGGGTGACCGGTTTTGATTCGCATGAAGTGGAAGGCCACGGATCGCGGCTTGTCAGGAAAAGCGGTGCGGAGCAGGTGCGTGGCCGGGCACGTCGCGTGCGGCTGGAGATGGTGATCGCAGAGCAGCATGCCCGCGCGCTTCTCGATCATCTGAAGAGCGTGGTGCCGCAGCCTGATGTCGTGTACTGGATGCAGGGAGTCGCTGATTTCGGGAGATTCGCATGAAAGTTCAGGGCAGGCTTCTGCTGCTGTTCGCACTGTCGGCAGTCGTGATGCGGTTGCATGCGGCGGAAAGCGTCGCAGGCGGCGCCGAACTTACTCCGGATCTTCCTCCGTCCGATCGCGTGGCAGCGGTCCTCGAGCGCCACCCCTCGGTGCTCGCCGCCCGCGCCGGCCTGCGCTACGAGGAATCCAACCGCGAGCGGCTGCGCCTCGGGCCGTACGAACCGGCCATTCGTCTCGGCGCGCACCAGCGGCGCGACCCCTCGGTGAATTTCAACGAATGGGACGTCGCTCTCGAGCGCTCGCTTCGCTCGGGGGACAAGTCCCGGCTGGACGGCGAGATCGGCGAGCAGGGCGTGACACAGGCGAAATTCGGCGTTGGGGACGCGATGCACGAGGCGGCGCGCGGCCTGTTGCGCGCGTGGTTCGCGGTCGTGCGCGAAGCAGCTGCCGAACGCGAGTGGAAGGTGCAGGCGGCGTTGCTTGCACGGCAGGCCGAGCTGACCCGCAAACGAGCTGCCGCGGGCGATGCGCCGCGCATGGAGGTCGGGCTTGCCGAGGCGTCCCTGTCGCAGGCCGAGGGCGCGGCCAGTCTTGCGCTCGGGCGCCTGCGGGCGATGCGCGCGGAACTCGCCGCGCTGTTCCCCGCAATCGACGCACCCGCAATACTGCCGCTACCGGTTCCGCAGCCGCTAGGACAGACCGAAGCGTACTTCCGCGATCGCATTCTCGAGCACAACCACGAACTCGCAGTGGCGCGCGCCGAGGTGGGCCGGCGGCGACTGATGGCCACGCGTGCGCGCAGCGATCGTGCGCCCGATCCGACGGTGGGCGTGCGGTTCAGCTCGGAGCGATCGGGCAACGAGAAAATCGCGGGCGTGTATGTGTCGATTCCTATTCCCGGCGCGGCGCGCGCGGCGGTGGCCGGTGGTGCGCAGGCGCAGACCGACGTGGCCTCGCAGCGTGAAGCCGCCCTGCAGCGGAGGGTCGCAGCGGAGATTGCCTCGGTGTATGCCAGTGCCGCGGGTGCATACGCATCCTGGGAAGGCGCTTCGGCGGCGGCTCGCGGAATGCTGCGCAACGCCGATCTGGTGGCGCGTTCCTATTCTCTGGGTGAGGCGAACCTGCCTGACGTGATCACCGCGAGGCGCCTCGCGCACGAGGCGGCGCTGGCGGCGGGCGTGCTGCAGGTGGATGCGGCGGAGCTTCGCTACCGCCTGCTGCTGGATGCCCACCTGCTCTGGCCGCTGGATGCTGACGAAGACGACGAAAAGCCGACGCCGGCGGGCAGGCCTCGGGTTTCCCGCTGAGCGGCCGATAATCGCGCGCGAGGCGCGGTTCCATCGGGTCCCGGGGCGCCTCGAAGTCTGCAATTCCTGCTTGGTGCGATGCCGAAAAGTGCTTTTTCGGCAAGCCTTTGTCTGGAATACCCGGAAACAACTCGCAGATCCGCTCATGCAATGGAAGTACGTTCTGCAGGCTTGCATGAATCAAGGAGTGTCTGAACAAGGGGGCGATGCCCCCTTGTATATCCCCCACTCCAGAGGGATGCCCTGTTCGATTCGTCGCACAATCGGGACTTGATCAGAGCTTCCTTAAGAGACCGGATGCGTGCATGTCGCGATATGGATCAAATCCTCGTGGATCACGCTTTTGATGCCTGAATCGCGTGCAAATTTGCAGAATCTGCGGCCGGACCGTGCCTGTACCGCGATCGTTGGCAGCGGCAGGATTACGCGCTCAAGCGCAAAGCAAATTCCCGGTTCCGGAATACACGCGGCCGTTAGTCGCAAGAGCGCTGGCTCAGGACAATCCGTGGCGGGGGCACGAATGGTGAAAGGCGCTGCCTTCTGTCGGGTTTTGTAGCAAAATATGCCCGTGAATCAGCAATTTACATTCCCTACTTCAATGCGTGTCTCTGCATCTCCGGTTGCAACGAATTCTTTGGCTCGCAATAGGACGGGTTGCGGAACACGACACACATGACCAACTCCAGCAACATCGTTGAGCCGAATCTCCAAGAGGTGAGTGCAGGTGCAGTACATGCGCTCAATAACGTCCTTGCGGTTTTGTTCGCCGCATCCAGCTATCTGGATGAAGCCGGGGACGAGGGGACAATAGATTGCGCGCGGCAGGCCGTTGAAAATGCCTGCAAGGACGGACAGGCTGTTTCTGCGGGCCTTGCAATTCTCGGGGTGGACGCTGAAGCGCTGAAAGCGGCGGCTGATATCAGCCTGGACTCACCGCCGCTGGAGCGGGATGAGGTCGAGCGAATCCTCGAGGTGCTTGGTGAGGTCGGCGGCGTTCATCTGCGGGAGGGAAACGGGCCGATCCCGATCACGGTGATTCCACTGGACCGCGAGATCCTGCAATCCCTGCTGATTTGCGCCGCGATTGCACTTCGCCGCGAATTCGGGCGGGAGATCGGCATCGTTTGCGACGCAGGCCTGTCCGATGGCAGGCTGGTCTTCAAGCTGCATGCCGAAGGGGTGTCCGCGACCCAGTCCGGATTCAAGAATGCGGCCCGTCATCCCTGTTCGATCGCAATCGAGTTCGCCGGAGCGATATTTCCGCAGATCGGGTGTGAAGTCGTGCGAACCTCTCCCGGATCCATCAGCATCGTTCTCGCCACTAAGAGGGCGGCGTGATGCGCTCGCAACGGCACCTGACGGACGCGGAGTTCTAGCCGTGACGTCCGGGACGGTCATCGGTCAGTCCATTCTGGTCATCGAGGATGAGCCGCTGGTCCAGGAGCGGGTGGTCCGCGCGCTGCGGCACAGCGGCTTCTTTCCGATGGTTGCCCTTACAAGAACGGAAATCCTCGAGCATGTCGCGGCGGGCAACTGCGCGGCGCTTGTGCTCGATCTGGGGCTGCCCGGGGATGACGGCATCAATATCGCGAAGGCTGTGCGCAAGATAAGTGACGTACCGATACTCATGCTGACAGGCCGTGCGGGCATTCACTCGAGGGTTAGCGGACTTGAAGCGGGAGCCGATGACTATCTCGTCAAGCCCTATGCGCCCGAGGAACTGATAGCGCGCCTGCGTGCCGTGCTCAGGCGCTCACGGCCCCCGTCGTCCGCCCGGGTTTCAATACGCGGCGTGCGCCTTGGCAAGGCCAGACTTGACTTCGCCACCGGCGAGCTTGTCGGGCCAAAGGGCATGTCTCATCTCACTGCGAGGGAATCGCGGCTGCTGATCGTGCTTTGCCGAGCGTCGGGTGTGCTGTCCCGGGA
>CANIEV010000155.1 GCA_947466535.1 Betaproteobacteria bacterium
AGCCTCCCTGCTCGCCCTTGTCGCCCCGACCTCCGCCCTCGCCCAGGGTGCTGCGGGTGAATACCGTTTTTCGCCGGTCAACCAGTACGCAATCAACCTCGCCGCCGCCTACTGGAATCCGATCATCACCTACGTCTCGGACAAGAGCGGCGTGAAGATGTCGCTCAAGCTCGGGCGCACCTCGGCCGACACCACGGCCTACGTGCTCGCCAACGAAGTCGAGTTCATCTTCAGCAACCACATGTTCAGCCCCGAGCGGGAGAAGCTCGGCTGGAAGGTATTCGGCCGGCGCAAGACCCCTCCGTCACGCAGCCAGCTCATCGTTCCCGCGGACTCCTCCATCACCGACCTCTCGCAGCTCGAGGGCAAGGCGGTCTCGTTTCCCGGTCCGGAGGCGCTGATCGGCTACAAGATTCCGTATGCCGCGATCCTCGCCAAAGGCATTGAGGTACAGGTGGTGTTCGGCGGCAACCAGGACTCCGCACTGGTGCAATTGTTCAGCGGCAAGGTCCAGGCCACCGGCGGCAACGCCCAGTTGCTCGCGGGATACGCCAAACGCGAGGGCAAGTCCTTCCGGGTGCTCTGGAGTTCGGATCCGGTGCAGGACCTCGCGCTGATGGCCTCATCCAGGGTGCCGGAAAAAGACCTCAAAGCCGTTGCGCGCGCCTTCTTTGGCATGGCCAAGGATCCCAAGGGCCGCAACATCCTGCACTACGCCTCGCTCGAGGTCGGGCTCAGCGCCGACGCCTCGTTCGTTCCGTCCGATGGCAGCGAATACGTCACCGAACGCCGCTTCTTCCAGACCGCTCCGCCGCAACTGCGCTGACGCACACCCATACGGTAGCGCAACGACGTGAACCTCTTCAGGCTGTTCCTGCCCCGCTCGCTGACTGCGCGCGTCTATTCGCTCTACGCGCTGAGCATGCTGGTGTTCGTCAGCCTCGGCCTCGGCCTGCTCTATGCCTACAAGTTCACTCAGGAGATCGAGGACACCAAGGATTCGTCCGCCATCCTTGTTCAGGTGGTCGGGCAGACCGTGAACGACAGCGCGGTGATCGGCGACTTCGACACCATCAAGCGAACGCTCGAGCTCGCGGTAGAGAAGTCCAATTTCGAATCAGCGGTTTTTATCGACACCAGCGGAGCAACCGTGAAGACGACCGCACGCACGCAGCCCCGCGCGCGCGCGCCCGACTGGCTAAAGGAACAGTTGGCCACGCGGCTGTATGGCATCAATCTGACGGTGGAAGTCGGCGATCGCACCTATGGCGTGCTGCGCTTCAACTTCGACATCGATGTCATCGCCGGAAACGTATGGTGGTTCACCCGGTATGCCGCTCTGCTCGCCCTGGCCAGTCTTGCCGGCGGATTGATGCTGATCTTTTTCCCGTTGCGCGCCTGGCTGGGTACCCTCGACCGGGTGCAGGCCTTCGAGCGCGAGCTGCTCGAAGGCAAAATCGATGCCTGCAAGGTACTCGACGGCGACGTGCCCGCGGAATTCCGCGCCACCTTCGACGTGCTCTCGCGCACCGCGCGCAGCCTGCGTGAGCAGTTGAGTGCCAAGGAAAACGCGCTGAAATCCCTGCAAGCCTTGCTCCAAGACATAGCCCCCGCCGAGGACAAGGCGGTGACCGCAGCCTCCGGCGACGACATCGAGGCGCTGTCGCTCCAGATAAGCCGGCTGGTGGCCGAGCGGGAAGAGGGCCGGCGCGCGCTGGACAACCAGAAATACGCGCTCGACCAGCACGCGTTCGTGTCCATCGCCGATCGCGACCAGAAGCTCACCTACGTCAATAACCAGTTTTGCGAATTCACCGGATACACGCGCGAGGAACTGCTGGGCCACCGGACCTTCGAAGTCCTCGCGTTGAGCGAGGAAACGAAGAAGACCACCGCGGAAATGCTCGCAAGCCTTCAGGCGGGAAAGGTCTGGAAGAACGATGTCTCGACGTGGACCAAGAGCGGCGAACTGCGCTGGCTGAACACGACGATCGTGCCGCTGCTGGGCCCCGACGGTAAGCCTGTGGAATTCATCAGCATCCGCACCGACATCACCCGGAGCAAGGAAGTCGAGTCCGATTTGCAGCGCGCCATCGCGATTGCGGAAGCCGCGAACCAGGCAAAAGGCGATTTCCTCGCCAACATGAGTCACGAGATCCGCACGCCTATGAACGCCGTGATCGGCATGACGAATCTGGCACTGGACACCGAGGACCGCGACGAGCAGCAGGATTACATGCGTACCGTCCAGTCGTCGGCCGAATCGTTGCTGTCGGTCATCAACGACATCCTCGATTTTTCCAAGATCGAGGCGGGCAAGCTGACGATGGAGAAGATCCCGTTCTCGTTCCGCGGCACGCTCGGGGATTCGCTCAAGGGCCTTGCATCGCGCGCGCAGGAGAAGAACCTCGAGCTGGTGCTGGATGTGGACGGGGACATTCCCGAGACGCTGATCGGCGATCCGGGACGCCTGCGCCAGGTGATCACCAATCTCGCCGGCAATGCGATCAAGTTCACCGAGCAGGGCGAAGTGGTGCTGAGCGCGCGCCTCGAGAACACCGGTGCGACGGCCGCCGGCGCCGCGAACGTGCGGATTGCGATCCGCGACAGCGGTATCGGAATTCCGGAGGCAAAGCGCGAATCCGTGTTCGAGTCCTTCATACAGGAAGACAACTCCACCACGCGGCGCTTCGGCGGAACCGGCCTGGGTCTTCCGATATCGAGCCGGCTGGTGTCGATGATGGGCGGGAAGATCGAGCTCGACAGCACCGTTGGCAAGGGCAGCACATTCCACTTCTGCATCCCGCTGGGCATAGGCAGCGCGCCCACGCCCGCCCCCGTGGCTGCCGAACTCGCCGGGCGCAGCGCGCTTGTGGTGGATGACAACGCCACCAACCGCAGGGTGCTCGAAGACATGCTGCGGCGCTGGGGCATGACGGTACGCACCGCCGCCTCGGGCGCTGAATCGCTCGCCGCGCTC
This sequence comes from Betaproteobacteria bacterium, assembly GCA_947466535.1. GTDB lineage: Bacteria > Pseudomonadota > Gammaproteobacteria > Burkholderiales > SG8-39 > CAMBSA01. Next base: position 2,981 of record CANIEV010000155.1, read on the forward strand.
GCCTCGTCACCCGCCGACGTGGTGTTGCTCGACGGGCGCATGCCGGGCATGGACGGATTCGAAACCGCGTCGGCGACCCGCAAACAGGGGACCACGACCCGGATGGCGATGCTCTCCTCGGTCGGGATGAAGGGCGACGCGGCGCGCTGCCGCGAACTCGGCATCACCGGCTACCTGACCAAACCGGTGGATCGCGGCGAACTCCTGTCGATGCTCAAGCGGATGCTCGCGATCGCACCCGGCGAGACCGGCCAGCTCGTGACACGTCATGCATTGAGGGACGAGAATGAACAGGCCCGGCGCGAAGCGACACCGGCCACCGGGACGAGCGCCCCCTTGCAGGGCGATGCGGTTTCCCTTGATGTCCTGCTGGTGGAGGACCACCCGGTCAACCGAACTCTGGCACTGAAGCTTCTGCAACGCTGGGGGCATCGCGTGACGACCGCCGAAGACGGCGCAAAGGCACTCGAGCAGATGCGGGCACACCGGTTCGACGCGGTATTGATGGACCTGCAGATGCCGGTGATGGGCGGGCTCGAAGCGACGCGCATCTGGCGCTCGGAGGAAACCGACCGGCGCCTGCCGATCATCGCGATAACCGCGAGCGCCATGGTGTCGGACTACGACGAGTGCATCGCCGCCGGTATCGACGACTACATCGCCAAGCCGTTCGACCAGACGGCACTTCGCAACCTGCTCGATCGCCTGGTACCGAGGCGATCGGCTCCGGTCACATGAAGCACAGGATCCTCTGTGCGGGGCCGGCTGAGCATGGCGGAAAAGAGTGGGAGTCGAACCCACCAGAGACGTCTGACGCCTCCCGTCGGATTTGAAGTCCGCGCGCCCCACCGGGGTGCGATTCTCTTCCCTCTAAGCCCTTGCTCCCTGCCTGCCGAAACAAACCGATTCTAGCCCGCCGACGGGAATGCGTCGTCGATGGACCGCAGCACCCGGCGAGAGTCGCCGATACGCCGGGTGAACCCTGTCCGATCGAAGAATTCCAGCACCTCGATCGTGAGATTGCGTCCAATGCCCGAGCGGTCGCGAAAAGCCGCGGTGCCGATGAAGCCACCGGCGTCGAGTTGCACGAGTTCCAGGGCGATCTGCGCATATCGCCGTGCCACTGACGACCCCAGATACCGGTTGTCGGATATCCGGTGCACGAGCGAATGGCGCGCGGCGCGCCTGAGCAGCGCTTCGACCTCGGCGACCTCGATCCCCGCGGACTGTCCGATTTCCCGCAGCGTAGGCGGCAGCCGCGTGCCTGCCTCGAGCAGCGGCGCAATTCTCGGCCAAAGCACCGCATCCTCGGGACCGAGTTGCGGGTTATGCGCCGAGAGTCGAACCCCCGCCCTGCCCCGGACGACACTGCCCTGCGCGGCCAAAGCACTCACCAGCGCACCGACGGCTTCCCGTCCGAGTTTGAGCCCGGTGCCATGAAGGATGCGGTCCTCGGGTACGCCCCCCGATTCGGGCGCGCGCCGATGCCAGTCGGCGAGCGCATCGAGCAGGCGCGCCTGCAGTCTTGCCCAGTGCCCGGGCGAAAACCCGACCGCTCCCGCGGAACCCGCGGCAACCTGCATCGGCAGCGCCGCTTGAATCGCCGCGAATTCATCACCGCGAAGGTTCCTGTTTGCCTTGAACCGTTCAAGATCCAGCCCGCTCGCCGAGAGATCGAGCAAGCGGCTCAGCGCAACGCGATGATCCGCCTCCTCCATCGCATCGAGGAAGGCGAGGCGCTCCGGCCTTGCGCGCCCACGCACGGGCGGGAAGATGTCGATCACGCGCCCGCCGCCTATCGTGCGTCGGGAAGACTGGTCGCGGATGATCAGCCGGTCACCGTGCACCGCACCGACCGCGCGGTCGAGGACCAGTTGCGCACGCGCGGACGCCCCGGGTGCGATGGATGTTCCATCGAGCACCGCCACGCGCGCGTTGACATCGCTTGCCCCGAGGTGAACGTGCACCGGCGTCCAGTTGGCAAAGGCCTTTCCCTCGGAACCGAGCACCCGCATACGGATGTCGAACTTGCGTACGGGAGCGGGCGCACCCAAGCCGGCGATCCAGTCGCCGCGCTCTATCGCACCGCGCTTCGCCTCTGCACCGGCCAGGTTCAGCGCGCAGCGCTCGCCCGCGCTTCCCCGCGAGGCCGGCGCGTTTTGCACATGCAGCGAGCGTACGCGCACCGATTGCCCGGACAACACCGCCTGCGCCGTGTCGCCCACGCCGACCGACCCCGCTACGGCGGTTCCCGTCACCACCAGTCCGGCACCCGCGAGCGTGAAACACCGGTCCACCGCAAGCCGGAAGATTCCGCCGGCATCGCGGCGGATCCGCCCGCGCGCGAGTCCGGCGAGCCAATCGCGCAACTCCGTCACGCCGCTGTCCCGGGTCGCCGCTGCGGTGAACACCGGCGCATCCGCGAGCGAAGTCCCGGCAATCATCGAATGTACTTCTGCCTCCACCTCGGCCAACCGCTGCAGGTCGACCCGATCGACCTTGGTGATCACCACTGCGCCGGTTGACACCTCGAGCAGATCGAGGACCGCAAGATGCTCGCGTGTCTGCGGCATCGGGCCATCGTCGGCGGCCACCACCAGCAGAACCGCATCGATCCCGGTAACACCGCACAGCATGTTGCGCACGAAGCGCTCGTGGCCCGGAACATCGATGAAACCGATCGTCCCGCCCTCATCGACCGGCAGGTAGGCAAAACCGAGATCGATCGTCATCCCGCGCTTCTTCTCCTCGGGCAAGCGGTCCGTGTCGACGCCGGTCAGCGCCCGGATAAGGCTGGTCTTGCCGTGATCCACGTGCCCCGCGGTGGCAACAATCATCGACCCGCGACCCCGTCATCGTCCGGCCTGCGCGCAGCGCCCGCCTTGGCCGGCACCAGCGCATCGCGAAGCCCCGGGAGTTGCGCGACGAACGCGGCTTCGGCATGTGCTTCGAGGCAGCGCAGATCGAGCACCATGCGTCCCTCGGCTATCCGCCCGATCACCGGCACGGGGAGGCTGCGCAATGCCACGGCGATGCGGCCCAGCGCGGCGCCCGAACCGCGAACCGACACCGGCCGCAGCGCAAGCGCGGCACTCGGGATGCGGCGCGTGGGCATGGCCCCGCTGCCGATCTGGCTGTCGCAATCGATCACCTCGGCAGTCGCGATTCCATCGAGCGCAGCCACGAGCACAGGCAGAACCCGGGCGGCGCAGGCGGCGATGTCGCCCGCCTTGCGTGCGAGCAGGCGCAGCGTGGGCACCCTGGCCACCAGGCGATCGGGATCCTCATACAGCCGTAGCACCGCCGACAACGCGGCAATCGTCATCTTGTCCAGGCGCAGCGCGCGCTTGAGCGGGTTGCGGCGGATTTTCTCGATCAGGTCCCTGCGACCGACCACGATTCCCGCCTGGGGCCCGCCGAGCAGCTTGTCGCCGCTGAAAGTGACGACATCCACGCCATTGCGGATCGACTCCATCGGCGTCGGCTCATGCGGCAAACCCAGGCGTTCGAGATCGATCAGCGTGCCGCTGCCGAGATCCACGATGAAGGGCACACCGCGCGAGGTGCACAGCCGGGCAAGCAACGCCTCGTCGGCTTCCGCGGTGAATCCCTCGATGCTGTAGTTGCTCGCATGCGCCTTCATCACCGCGCCGGTCTTCGGGCCGATCGCCTCCTCGAAGTCGCGCAGGTGCGTGCGGTTGGTCGTGCCCACTTCGCGCAACCGGCATCCTGCCCGCGACATGATGTCGGGCAGCCGGAACGATCCGCCGATCTCGATCAGTTCGCCGCGGGACACCGGCACCTCGCGACGCGCCGCGAGCGAATTCAACACCAGAAGCACCGCCGCCGCGTTGTTGTTCACCACCGTCGCGGCCTCGGCACCGGTGAGCAGGCACAACTGCCGCTCTAGGTGCGTGTCGCGTTCGCCGCGCGCGCCTCGATCCAGGTCGTACTCGAGATTGCTCGCGCCTTCGGCGACGCGGACCACCTCGGCGATGGCCTCGGCAGGCAGAAGCGCGCGCCCGAGATTGGTGTGAAGCACCGTGCCGGTGAGATTGAACACCGGGCGAAGCGAGGGCACGGCATTGCGCCCAAGCAGGGCAGCCACGGACTGCATGATCCCATCATCGTCGGCTTGCGCCGCAACGTGCTGCGCCGCAACGTGCACGTCCGAGCGCAGCCCGCCGAGCACCGAACGAATCGCGTCGGTCAGCGGAACACGACCGAATGCGGACGCGAGCGCCGCAGAGGACGCATGCCGCAGCAGACGGTCCACCGAAGGCAGGCGACCGGGCAGCGGTTTGCCGGGCGCGTCCATCTAGCGCCCGGCCGACGCCGCCGGTTCACGGCGACTACGCGGCGGCGTTGTCGCTGAGAACGCGTGGAAACGCGTTGATTCCCGCCGCCTCGCGAATCTCCGGAACATCGCGTCCCATGGCCGCGGTGTCGTAGGGAATGCCGATCGCGTCGGCGATGCGCACGAATCCGTGGAATCCCGCGATCGTTGCCGCCGCATCGACGGTGGCGTCGTTGCCCATCGCCGCAAATACGGCGTCGCGCGCCGCGGCGATCCGCGGCGGATCACGCTGCACCACCGCCTCGGCAAACGCCACCAGCAGCGGCGCATGCGCGATCGCCGTGGCTGCGCTGAGGCCCCGGGTGACATCGCTGAGTTCGACTGCTTCTTCACTGATCTTGCTGCTCTCACGGAGCATGAAGGTGTGTGCAGTCGTTCAATACGCGCATTGATGCATCGCCGAGACCCGTGCTGCAAGGATCTCGGTCTGCGGTCGCGAAATCGCGCGGATCGAGGTATCGAACCGGTACACCACGTCGCCCGGCAGGTAATGAATGTTGGCAAGCGCCCAGTAGTCGCGCATCGACTGCGGCACGCTCGACAGCCCGCGGTAGATGTAGCCGGCCTTGGGGCTGGGATACATCGGACCGTCGGACTCGACCGTATCCTGCGGCTCCACGATCGGCAGCCACGCCGCCTCCTTGCGCGCACCCGGCGGGCGGTAGCGCGTGGGTTCACCCGCGGCGGCCTGCGGCAGCGGGCGGTCGGGAAGCCCGAGCGCGAGCGTGCAGGTATCCACGATCGACACCATCGCGATGATGCCGACGATCTCGACGTATTCGCCCTCGGAGAGGCCGGCCGCGAGAACCGACTGCGACCACTTCTCGCTCAGGCGCCCCGAATCGCAGACTGCGCGATGGATGAGTTCGATCTCGGCCGCGCCCAGCACGCCGAGGGTCGAATGCGAGCCCTTGACTGCATTGGGCGACAGCGCCTCCTTGATTTCCCGGCAATGCGGGCAGTTGCGCGCGTTGCGGATTTCCGCCGCCACCGCGACCCGCCGCGCAGCCGTCAGCCAGGTGCCGGGGGAGCCGATGCTTTCCCAGGCGCGCCGGTGTGACAGCACGAGATCCTGCCGTACCGGATACCTGCAAGCCTCGAACGAGGATGCAGACTTCTTTTCCTGCTCCTGCATTGTCAAAATAAGTTCCCTTTCACGTTTTGCCCGCGCTGCGCGGAACCGAGTATCCATCCGGGAGGCAGGGCGGTCAATCGCCCCCGCCTGACCGATTCCCGCCCTGTATTCAGGCACTACAGTCACGGCCACGCGGTTTCCCCGCAGCGACCGGCCAATCACGACCCCGCCCCCATCGGTTCCATTGCGATTCATTACTATTTGCAATTTGCCGAAACACCGTACTGTGCCTACACTGCACAAGTCTGAAACCCTCAGGAGGCTCGAATGAGCTCGCTGCAAAACGTACCCGTCACAAATGATGCCGCAATTGACGCCGGCCAGTCGGCGGCGATCTCGGCCAACAGGGTGTTGCGCAACACCTACATGCTGCTGTCGATGACGCTGGCGTTCTCGGCTCTCGTCGCGGGCGTATCGGTGGCGCTCAAGCTGCCGCATCCCGGCATCATCATCACCCTGATCGGCTATTTCGGCCTGCTGTTTCTCACCATGAAACTGCGCAGCAGCGTCTGGGGGCTCGCCTCGGTGTTCGCGCTCACCGGCTTCATGGGCTACACGCTCGGCCCGATCATCGGCCATTACCTCAACATGCCCAACGGCACGCAGACAGTGATGACCGCCATGGGCGGCACCGCGGTGATTTTCCTCGGCCTGTCGATGTACGCAATCACGACGCGCAAGGATTTCAGCTTCATGGGCGGATTCCTGATGGTAGGCATGCTGGTCGCCTTCGCGGCAAGCCTCGCCGGTATCTTCCTGCAAATCCCGGCGCTGTCGCTCGCGATCTCCGCCGCCATGGTGCTGCTGATGTCCGGTTTCATCCTGTTCGAGACCAGCAACATCATCCACGGCGGCGAAACCAATTACGTCATGGCGACGGTGAGCCTGTTCGTGTCGATCTTCAACCTGTTCACCAGCCTGCTGCACCTGCTCGGCATCACCAGCAACGACTAGCGGTTCCTTCGCCTGCGGAGCCCGGAACCCCGGGCCTCGCAGCGAACGCTGCGTGCGATTGGCTGAACGAAAATTTC
>CANIEV010000156.1 GCA_947466535.1 Betaproteobacteria bacterium
AAACGGGGGGCGTTCCCGCGGAACGGACCGCTTTGATCCTGGTCAAACGCATACACGGCACTGGGCGGATGATTGCAACATTCGTGAAAAGTCGGGAGTGTTGCAATGACCAGTGTGATAAACGTGATTCGCGATGAGCATCGATCCATCGCGGCGATCCTTCACGGAATGCAGTACTTGTGCAACGAAATTCGCGAGCACGGCCGCAAAATTGACCTGCGCGTTTTCTGGTCGATGCTCTACTACCTCGATACATTTTCCGAGCGCATGCATCACCCGAAGGAAGACAGATTTTTGTTTTCGGTGCTCAAGAAGCGTACGCGCGAGGCGGCGGAAATTATCGCGGACCTGGAACGTGAGCACGCATCGGGCGAGTCGGCCCTGAAAGGACTCGAACAGGCGCTTGCGCGATTTCAGGAGGGCGGGATGAAGGAATTTCCTGCCTTCGCGGAAGGGGTCGAGCGATTTGCCAAGGGCTATTGGGAGCATATGCGCAAGGAGGAAGAATCGGTGCTTCCCCTCGCGGAAAAAGTACTCGTTGAAGCTGACTGGGCAAGCATCAACCTGGAATTCGCGTCAAATCGAGATCCGCTGGCCTCCGAGCGGGAGAACCAGAATTTTCAGAAGCTGTTCAGCAAGATCGTGAGTCTGGCGCCGTCACCGATAGGGGTGGGCCCGGAATTGTCCTGAGTCCTGATTGCCGGGTTACGCGCCTGATTTCTTCGGCTGGTCGGTCAGGACGACATCGGTTAGAGTAATCGCGGGAGGGGCCCGCGCCGCTGCGCGGGTCGGCATATCACGTTGGGACGCAGTCGCGCTCAGGAGAACGGGCATGTTCGCGATCGTATTCAAGGGTGACGGTGCTCCGATCTGCTGCCAAGTGCCGGGCGTCTCGCCGGACCCGGTGGTGGTCTGGAGTTCGCGGGACGTGGCACAGACGTTCATCGACAGCATGGGTGGCGGGGCCGACTACGAGGTGCTGGAGGTCAACGAAAAGGCCATGGAGACCATGGCGACTGCGCTCGGGTGCAGCTTGGAGAGTCTCATGCTGGAGCCCTACCCCAGCTGAACTTCGGTGCCTGCGGCGCATCGCTGCGGGCGGATTAGGTTGGCTGCAGGCCGATTTCCAGATTATCGATCAGACGCGTCCGGCCAATTTTGGCGGCGCCAAGGATCACGAGCGATTCATCACTCGCATCGGGTGACGACAGGTCGCGTTGGCGGCGAATGGTGATGTAGTCGGTATCCCATCCGGAGCGGCCAAGCATTTCGACCGATTGCTTCTCGATGACGGGAAAATCGCGGCGTCCGTGACGCAGCAATCCCGCTGCTTCGGTCAGCACTTTGTACAGATCGGACGCCCGGGCGCGGTCTCCTTCGGAGAGGTAGCCGTTGCGCGAACTGAGGGCGAGCCCGTCGATTGCACGCACGGTGTCCGAGGCGACGATCTCGATCGGCAGCGCGAGTTGATTCACCATGCCGCGAATGATCAGCAGTTGTTGGTAGTCCTTTTTTCCGAATACGGCGGCATCTGGCTGCACGATGTTGAACAACTTGAGCACGACGGTCGCGACGCCGCGGAAAAAACCGGGTCTGAACTGTCCTTCCAGCTCATCGCCAACCTGCGGCGTCTGGACCATATAAACCTGGGGCGCGGGATACAACACCGTTTCATCCGGTGCAAACACGATGTGGGCACCCTCTGCGGCGAGCATGCTGCAATCGGACTCGAACGTTCTCGGATAACGGTCGAAGTCCTCATTCGGCGCGAACTGGAGCCGATTCACGAAGATGCTCGATACGATGTAGTCGCCGTGTTGTTTCGCAGAGGCGAGCAGCGACATGTGTCCTGCATGCAGGTTGCCCATTGTTGGTACAAACACGACCCGGCAGCCCATCCTGCGTGCATCGCTCAGCCGCGCGCGCAGCGCGTCGATGCGGGTGAGGATCTCCATGCCTAGAACGAATGCTCGATCGCGGGAAAGCTGCCGTCCTTTACGGCCTGGACGTAGCGTTGTACGGCTTCTTCTATGCTGGTCGCGCCTTGCATGAAGTTGCGAACGAATCTCGCCTTCTTGCCCGGGAAGACGTTGAGCATGTCGTGAAGCACAAGAACCTGTCCGGCGCAGCCTACCCCCGCGCCGATTCCGATCGTTGGTATCCGAAGTTCGTCTGTGAGCCGCTTCCCCAGGCGCGCCGGTATCGCTTCAAGGACAATCATGTCTGCGCCCGCCTCTTCGAGCGCAATCGCATCCGACAGCATCTGCTCCTCGGCGTCGGGGGATCGCCCCTGCACGCGAAAACCTCCCAACTGGTGCACCGACTGAGGCGTCAGCCCGAGGTGTCCGCATACAGGGATGGACCGTTTGGTGAGGAATCGCACCGTATTGGAAAAGATCGCGCCACCCTCGAGCTTCACCATATGGGCGCCTGCGGACATGAGGGTAGCGGCGCTTCTGTATGCCTGCTCCCGGGATTCCTGATAGCTGCCGAATGGCAGGTCAGCCATGACGAACGCGGAGGGCGAGCCACGAGCCACGCACGCGGTATGGTAGGCAATGTCGTTGATCGAGACGGGCAAGGGCGTTTGATGACCCTGAAGCACCATGCCGAGCGAATCACCGACCAGTAGAACGTCGACACCCGCGGATTCGAGCAGGGCTGCGAAGCTCGAGTCGTAGCAGGTCAGCATCGCGATGCGCTCGCCATCCGCCCGCATCTTGTGCAGGCGAGGTAAGGTCATACGGCTCATGGCATCACTCCCCTAAGTTGAAGAACTCCCTGCCGCCGCGCATGGTTGAAATGCGTTGCACCAGGAGTTCGAGATCCTTGTCGTTCTTGACGAAATTCAGCCGTTCGGAATTCACGATCAGGACCGGACCTTCATCATAGTGGTAAAAGAAGCGCCCGTAATTTTCCGCAAGCATCGCCAGATATTCCTCGCTGATCGGACGCTCATAGTCGATTCCGCGCTTCTTGACGCGCTCGACGAGGACCTCGGTCGGGGCCTGGAGGTAAATCACGAGGTCGGGTCGCGGAGCCTGGGGCCTCAGGATGTCGTAGATCTTCTGGTAGAGCGCGAGTTCATCGCCAGAGAGCGTAATCCGCGCGAACAGGGGGTCTTTCTCGAGCAGGAAGTCGGAGACTATCGGGCCGGAAAAGAGGTCGATCTGCGCCAACTCCTGTAATTGGCTTGCGCGCTGAAAGAGGAAAAAGAGCTGCGTCGGCAGGGCATGCCTTCGCATGTCCTGATAGAAGCGGGGGAGAAACGGATTCTCCTCCGGACGTTCCAGGGTCAGCGTCGCGCCGAGTTTTTCGGCAAGCCGTCGGGCTAGACTCGTCTTGCCGACGCCGATCGGGCCTTCCACAACGATGTATCTGTATTTGGACAGGGGCATGCGGTGACTTTCTCGCCGCGACCGGCTCGGGCATTGCAGGCTCTTCTGGATTGAAGCTTGCGACGGATGCAGTGCTATCCGCGGAATACGAAATAAATGGCGTCCATGATACACAAGCCGGCCCAAGCGTAATCAAGCTTGAGCGTCTGGTTCATGTAGTAAATCGAAAACGGCACGAATACCGTGAGCGTGATGGCTTCCTGCAGAGTCTTGAGCTGGGGCAGGCTGAGTTCCGTATGTACGATGCGGTTGGCGGGAACCTGGAGGAGGTATTAGAAAAGAGCGACCGACCAGGACACCAGGGGCCGCGACCCACCAAGGTTTGGTGGACACCTCCTTGAGGTGGGCGTACCACGTGAACGCCATGAAAATGTTGGACAGGACCGGCAAGCCGCCGGCTTGTCCAAGTACGGGAATGCTCATGTTGCAGAAATCCTGTGGACCTCCTGGTCCATGCATGCCCGAAGGAGGTCGCCCACGTCGCCAAGACCCGGAATAATCAGGTGCGGTGCGAGTTCCGCAAGCGGTTCAAGCACGAACCGTCGCTCATGCATTCGGGGATGCGGCACTGCGAGTTCGGGCACCGAGATGATTTCCCGCCCGTGCAGCAGCAGGTCGAGGTCCAGCGTGCGCGGCGCGTTGCGGAATTCCCGGGTGCGTCCGAAGCGATCCTCGATTGCGTGAAGGTAGTCGAGCACTTCACGTGCCGGCAGAGCGGTCTCGATGCGTGCAACCGCGTTTATGAAGTCAGGCTGGCCGGCGAAGCCGACCGGTGCACTGCGATAGAACGACGAATGCAAGAGAACACGGGTCTTCGGAAGATTTGCCAAGGCGTCGAGCGCCTTTCTAAGGGCGCCGATGGCATCGCCGAGATTCGCGCCCAGACCGATGAAGGTATCGTCGGGGCCCGGATTCATTCCGGCGCGGGCCCCGATTGCGGTGCGCCGCCGTCGGAGCGACCGCTGCGCTTGCGCCGGCGTCGCGGCTTGGATTGGCCAGGCGAAGGTGCCAGAAGCATCAGTTGCTGATCGTCTGCCTCCGCGCTTGCGAATGCTGTCCACCATCCGGACAAGTCCTCCGACACCTCGCCGCTCTCCGCGCGAAGCAGCAGGAAGTCGTAGGCTGCCCGATATCGCTCGTTAGCCAGAAGTGAGTAGGGGCGCTTCCCGCTTCGCGCTTCGAAGCGCGGCTGCAGCGCCCAGATTTCCTTCATTACTGCGGTGAAGCGTTTCGGTATCGCGAGCTTGTCGGTCTGTGCATCAAGCACGTCGTCCATTGCGCGATGCAGGGCCGGGATGGGCTTCAGGCCGCTTTTTTCCGCAGACTTCCATCCGGCCAGAACCTCGTGCCACAGCAGCGTTGCGAATAGGAAGGCGGGGGAAACCGGCTTGCCGACGCGTACCCGCTCATCGGTCTGTTCGAGAGCAAGGTTCACGAACTTCTTGCCAAGCGGCTGCTCGAGAATTACGTCGAGCATCGGAAGCAGGCCGTGATGCAGGCCGTCATCCCGTAACTGGCGAACCGCGGAAGCGGCATGGCCCGAGAGCAGCAGCTTCAGCATTTCGTCGAACACCCGCGCCGGCGGAACGTTGCTGATGAGGTCCGCAAGCTTGCTTATCGGTTCGCGCGTGCGCGCTTCAATCGTGAAGTCGAGCTTGGCGGCGAAGCGTGCAGCCCGCAGCATTCTGACCGGGTCTTCGCGGAATCGTGCCCCGGGATCCCCGATGATTCGCACGGTGCGATGCTTGATATCGCGCATGCCGTTGTGGAAGTCGAGAACCGTCTCGGTTGACGGGTCGTAATAAAGCGCATTCAGCGTGAAATCACGCCGGGCCGCATCCTGCTCCCGCGTACCGTAGACGTTGTCACGCAACACACGGCCGTGTTCGTCCACCAGTCGCGCATTTTCCATCGCGCCGCTTCGCGCATGGTCGCCCGTGCCACGTCTGGGACGGTGCTCCGGAGCAGAGGCGGGCTTTTTTTCAGCATCGCTTTCATCGGGAGATGTGTCGCTGTTTCCTGCGCGGAACGTGGACACCTCGACGGTTTCGTCGCCGAACATTACGTGCGCGAGCTTGAAGCGCCTGCCGATGAGCCGCGAGCGCCTGAAGAGGCGGTGCACTTCCTCGGGCGACGCGTTCGTTGCCACGTCGTAATCCTTCGGGCGAACGCCGATCAGAAGGTCACGTACCGCACCGCCGACGACATAGGCCTGATGTCCCGCGCCCTGAAGGGTGTCGCATACCTTGCGGGCGCCATTGGACAGGCGCTCTCTGCCTATCCCGTGCTTGGCTTTGGGAATAACGTCGTGGTCGGGTCTGGCGCCTAGACGCAGGACGCGCCGGAGTAGTCTTTTTATCAACGCGCGGGTGGCATGAGTGGGCCGGCTGCAGGCTCCAGCCGGCGAGAATAGGGGGCTTTGAGAAGTTTTCGCATCAAATCAATGCTCAAAGGGCAGCACTTGATGCTCTAGAGGATGATACAGGAAAACGCGGTCATCCTCCGCGGGCGTGTTCAGCGAAGACTCACGACAGGCCAGTGTCGCGATCGGGCGATTTCCGCGAGAGTCGCGTCGGGGTCGACCGCAACCGGGTGCGTCACCGCCTCCAGCAGGGGAATATCGTTTCGCGAATCGCTGTAGAAGCGGCTTTGTTCGAACGCATCAAGCGGGGTGCCCCGGGTTGCGAGCCAGGCATGAAGCCGGGCGACCTTGCCTTGCTGGAAGCAGGGGATTCCAGCCGGTTTTCCGGTGTAGCGCCCGGCGCTGAATTCGGGCTCGGTGGCAAGCAGATGTTCAATGCCGAATTCGCGGGCGATCGGTGCGGTAACGAATGAGTTGGTGGCAGTGATGATGGCGCACAGGTCGCCGCTGCTCTTGTGTGCCGCGACCAGCACGCGGCCCTTGTCCAGCACGATCGGGAGAATGCGTTCGCGCATGAAATCTTGGTGCCAATGCGCCAGTTGATCGGGGGTGTGGCGGGCAAGCGGTGCGAGCTGGAAGTCGAGAAATTCGTAGATATCGAGCGTGCCGGCCTTGTACTGCTCGTAGAAGCGCAGGTTCTCGGCCTCGTAGGTATCCCGCTCGAGGATGCCGCGATTGATCAGGAACTGCGCCCATTCGTAGTCGCTGTCCCCGCAGAGGAGGGTATTGTCGAGATCAAACAGTGCGAGATTCATGATCGCTTACCAAGTATGCAAGGGATGTGCAAAGTATCGCCGCGGGCCGACCGTACTGCTCGATATGCCATCCGTGGTCTGGCGACGGACGGGTACGCTGGAGCTTGTGATCATTTCAGGGACTTGAGCGCCTCACGCACGAGCGGCAACGTCAGGGGGCGCTTGAGGGCAAGCGACGCTCGATCCAGGGCATCCAGGATCGCAATTTGGGTCCTCATGTCGCGTGCCCAACGGGACAGCACGTAGTCAAGTATTTCCTGCGATACCGGCAACGCACGCGAGGCGGCATGTACTTCGAGCGCGGCGCGCTTTTGCGCGTCGTTGAGCGGAATCAATTGCCGAACGATGCCTGCCCCGAGGCGTGTGCGAAGGTCCTCGCGCAAGGCGAGGTCCGCGGGTGCAAGCCTCCCGGTTGCAAGCAGGACGCCGCCTGCGAGGCGCAGCCTGTTGACGGCGTCGAAGGCAAGCAACTGGCCGTCCGGGTCGAGGACGTCCACTTCGTCCAGTGCAAGGACTTGCAGCATGGATGTGTCGAACGCGTGAATCCTGGAGGCGTGAAGGTATCTTGCCTCTAGCCCGGCTTTGACCGCGGCATGAACAAACGCGTGTGTCAGGTGGGATTTTCCGCTTCCTGTCTCGCCCCAGAGAAAGACCACGGGTTCCTGTCCGGCGAGGGCTGCCCCGAGCGCGGCCAGCACGCCGGCGTTGCTCCCTGCGATGAAATTGTCGAGCGTGGGGTCGGGCGGGGGGGCAAGTTCCAGGACGAGCTGTTGCATCAGCGGCTCGCGCCCGGTTGCGCAAGGACCTGCTTCAGCGCCATTGGCCGTACTTCGACACGCAGCTTTCGGAACAGGCCGCCGCACGAGCGAATCCTATGCAGGAGATCGGTCCATCGATTTGCACGATAGCGTTGTGGATTCGGCATTGGTTGGCGGTTCGAGGGCGGTTCCGGGGCTGCTGCTGCAGTGAATCGGGTAGTAGAATTGACAGTCAAACGCGCATTAATGGCGCATATTATTCGAATGCCAACCCGTAACTCTAGCGACTGTCGCAGCTCTTGACCACTCCGATCACTTATCGCGACGCCGGTGTCGATATCGATGCAGGCGATTCCCTCGTCGAGGCCATCAAACCCTTTGCCAAGCGCACCCTGCGCCCCGAGGTGCTCGCGGGCATCGGGGGCTTCGGTGGGCTGGTGGAGCTTCCGAAGCGCTACCGAGAGCCGGTCCTGGTGTCGGGTACCGACGGTGTCGGGACAAAGCTCAGGCTGGCATTCCAGCTTGCGCGCCATGACACGGTCGGCGTGGACCTCGTGGCGATGAGCGTCAACGACATTCTTGTCCAGGGGGCGGAACCCCTGTTTTTTCTCGACTATTTTGCATGCGGCAAGCTGGATGTCCCGGTTGCCACCGATGTGATCAAGGGCATCGCCCGGGGTTGTGAACTCGCTGGCTGCGCACTGATCGGCGGCGAGACGGCCGAAATGCCGGGAATGTATCCGGCGGGTGAATACGACCTCGCCGGGTTCGCGGTTGGCGTGGTCGAGAAAAGCGCGGTGATCGATGGGCGGTCGATCGCGCCTGGCGATGTCCTCCTCGGGCTTGCATCCAGTGGCGCACACTCCAACGGTTACTCCCTGATACGAAAGATCGCGGAGCGCGCCGGCGTCGACTTCGGCTCCGATTTTCACGGGCGGACCTTCGGCGAGGTTCTGATGGAGCCCACGCGGATCTACGTCAAGCCGGTGCTAGACCTGATTCGCAACGTGCCGGTGAAGGGCATCGCGCATATCACGGGCGGCGGACTTATCGAAAATATTCCGCGGGTGTTGCCGGAAGGCACGATGGCCTTGCTGCGGCGCGGATCATGGCCTCGCCAGCCCCTTTTTGACTGGCTCGCTGCGAAGGGCGGCGTGGGCGAGGACGAGATGCACCGGGTATTCAATTGCGGCATCGGAATGGTGATCGCAGTTTCTGCAGTGGATGCGCAAGCCGCGCAGGCCTTGCTTGCGGCGCAGGGTGAGGCAGTGTTTCGAATCGGGGAGATTGCGTCCCGGCAACACGGAGAAGCGTCGGTCCGTCTCGTCTGATCTTGCGCCGATGGCGGCGGGAGTGTTCTGCAGTGTGGCTGCCAAATAGGCAGGTCGTTCCATTGGAAGGATCGGCGATGCAAGCTCAGTCGGGAGTTCGGCAGGAAATTCTGCGGTTCGCATGTGTGTTGGGTATGTTCGCGGCACCGGTGATTTCCTACGGCAATCCGACCGGGCCGGAAGTCATTCAGGGCACCGCAACGTTCAATACGACGGGAAACACGCTAACCGTCACACCTTCGGGCAACGCCATCATTCAGTGGCGCAATTTCAGCGTCGCCCCCGGCGAAACGGTGCGCTTCATCCAGCCCTCTGCCAGTTCGGTCGTGAATCGCATCCCGGGGAGCAGTCCCTCGGTCGCCGGTCAGGTCGAGTCGAACGGCACCGTGTTGTTCCTCAACGGATCCACGTTGTCAGGCAGGGATTCGAGTCGCGACCTCGCCGGCATCGTCGACTCCAGCGGCCGTCTTCAATCCCTTCCTGCATCACGTCGTGCGGCGCCGCGTGACGATGGCTCACGGCGTGCCATCACCCTGTCCGGGACAAGGGTTTTCGTCATAGGTGCGGAGAACGTGCGTCGTGGCCCCGGGCGCATTCTTCTCGAGCCGGGTCGCGGTGCGAGCTGGGCGATGTCGGAATTCCCTATGTTCGGGTGTATGTCGAACCGCCCGTCGCGAATGCCGTGGATCTGGATTCCCTCGTGTCACGCCGTCCGGCGCTTGGCATGTTCAACGCGCTGTTCGCGGGGCAGGAGTCGGCGCGAAGCGAAGCCGGCGTCACCGAGCTGGTGGCGTTGCCGGTTGCGCCGGACGAGGTTGA
>CANIEV010000157.1 GCA_947466535.1 Betaproteobacteria bacterium
CGCCACCATCTTCGTTCCACTCAGGTTCTGCAGCACTTCGACTGCCATGTGATGCGGCGAGCCGATGCCGGGAATGGCGTAGGAAATCTTTCCCGGATTCGCCTTGGCATAGGCGATCAGATCGGCGATCGACTTCACCGGCAGGTTGTTGTTCACCACCGCGATCATCGGCACCGTCGCGCCGATGCCGACCGGAGAAAAGCTCCTGATCACATCGAAGGGCAGCGACTTCGCCATCCATGGCAGCATGGTGAGCCCGCTTTGCGCGACAAGCATCGTATGGCCGTCCGCCGGGCTTTTCGCCACGAACTCGGCTGCGATATTCCCGTTCGCCCCCGGCTTGATTTCCACCAGCACCGGCTGGCCGAGCCGCTCGCGCAGCTTGTCGCCTACCACCCGCGCATACAACTCGTTGCCACCGCCCGGCCCGAAGGCCACGATGATCCGGATCGGCTTTGTGGGAAACGTCTGCGCCAGAACCGGGACCGATGCCGCGCAAGACAGCACTAGTGCAATCAATGTCTTGAGCAAAACAGAGGTCATTCACCCTCCCCTCGTGTCACAGAGTTGCGTAGATGCCGCAGGTCGGCAACCGCGCAGGCAAACCGGCAGCCCCGGCACGGACGTGTGCCGTGGCCAAAGCGGGATTACTTGCGGTACTTGTTCGCCGCCGCAAGATACGCGTCGTAGTCTTCCTTGAGTTGCGGTTCGCCGGCGAGTATCGGTGGCAGTGCGGAGGTGACTTCCTGGATGTATCGCCTGGCTTCGGCCGGCGCCATCTGAATGAACTGACCGCCGTTCTTCTCCCAGGTGGCACGGATGCGGGCGACATCCTCAACGCCAAACGTGGTGTACAACCGTTCCGCCTTGCGTGCCTCCTCACGAACCATGGCTTCCAGATCCGTACCAAGGGACTTCATGAAGTTACGGTTCACCAGCGCGGTCAGCATGAGAAAAGAACCGGGCAATTGAGTCGCGCCCTTGGCCACGTCGTAGTACTTGAACGCAGTGAGAATCGGGAACCCGGTATAGAAGCCGTCGATCGCGCGATTCTGCATCGCAGGCATCATTTCCGAAGGCGACATCGTCACCGGCGATACGCCGAGTTTCTTCAGCGGCTCGATCTGCAGCGGCGTTCCGCCCGGGACACGAATCTTCTGCCCCTTGAAATCCGCAACCGTATGAACCGGCTTGTGGGACAGCATCATCAGCGGACCGCTCAACGCGACAAACAGCGACTCCACCCCGCGCGCAGCGCCAAGCGTGGCGACTCGCTTGCGGATATCCGGATCAGCGAGCGCGCGATGGCCGTGCTCAATGCTGTCGAACAAGCCCGGCACGTCGAAGACCACATAGCGGCGGTCCATACCAACAAGGAAAGACACCGGCGGGAAATCCATCTCGACCGTGCCGACCGCAACACCTTCGATCGTGCGCACCATCGGGCCAAGCTGGCTCGCGGGATAGATCTCTACCTTGATCTTGCCCCCCGACCGGGATTCCACGCCGGTCTTCAGCGCCTTCATGAACTCGTGGTTCACGTCGTTCAGGCTGGCGGTCGACAATTTCATTGTGAACTGCTGTTGCGCCACCGCGTCACCGGCAAACTGTGCCGCAGCAAGCGTGAATGTGGATGCTGCGAGAACGGCAATTCTGCGTGCTAACATCATGTGTTCCTCCTTGTGATTTGGGCAATTTCCGACTGACCGATTGGCATACTGCTTCGGTTCTGGAATCACCGGATCACGATCGCGCAAAACATAACTATCGCTCGCGAGCGCTGTGCGATTGTCCAGATATTTTCTGTCGAATACAATGAAAATCAGAAAAGAGCAGCGTAACGCTGCCATTCCCGTTCAATACCCGATTGCCGACGCTCTTCTCCGTGTCGTTAATCCGGGCAAAATCCAGAGGATGAAGTCCTGAAGCACGCCGACGTCGTCATCGCGGGTGCCGGTCCGGTCGGGACCACGCTCGCGTTGGATCTCGCACGCCGCGGCGTCCGCACGCTGTTGCTCGAGCGCAGCACCACGCCGCGCCGCCTGCCGAAGATGGAGCGCTGCAACGCGCGGACGATGGAAATCTTCCGCCGCCTCGGACTGGAAGCAGCGATCCGGAAGGCGAGCCTTTTCACGCCGATGCCGATGGACATATTCATCATGGCCTCGTTTTCGCGCCCGCCGCTGCTGCACCTGAGCTACCCGTCGGTGCCCGAAGCCAAGCAACTCATCGCGCAATGCGGGGACGGCACGCTTCCACTGGAGCCGGCACAGCTCATTTCGCAATACACGCTGGAGCCGATCCTGCGCGACGCAGCGGCGCAAGCCGGTGTCGACGTCCGTTATGGCGCCGAAGTCAGCGCTTTCACGCAGGATGACGAAGGCGTGAGCGTCTCGATAAACGGTGCCGCGGAGACGGTACGCGGACGCTACCTCGTCGGTTGCGACGGTGGCGTAAGCACCGTGCGCAAGCAGCTTGGCATCGAATTGCAGGGGCGCGGCCGGATCAAACTGATCCATCAGGTGTTTTTCCGCTCCGAGCAGTTGTTCGCGAAGATTCCTACCGGACGCGGACGGCATTACTACTTCGCCGAAGGCGCTATCGTGGTCCAGGACGATCTGCGCCACTTCATGGTGAATTTCCAGGACTGGCAGCCGGGGCAGGATGCGGTCACCCGGTTGCGCCAGATGATCGACCTGGACATCGACATCGAGGTGCTGAGCGAGGCCGACTGGCGGCACCACCTGCTGGTGGCGGAACGCTACCGGGGCGGCCGCGCGCTCATCGCGGGAGACGCCGCGCACCTTGTCATCCCGCAAGGCGGCCTTGGCATGAACACCGGCATCGGTGATGCGATCGACCTCGCGTGGAAACTCGCCGGAACGGTACACGGTTGGGCAGGCCCTGCCCTGCTCGACTCGTATGACGCGGAGCGTCGCGAAATCGGATTGCGCAATCGAGACGCCTCCGGCGCCGCCGCCCAGGGCGTGGGCCGCTGGCGCGCCGCGGTGCGCCCCTGCATCCGCGACGACTCCGCCGAAGGCGAGGCAAATCGCAGGGAAGTCTCGGCGCTCGCCGCCGAGGGCCAGCCGATGAGCCACGAGATGCACGGCATCGAACTAGGCTACCGCTACTCGAAATCGCCGGTGATCGCGGCCGAAGAATCGCCGGTCGAATCGACGACCTGCAATTACCTTCCGAACGCCACTCCCGGCGTGCGCCTGCCGCACGTCTGGCGCGAGGACGGCTCGCCCGTGCACGAAGGTCTGGGCAACGACTACACCCTGCTTGCTCTCGAACCGGATGGCGACACCGCGAGCATCGAGGCCGCGATGAAGCGCATCGGCGCGCCGATGCAGCTTGCGCGAATGCCCGAAGCGCATCTGCGCCGTATCTACGAAAAAAGACTCCTTCTGATCCGTCCGGACCTGCATGTCGCGTGGCGCGGCGACCGACTGCCCGATGATGCGGACGCGCTTGCGCGGCTGGTCACTGGACGCGGCTGAATGGCGCACGGTACAGTTCGGCTCCACGACGAGGACAGAAGGAGCAGCGCGTGAGCATCGCCGTGGTCGACAAAGTGCTGGACCGCCTGATCCGGGCGATCGAGGGCCTGCTCTCGCTTGCGCTGCTCGCCGCGATCGCACTGAATTTCATCAATGTGATCGGCCGCTACGTCTTCGGCCACTCCATCCTCGTCGCCGATGAATTGCAGATCGACGTCATGATCTGGATCGCGTTTCTGGGAGCGGGTGTCGTCGCCTGGCGGGGTGAACACCTGCGCATGGACGCCCTGCTGGTCCGCGCACCCGCACCTGTCGCAAGCCTGCTTCGATTCGCGGAACTGCTGCTCCTCATCGTCCTGTCGGGGTTCGTCGCGGTCCAGTCGTGGCGCTACACCGGTCAGATGTCGGGCTCGGTCAGTCCGCTGGGCGGCATTCCAATGTGGGTGCCGCACAGCGCGGTGGTGGTCGGATTCGGCCTGATCGCGGTGATCGGCGTGCGCCACCTCTTCAGGGGCGGCCGGCCGTGAGTTTCGCCCTCGGCGTGGTGCCGGTCGTGCTGCTGCTCTGCGGTTTTCCGATTTTCGTGGTGCTGCTCAGCGCAATCAGCGTGGCGCTGGTCTTTTTCATGAACCTGCCGCTGGCCGCCTTGCACCAGAACATGGTCGCCGCCATCGACGCGTTCGCGTTGCTCGCCGTCCCCTTCTTTCTTTACGCGGGCGAAGTCATGGGCCGCGGCAGCGTCGCGCGGCGACTCATGCAGGTGGTGCAGACCGGCGTGAGCCCGGTGCCGGGCAACATCGCGGTCACCACCGTCGGCACCTGCGCGATTTTCGGCGCGATCTCCGGGGCGAGTTCCGCGACCGTGGCAACCATCGGGCAGATCGTGCTTCCCGGCCTGCGAAAGCAGCGCTACCCCGAGACCTTCAGCGCCGGATTGATCACCGCGGTGGGCGCGATCGACATCATCATTCCGCCGAGCATCCCGATGATCATCTACGGCGCATCGGCGCAGGAGTCGGTGCCCAAACTGTATGCCGCCGGCATCGGGCCCGGCCTGCTGATCGCCGGACTGCTGATCCTGTACGTGATGTTCTACGCAAGGCATCGCGGAATCGACACCGGCGAGCCCTTCAGCGCGCGCGCCTTCATGAAGGCGATGGGTGCGGGCGTCTGGGCGCTGGGCGCCCCCTTCATCATTCTGGGCGGCATCTATGGCGGGGTCTTCTCGCCGACCGAAGCAGCGGCAGTGGCCTGCGTGTACTCGATGTTCGTCACCCTGCTGGTGTACCGCGACATCGGCTGGTCGGGAATCTACGCGTGCGCCGGAACCACGGTCCGGGTGACCGCACAGATATTCATCATCGTCGCATGTGCAAACGTTTTTTCCTGGCTGCTCACCGTCAACCAGGTGCCAACCGCGATCGTCGCCTGGCTGGAGTCCATGCACTTCGGTCAGATCGGAATCCTCGCGATGATCAATGTGCTGCTGCTGATCGTAGGTTGCTTCGTCGATCCGCTTTCCGCGATCGTGATGCTGACTCCGTTGCTGGTGCCGATCGTCAAGGCCGCAGGCATCGACACGGTGCATTTCGGCATCATCGTCACGGTGAATCTCGCGATCGGCATGTTCACCCCGCCCTTTGGCCTGAACATCTTCGTCGCGCAGGCGGTGCTCAAGTTCCCGATCGCGACAATCCTGCGCGGACTGTGGCCGTTTCTTTCGCTGTATCTCGTTGCGCTTACGCTCATCACCTACATTCCGTCGATATCCCTCTTCGGCGTGAGGCTGTTTTTCCAGCACTGAGCGTTGCGCGAAACCGGATTGGAGGAGCAAGACAATGGCAAAAAAACAAAGAGTGTTGATTGCAGGCGGAACCGGCATGGTCGGCGGCGCCACCGCGCAGTACATGTCGAAGATCGGATGGGACGTCGTCGCGCTGTCGCGGCGCAAGCCGAATTTCGAATCAGGCGCGACGTTCGCCTCGGTGGATCTGACTGACCCAAAGCAATGCGAGGAGCGCATTGCCGAGCTTGGAGCATTCACCCATGTCGTGTATTCCGCGCTGCACGAAATGCCGCAGATCGTCAAAGGCTGGGCCGAGGACGACCAGATCAGGACCAACCTCGCCATGGTCGTGAATCTGGTGCAGGCGGTGGAAAAAAGCTCCCCCGAGCTCGAACACATCACCCTGATGCAGGGCGCGAAAGCCTACGGCGTGCACCTGGGCAACTCCAGGATGATGCCGGCCAAGGAGTCGCACGGCCGCTTCATGCCGCCAAACTTCTACTACAACCAGGAAGACTGGCTGCGCGAGCGGCAAAAGAATGCGCGCTGGGCATGGACGGTAATCCGCCCGCCCGCGGTCTGCAGCGCGGGAGTCGGCACGCCCCTCAACATGACCATGTCGATCGGCGTGTTTTGCGCGATCAGTCGCGAACTCGGCATCCCGCTGCGCTTTCCCGGCGGCGAACCGGCGATCTACGAAGTCTGCGATGCGGAGATCGTCGCAAAATCGGTGGCCTGGGCGGCCACTGCCGAGACCGCTCGCAACCAGATATTCAATGTTGCCAACGGCGATCATTTCCAGTGGCCTTACATCTGGCCGATGTTCGCCGAGATCTTCAACATGCCGCACGCGCTGCCGCATTCGATCCAGCTCGGCCAGGTGATGCTCGACAAGGCGCCGGTTTGGGAGCGCATCGTGCAGAAGCACGGCCTGAAACCACACGGATACAAGGAGCTCGTCCCGTCCTGGGATTTCGCTGATTTCGCGATGCGTTATGGCCGTCCCTCGAACCCCACGCTGATGAGCACGGTGAAGATCCGCAAGGCGGGTTTTCACGATTGCGTGGACACCGAGCAGATGTTCACCGACCAGTTGCGCGCCCTGCAAGCCGCCAAGGTGCTGCCCGCATGATCGGGCAGCTCGAAACGGTCGCGTAGCCCGGGGGCTACGCGACCTCGATCTTCCCCACCGCGTTCTTGCGCTTGTCCGGGATAGAGCCCCAGTAGTCGATCGATTCCGGCACCGGCTCGAGCACTCGCGGGCGGCGGGCGCCTGTTTCCGGGAATTCCTCCATGCCGAAGCTGTACTCGAGCGTGAGGCCGTCCGGGTCAAGAAAATAGAAGAACATGCTGCCCGAGGGCGGGTGCCGTCCCGGCCCGAACACCACCGGAATATTCGCTTTCTGGAAACGCCAGATCGCGCGGCCGATGTCGTCCACCTCGCTCACCATGAAATTCACATGGTGCAGCCCCGCATTCGGCGCGCGCGCGACCCCGAAACTGTGATGAAACGGGTTGGGAAAACAGCGCATGAAGGTGATCAGGCCGTCGACGATATCCGATGCCTGGAAGTTCAGTGTTTCGGTAAACAGCTTCACGCTGTTGTCGTATTGCGCAGTCTTGAGAATGACATGCCCGAGCCGCTGGATCTTCGCCACCGTCGGCACGAACGGCTCGGCCACCTCGCGCATCCGGTCGTAGAACTCGAAGCTTGCACCGGTCGTGGGGTCCGCAAACCGGATCGCATGCCCGATATGCGACGCAGCGCACTGCTCCTTCGGAACCATTTGCACCGGAAGCGACTGCCCCTTTAGCAGGTGATACAGGCGGTCGACTTCGCCGTCGGTCTCCATCTCGAACCCGATGCGCTTGAGACCAGGCTCGCCCTTGTGCAGGGAAACATCGTGATGCGAGGTGCTGCAACGAAAAAACCTGGAACCGTCCGGCCCGTCGCCGGCATCGGCAAGACCAAGGTGCTCGCGGTAAAACTCCGTGGACCGCGCGACATCGCTGACATTCAGCGCCACATGGCCAAGCCGTCCGTAACGAATCATCTACAGCTCCCTCTCTCCGGTTCCTCTGTGAATATTAACAAGGGAAGCGCTGATCAAGTCCCAATTGTGCAACGAATCGAACAGAGCCCCCCTCTGGAGTGGGGGATATACAAGGGGCGATGCCCCCTTGTTCAGATATTCCCAAGAATGCTCCGCCTGTCACCCACATGCGCGCCGCAGGACGTATATCGCGGTCATCCCGTCGTGCTCGTTCGCGCTCGCGGCCGCTGTCCGCGCCTCATATGGAACGCGTCAACAACCCCCCTGAACACCCTCAGCCGAGTTCGAAGATCTTCTGCGCAAACCGGTGCAGCCGTTCAGTGACCCCGGTTTCGCCGACAAGGAAGTTGTCGCAGGCCCAGCTGTAGGTGCGCTCGGTAACGTAGGTCGGGTGCGCCGAGAGAACCATATTGCTTGCGATTGCCATGGTTTCGTCACCGCGAATCAGCGGGCGTTCCACCATGTCGTAACCCTGGCCGTGGCAATGCACGCGCTTTTCCTCCGGCCTGCCGTTCTCGCGCATGTACTGGTTGTACGCGGCAAAAATATCCTTCGGTACGGCGCCGGGCTTGAGCAGGCTTGCGGTGAACTTCTGCGCCTGGATGACGAAATCGAACTCGTCCTTCATCTCCTGCGAAGCCTTTCCCAGCACGCAGGTCCGGCCAAGCTCGGTGTAGAAACCGCCGGCGCCGCTGTTCTCGATCAGCAGGGTAAACTGGTCACCCTCGCAAATGACGCGGTTCTGCAGATGCCGATTGCCGAACACCGGAACGCTGCCCACCGGGCCCGAGGCACAGAGGAACAGGCCCTGCTCGCTTCCGTGGCTGTGGCCCACCCGCTCTGCGATCGCCGCCGCCTCGATGTCGCGCATCCCAGGCCGGATGCCGGCGAACACCGCCTCCATCGCGGCGTCCTGCATCAGCGCCGCGCGCCGCATGAAGGAAATCTCCTCCTCGCTTTTCACCGACTTGATCACATCCACCGCATCCGAGGCGTCGATGAAGTTCGCCCGTCCGAGCTTGCCGCGCTTGAGCGTGTCGATCAGCGCGTACGAGATTGCGGCGGTACCGAGCAGGCCGATCGCGGCACCGTTATAGCCTTCGAGCGCGGTCTGCGCGAGTTCGGCGTCATAGCCCGCGGTGTAGTGCACCGACGCATAACTCGGCGTGCCGAGAAAGCGGGCCACGCCCCGACGCAAGCCGTCACCCTCCGGCGGCAAAATACGCGCCACGCCACTCGGCCCCTGGCCCACCACCGTCATCCGGTCATCGCGGGGAAACACCACCGTGACCGGATAGCCGTTGGTCGCCGGCAGGTCGGTGAAGTACTTGACGTAGCCGCCCATGAAATCGTTGTTTGCCTGCATCAGCAGGACGTCGATCTTCCGTTCGTCCATCGCGGCACGGACCGCCGCCCAGCGCCGTTCAAGTTCTGTGGTGGAAATCGGCGCGTTGATGCGTTCGTTCGCTTCTGCCATGTCTGTTTCCTGTGTTCCGGTCGGAGGAGAGGTCAGCGCCTGACGAGGTTGGTCATGCCGGCGATGTCGCCGGAGAGAAATTTTTGCAGGTTGTGTTCAACGATCGGCAGCGCCGCGTCGGCGTATTCGTCATTGAAGCCGCCCTGGTGCGTGGTGATGAGTACGTTCTCCATGTCCCAGAGCGGACTCTCCTTCGGCAGGGGCTCGGTGCTGAAAACATCCAGCGCCGCGCCGGCAATTCGCTTGTTTTGCAAAGCATCGATCATCGCGTCCTCGTCCACCACGCCGCCACGTGCAAGGTTCACCAGGAACGCGGTCGGCTTCATCGCGGCGATAACCTTCGCGTTCACGCTGCCGTGGGTCGCCGGGGAATACGGTGTGAGGAGAATGAAGTAATCAGCCTCGCGCACGGCGTCCGTGAGTTGTTCGCGCGGGACCATGCGGTCGAATCCCGGCACATCGTTGCGCGTCGAGCTGACGCCCACCACCCGCATGCCGAAGGCCTTGCACTTGAGCGCAAGTTCTTCCGCGATGATCCCCACGCCGAAAATCGCAGCCGTCTTGCCCTTGAGCAGCGTCGCAGGGAAGCGCTCCCACTTGTGTGCGATCTGGTTGCGCACCGTGC
>CANIEV010000158.1 GCA_947466535.1 Betaproteobacteria bacterium
CAGCTATGTGCTTGCAGCGGTCGCCATCACCCTGATGGGTGCCATCTACTCGATGGAAGTGGTTCTGCGCTATTTCTTCAACTCGCCCACCCGCTGGTCCACCGAAACGGTGGCGAACCTGATGCTCATGATGCTGTTCCTGTCGCTCCCGCATGCGACGCGCAGCATGAACCATATTGCGGTCACGCTGGTGGTGGACCTGTTTCCGCGCCAGGCGGCGATGGTCGACCGGGTGCTCAATACCATCGGCATGGTCCTGTGCGGACTGGTTGCGTACGTGAGCTTTGGCGAGAACGTGCGTCAGTACGTCAACATGATCGAGACCTCAGGGAACATTCCGATACCGAAGTGGTGGCTGTCGATCTGGATTACCTACGGGTTCGCCAGCATGGCGATCTGGTACCTGCGCATGATTTTCGAACGCGGACCGATCCGGCCGCGGATGAAATTCATCAGCGCGGTGGTTGGCCAGGGAGGTGAACAGTGAACTGGTGGGAGATTCTCACGGTCACGCTCACCCTGAAGATCCTGTTCTTCATGGCGGGCCTGCCGATATTCCTGTGCTTCATCCTGATTGTCGGCGGCACAGTGCTGATCCTGTTCGGCTCGACCGGCTACGGGATGTTCGTCAACAGCCTGTACACCACCGGTGCGACCGAAGCACTTACGTCCGTTCCGCTGTTCGTGATGATGGGCGAGGTGCTGATGCGCTCGGGTTCGATCGACGTGTTGTTCAACGCGATCGACAAGCTGATCGGCCGCCTGCGCGGCAGGCAGTACCACATGACGCTGGCCCTGTCGGCGATCGTCGGGGCACCCGCGGGCTCCGGCATTGCAGTGGCGGCGATGCTCGGGCGTTCGGTGATGGGCTCGATGCTCAAGCGTGGCTACGATCCGGCTCTTACTTCGGGCACGATCATGGCGGGGGCCATGCTCGCGCCGATCATCCCTCCCTCGGTGGTCGCGATCATCATCGGGACGCTCGCGGATGTGTCGATTGCCGACCTGCTGCTCGCGGGGATCATCCCGGGAATCATCCTGACGATTTTCTACGTCGGCGCCGTGGCATGGGCGGTGTGGCGCGACCCGAGTCTTGCGCCCGAGGAGGTGTATGTCGAGCGCACCGGCCGCGAGAAACTGCGCGCGGTAATGGAACTGGTCCCCTTCAGCATCATCATCTTTGTGTCGATCGGCCTGATCATGTTCGACTTCGCCACGCCCTCGGAAGCGGCGGCGCTGGGCGTGCTCACCTCCATCCTCGAAGGCGTGTACCGGAAGGCCTTCACCTGGAAGAGCTTTTTCGATGCGGCGGGTGAATCCGCAGTGCTCTCGGCGGTGATCCTGATCATCATGGCCACCGCGGTGCTGTTCGGGCAGATCCTCGCCTATACCGGGGCGATACAGGAACTGGGCAAACTGGCCGGTTCGCTCAACCAGAGCCCGCTTGTCATCTTCATCCTCATGATGGTTGTGCCCTTCATCCTGTGCATGTTCGTCGACCAGATCGCTCTGATGCTGGTGTTGATCCCGATCTTCGAGCCGGTGATCAAGTCGGTGCCGTTCGACCCGGTCTGGTTCTACATGCAGTTCCTGATCACGATGGTGGTTGCGTCCATCATGCCGCCGTTCGGGTATTTCATCTTCGCGCTCAAGGCGGCAGTGCCGAACGTGACGCTCTCGGTCATCTACCGGGGGGCGTGGCTGTTCGTCGGGGTGAGCATCGCCGGCATCGCGCTGTTTACCGTCTGGCCCGACACCATCACCTGGCTGCCGCGCGCGCTCAAATAGAGGGAAAAGACATGAAACCCGTGTACGAGGATCTTGTGGGGAGAGTTGTCGTGATTACCGGTGGCGGGCAGGGCATCGGACGCGCCTACGCGCTCGCATTCGCCGCGTCGGGGGCGATACCTGTTGTTGCCGACATCAATCTGCGCGCCGCGGCGGACACGGTGCGCGACATCGAAGCGGCCGGCGGCAGAGCGCTTGCGGTTGAAACGGACGTTACGTCCGCACCCTCGGTCGATGCAATGGTCGCGAAGACCCTGGCGGAATTCGGCCGGCTGGACGTGCTGATCAACAACGCCGGCCTGTACGCCAAGAATGTGCCGCCCGCGACGGACGAAATCAAGCGGCCGTTCGACCAGATTCCGCTGGAGGAATGGGACCGTTTTCTCCGGATCAATGTCACCAGCGCCTTTCTCTGTTCCCGGGCGGCGGTGGCGACGATGCGCAAGGCACAGTGGGGCAGGATCATCAACACCTCGTCCACCACGGTAATGATGGGGCTGCAGGGCTACCTGCACTATGTGACCTCCAAGGCCGCGATCATCGGAATGACGCGCGCGTTGGCGCGCGAACTCGGAAAGGACGGCATCACGGTGAACACGATCATGCCGGGTCTGACACACACGGAGGTGCCGAATCCGGCGGCGGTTCCCGACAAGGTGATTCCGATGCAGTGCATTCCGCGCAAGGAAGTGCCCGAGGACCTGGTACCAGCGGTGCTGTTTCTTGCATCCGAAGGAAGTCGCTTCATGACCGGGCAGACGGTGAATGTCGACGGCGGAAGCGTCCACGTTTGAGACGGCGTAGCGGCGACAGGAGCTGAAATGAAGGAACGATTCGAGGACCATTGCTGGCGAGATGTCGTGCCGGAGGACATTCTGACCTTGTACTCGCACTATGCAAGAGAGGTGTTTGTCGGCCCGCGCCCTGCGTTGCTCGCGATCGACCTGTACGAGCTCGCCTACCAGGGAGGGCCGCATCCGGTGTCGGAGGTCTCGAAGACCTATCCGAGTTCCTGCGGCGAGAACGCATGGAACGCGATTGCGCCGACGCAGCGGTTGTTCGGTGCCGCGCGCGCGGCTGGGATACCTGTTTTTTATTCCACCTCCGATACCCGCCCGGAATCCAGCCCCGCCTCGGTCGTCGCCACCAAGCGACGTGGCATTCCGGTCGATCCGGTGGTGTACGCCATACGGCCTGAATTTGCGCCGCAGCCGGGCGATGTGGTCATCACCAAGATGCGCGCGAGTGCGTTTTTCGGGACGCCGCTCACCGCGCACCTCACGCAACTCGGAATACAGAGCCTGATCGTCTGCGGCGAAAGCACCTCGGGGTGCGTGCGCGCCTCGGTGGTCGAGGGCTATTCGCACGGCTATCACGTGACCGTCGTGGAGGAGTGCTGTTTCGACCGTAGTCCGCTGTCGCACAAGGTCAACCTGTTCGATATGCATCACAAGTATGCCGATGTGATGGGTATCGATGACGTCGAGGCGCATCTGGCGAAACCTGCAGGAAGCAAGGAGGCTACGTGAAGCCCTCGCCCTACGGCCCGTTTCCCTATTCGCCGATCGTCAAGCGTCCGCGCCTTGCGTGGCCCGAAGGCGCGCGCCTTGCTCTCTGGCTGATTCCGAACATCGAGTTTTTCTCGCTCGAGGAGAAGATTCCCGCGGGTTCCGGCGGTTCAGGGGCAAAGCCGCCGGATGTGCCCGGCTGGTCGGTGCGCGATTACGGCAATCGCGTCGGCCTGTTCCGGCTGATGGAGGTGATGGACCGCTATTCAGTACGTGGCACCGTCGCGCTCAACAGCGAGCTGTGCGTCCAGCACCCGTTCATCATCGAGGAGTGCGTTGCGCGCAAGTGGGAATTGATGGGGCACAACGAGACCAACACGAAACGATTGAACGAGGTCGCGCCGGAAGAAGAACGCAGGATCATCCGCAATACCTTTGCCACCATCGAGCGGGCATCGGGTACGCGACCCCGTGGCTGGCTGAGTTCGGGTCTGCAGGAAACCTGGGAGTCGCTCGATATCCTCGCCGAAGAGGGCTGCCAGTATGTGTGCGACTGGACCAACGACGACCAGCCCTATGCGATGGATCTGGGTGGAGGCAAGCGCCTCCTGTCGGTTCCGTACAGCTATGACATCAACGACAAGCCTGTATTCGAGAACAAGAACCGGATGCCGGCCGATTTCACCGAGATGATCTGCCGGCAGTTTGACGTGCTCTATCGCGAAGGCGAGCAATCAGGGCGCGTGATGGCGATCGCGCTTCATCCGTACATCATTGGCATGCCCTACCGGATCGGTGCGCTGGACCGTGCACTCGAATACATCTGTCGGCATTCCGGGGTGTGGCTTGCGACCGGCGGCGAAATCGCCGATCACTACGCCTCGCAGCAGCCGGATTGACGGAGGCATTCCCCCCGGCCTGCGGGTCAGGGCTTGAGTGCGGCCGGTAGCGCGCGTTTGAGGGCACCCAGCAGCTCGTCGAGCTTCACCGGTTTGGTGACATAGCCTGCCGCACCAAGCTGGGTCGCGCGTATGTAGGTCTCGTCGTCGTTCCTGCCGGTCAGAAGCACCACCGGTACCTTGGCCGTGAGTTCGTCACCCTTCAGCGCCTGGAGCAGTTCGAGTCCGTCTAGGTAAGGCATGTTGACGTCAGACAGGATCAGGTCGGGCAAATCCTCGAGAATCGTCTTGATTGCCTCGGTCGCGTCCGCCGCCACCCGTACGGTGAAGCCGCTGGCGTTCAGGTGCATCCGCAGCACACCTCGCAACGTGGCGTCGTCTTCGATTACAAGGATTTTTGGCATGTGTAGCGGGTCGCCGATCCGTTAGCCCGGCCGTAAAAGCGGCAGAACTGCAGGCAAAATAGCCTTGTTTCCCATCGAGTGCACCGGCACAGCGCATGAGACACTGCGTTTGTACCTGAAGAAGGTTACAAGATTTGCCGATAAATATGTCATCAAAGTAACTGCATCAGTATCTCGTAATATGTGCCCGGAATCCAGTCTGGTGCATCGATCGACAGGTAATTACTTGATGTTAAAGTAGAACTACTTTAGGAAATTGCCGAAATGCTGTACACGCTGCACGAAATGCAACACGCGGCGATCGCGCCGTGGAACGCGCTGGCCAAGGCGAGCGTCGATCTGCTGTCCCATCCTTTCAGCCCCTGGTCATACGTACCGGGCATGGAACGGGTGGCGGCCGGTGCCGAACTGTTCTTTCGCGTCACGCAGCGCTACGAGAAACCGGAATTCGGCCTGACCGAGACGGTCATTGGCGGCAAACCGGTGCAGATCGCGGAAAGCGTTGCACTCAACAAGCCTTTCTGCCGACTGCTGCATTTCGAGCGCGTGGGGATCAAACCCGGGAAAGACCCGAAGGTTCTGCTCGTCGCGCCGCTGTCAGGGCATTTCGCCACGCTGCTGCGCGACACGGTTCGAGCGCTGCTGCCCGACCACGACGTCTACATCACGGACTGGACCGACGCCCGCATGGTGCCGCTGGCCGAGGGGGCGTTCAATTTCGATGACTACGTCGATTACGTGCGTGAGTTCATCCGTTTCCTCGGTCCAGACATGCATGTGATCTCGGTCTGTCAGCCGACGGTACCGGTCCTGGCCGCGGTGTCGCTTATGGCGACAGAGGGCGACGCGGTCGCGCCGAAATCCATGATCATGATGGGCGGCCCGATCGATGCGCGCCGCAGTCCGACGTCGGTGAACGATCTGGCGATGGGCAAGCCGTTCTCCTGGTTCGAGCGCAATCTGATCTACAAGGTGCCGGTGAAGTATCCCGGTTACATGCGCCGTGTCTATCCCGGCTTTCTCCAGCACATGGGATTCGTTGCGATGAACCCGAGGCGTCATGTGGATGCGCACTGGGATTTCTACAACCACCTGCTCGAGGGTGACGACGACTCGGCGGCCTCGCACCGCAAGTTCTATGACGAATACAACGCGGTGCTGGACATGCCCGCCGAGTATTACCTCGACACGATCCGTCGGGTGTTCCAGGAATTCCAGTTGCCCAAGGGGCGGATGTTCGTCAGTGAGCAGCTCGTTCGGCCGCAGGATATCCGTACGACTGCCCTGCTGACGATCGAAGGCGAGCTCGACGATATCTCGGGCAACGGACAGACGCAGGCGGCGCACACGCTCTGCACCGGGATTCCGGAGAAAAAGCGCGATCATTACCATGTGCCGAAGGTGGGTCACTACGGAATTTTCTCCGGCCGCCGCTGGCGCGAGGACATTTGCCCGCGCATCGGAAAATTCATCCGCGCGCACGCCTGAGTCAATGCGCGGCTGCGAGTTCAGCGCGTAGCCAGCAGTCGCCCGCAGCCGATCACCGATATCCAGATAACCAGCGACGCGGCGGCGTGAAGCCGCGCGGCGGTTGGCGCTCGCTGACCAATGTCCCACTGTTTAACGGACTGGAACACGCCGGCATGAAACGCGGCGGCGTTCAGGCCGGCCGCCATCAACAGGCTCATCTTGATGACGAAGGCCGTGCTCGATACGAGTTCCCCCGCATGCGCGAGGAACATCGCAAGACCGCTTGGCACGACCAACAGAAGACTGCCGAAACTCCATGGCAGCAGGTGACGGGCAAGTGCGCTCGCTGGAATCTGCCTGGACAATCCCAGCAGGCGCAGGTCAAACATCGCGGCTGATCCGGCGAGCAGGGTGAATCCGAGGATATGAATGAAGCCGATCGCGGGTTGCAGCCACGTGCTTGTACGAATCGCGGCGCCAGGCGTGGACGCTTCGAGCGCGATGATCATGCCTTCGCCGGGCGTCATGTCGGTTCCTTGCCTGAGGGCCGCTGATGATAGGTGCTATCCGTGTCGCATGCATAAAAAAGCGGTTGCAAAACCGATGACGCTTGCATATAACCATCTGTCTGTTGAATGGCAGCCTGTAAAACAAATACGGATTGGATTGGAATATGGAACAGGGTAAAAGCATCTGGATGGACGGGAAGCAGGTCGACTGGAAAGATTCGACGCTGCACTTCGTCAGCAACAGTTTCCAGTACGGATTTTCGGTATTCGAAGGCATCCGTGCCTACAAGACCGCCACCGGTCCGGCGGTGTTCCGGCTGGATGCGCATATCAAGCGCCTGTTCAATTCGGCCAAGATCATCGGCCTCGACATGCCGTTCATGCCACAGCAGGTGAGCGACGCCTGCTGCGAGACGATCGCCGCCAACGGCTACGAGGAGTGCTACATCCGTCCGGTCGCCTATATCGGTGAGGGCGGCATGGACCTGGATCACCGCAATTGCAAGGTGAATGTCGGCGTCGCCGTCTGGTTCTGGGGCGAATACCTTGGAGCGGGGAAGATCGAAAATGGCACGCGGGTGAAGACCTCGTCCTTTACGCGTCATCACATCAACGCCAACATGACCAAGGCCAAGGCGGGCGGCAATTACATGCTGTTCCAGATGACCCGTGTCGACGCGCTTCGCCAGGGCTACGACGAGGCGCTGCTGCTCGACCCGCAGGGGCATGTCGCCGAAGGTTCGGTGGAGAATGTGTTCATCGTGCGCGACGGAGAGCTGATCACGCCACCGCTCACCTACATCCTCGAGGGCATCACGCGCGACTCGATCATCCGGCTTGCGCGTCATCGCGGCCTTGTCGTGCGCGAAGAATTCTTCTCCCGCGACACGGTGTATGTGGCAGACGAGATGTTCTTTGTTGGCACCGGCGCGGAGGTGACGCCGGTGGTCGAGGTCGACGACCGGCCGATAGGCGACGGCAAACCCGGTCCGGTGACCAAGGCGATGCAGAAGCTATTTTTCGATACGGTGCACGGCAACACGCCCGAATTCAGCCACTGGCTCACGCCGGTGAAGGCCGTCGCGACGTCGCGAGGCTGACGTCGTATGGCGAAGCGGATCGAAGTCAGCGTCCTGTCCGAGCAGGACATCGTCGCCTCGGCACCCTCGCGCGCCGAAATGATCGGGATCATCGAGCGTACCTACCGTGCCTGTGCCGATGAAGGTGCCTCGCAGATCCCCACCAAGATAGGTGTGCATCCCGAGACATCGCCGGGCAGCTTCTGCCACGCGATGCCCGCGTGGATTGCGCCCGAACGGGCGCTCGGCATGAAGTGGATCAGCTATTTTCCGGGCAACGGCGCTGCCGGCCTCGGCGTTCCCGATTCCAGCGGCATCATCGTCCTCAACGACCCCGACAACGGAATGCCGCTCGCGATCCTCGAGGGGATGTGGATCACCTATGCGCGCACAGCGGCATGCGCTGCGGTGGCGGCGCGACATCTCGCGGCAGACGGCGCGGTACGTCTCGGGCTCGTCGGCTGTGGCGGTCTCGGGAAATGGTCGCTTCGGATGCTCTCGGAAGCGCTACCCGCGCTGCGCGAGATCCGTGTCGCGTCGCGCAGCAAAGAGTCGCGTGAGCGGTTCTGTCGCGAGATGTCTGCAGAAGGCCCGTGGAACCTGGTTCCTGTCGACTCAAACGAAGACGCGGTGCGCGGCATGGACATTGTCGTGTCCTCGATACAGAAGACCGCCATGCCGCAGGCACTGGAGTCGTGGTGGTCGGCGGGGACGCTCGTAATACCACTCGATGTCGCGGGTTGCTGGGATGTGGCGACCTTCGAGCGCGCCGACCGCGTCATCACCGACGGTTATGCCGCGTTCGTGCGCGCTGCCGCGCGCGACCGTCCGGCACTTAATCTGCCCGAGTCGCGGCATGTGCGGCTCGAGGATGTCGTCGCCGGTCGAGCGCCCGGACGTGTGTCGCCGCATGAACGCGCCATCGCCATTCCCACCGGAGTGGCAAGTGTCGACATGACGCTTGCCTGGGAAATCTACCGTCGCGCGCGGGATGCAGGGCGCGGCACGAAAGTCGCGCTCACCTGATCAGGCGCGTGTCGCAGGCCTGAGCAGCAGGCGATAGCTCGCAAGCATCGCAAGCGATGCCACTGCAATCGCGATCGACATCGGCACCGCGCTGCCGTCATGCATGCGCACGACAAGATAGCCTGCGGTCGCGCCGGACGCCTGCATGAAAAGCCCCATCACCGCCGAGGCCGTGCCCGCGAGCTTGGGGAAGGGCGAGATCGCGCCTGCCATTGCCGCGGGCTGAACGAAGCCGTTGCCAAGCAGGAATACAAAATAGGGAAGCAGGATCGCTGGCGCGGACGTCACCCCCGCGAGTGCGAGCGCAAGCATCGTGACGCCCGAGAGCGCCGCGACGATCGTGCCGATGTTCATCAGCCGCATCGCGCCGTGGCGATTCATCAGCCGACCGCCCGCGAAGGTGCCGATCACGTAGCCCGCGGTGCACAGGCCAAGGAGTATCCCGAATCGCTGCGGCGAATAGCCGAGCTGGCTGATCATCACGAACGGCGCGGCCGACAGGAACGAGAGCACCGCCGCGGACGTTCCGCAGACGCAGAAGGTGTTGCCGAGGAATTTTCGGCTGGTGACCATCGAGCGGATCTGCCCGGGCAGCTTGCCGAGGCGGAAATTCTTCGAGCCGATATGCGGGTTCGATTCCGGGAGCAGCCACGCATAGGCGGCGGTGAGCACTCCGGCGCCCGCGCCGAGGAACACATACACCGAGCGCCAGTCAAACATCTGTTGCAGAGCGCCGCCGATCATCGGCCCGAGCAG
>CANIEV010000159.1 GCA_947466535.1 Betaproteobacteria bacterium
CACGGAGAATGGAATGAAGCAGATCAACTGGGCCTCAGGCGATGTATCGTCGGTCCCCTACCGCGTCTACACCGATCCGGAGCTCTTCCAGCTGGAACAGGAACGCATCTTTCGTGGCCCGGTCTGGATCTACGCCGGACTGGAATGCGAACTGCCCAATCCCGGTGACTACATCACCACCTATATCGGCACCGTCCCGGTCATCGTCTCGCGCAACGAGCAGGGCGCGGTCACGGCGCTCGTAAACCGTTGCGCGCACCGCGGTGCGATCGTCCGCCGCGAACGCCGCGGCAATGCGAACTCGCATGCCTGCATCTATCACCAGTGGACCTACGATCTCGATGGCAAGCTGACCGGCGTGCCCTACCGGCGCGGAATCGACGGTGCCGGCGGCTATCCCCCGGACTTCGATCCCGCCTGCCACGGCCTGCCCGCGCTGCGGGTTGCGGTGTTCAGCCGCGTGATCTTTGTATCGTTCTCGGACGCCGTACCGCCAATCGAGGACTACCTCGGCGAGGAACTCTGCTCGCGGCTCAAGCGGACATTTTCGCGGAAGGTGTACCTGCTCGGTTACCAGCGGCAGCGCATCCGCGGCAACTGGAAGCTCATCGTGGAGAACGTGAAGGACGCCTACCACGGCGCGCTTCTGCACGCGTTCAATTCGCGCTTCGGCAATTTTCGCTCCACCCAGCGCGGACGCACCACCCTCGGCGGAGGCGGCCTGCATTCGCTGCTCACCACCTTCGGCATGGAAGGCGAGGCCGACACCGCCCGTGCGCTCGCCCAGGTTCAGACCTTCAAGCCGGGCATCAATCTCGAGGACAAGACCTCGCTTCGCTACATAGATGAATTCAAGGACGGCATCGTCACCAGCATCATGTCGATCTTCCCCAACATGCTCTCGATACAGGGCCGCAACCGGCCGACGATCCGGCAGGTGAGGCCCAAGTCACACAATGAGTTCGAGCTCGTGTGGACCTATTTCGGCTACGACGGCGACACCGAGGACATGCGCCTGCTGAGGGTGAAGCAGGCGAACTTCCTCGGTCCCGGCGGCTATGTGTCGGTCGAGGATTCGGAAGCGATAGAGCTCGTGCAAAAAGCGATCGAGGCGCAGGCGGGTGACGGCAGCGGCGTGATCGCTCTCGGCGGACGCACCGTCGAGGACCAGGAACACCTCGTCACCGAGGTTGCGATTCGCGGCTTCTGGCAGGGCTACCGCAAGCTGATGGCGATCTGAATGGACTCGAACCGCATGGAATCGAACCGATTGGAATCGAATACCGCCCGCCTGCTGCTTCGCGCCGAAATCGGCGAACTGCTCGACGACTATTCCCGATGCCTTGATGACGGCCGGCTCGACGAATGGCCGGGCTTCTTTCTCGATGATGCGCTGTACAACATCCTGCCGCGGGAAAACTTCGAGGAAAACCTCTTCACCTCGCTGCTCTACCTCGACTCGAACGCGATGCGCCGCGACCGCGTGATGTGCATCCGCGACGTGATCATTCATCAGAAAGTGCACAGCCGGCACCTCGTCAGCGGGCTTCAGTTAATCGAAGCCACGCAGGACTCGATCTCCTCTGTTTCGAACTTCGCGGTCATGCACTCCGACTCCGAGGGCTACAGCAAACTCTTCGCCACCGGCGAATACCGGGATCGCGTCCGCCGCGTCGAAGGCAAACTCAAATTCTCCGAGCGCATCGTGCTGCTCGACAGTTTCACCATCGACAGCCAGCTGGTCGATCCACTGTAACCGCCTGATCCGAGGAACGCCACGATGACCCGCAATCCGCTTCGCACGGCACTGCATGCGCTCACAGCCGCCGCATTCATGTCGCTGGCCGCGCCCGGCCTGTACGCGCAGGACGCCGCCTTCCCGAGCAAACCGATCACTCTGGTCATTCCCTTCCCGCCCGGTGGCGCCACCGACATCACAGCGCGCCCGTTTGCGAGCAAATTGCAGGAAGCGTTCGACAAGCCCGTGATCGTGGAGAACAAACCCGGTGCCGGCGGCAACATCGGCAGCGTGGCGGTGCGCAACGCCGCGCCCGACGGTTACACGATCCTGCTCGCCGGGGTATTCCTCACGGTCAATCCCGCGGTGTCGAAAAACGCCGGCTACGACCCGGTGCGCGATTTCATCCCGCTCGGCGTCGGCGCGGAAATGCCGATCGTCCTTATCGGAAGCCCTACGCTCGCCGCAAACTCGATCCAGGAGCTGATCGCGCTTGCAAAGGCAAAACCGAACACGCTCAACGGCGCGTCGATCGGCAGCGGATCCCTGTCCCATCTCGTGCTCGTTCTTTTCAACCGACAGGCGAAAGTCGATATCCAGCACGTCCCCTACCCCGGCTCGGCCAAAGGCAAGGCCGACGTCATGGGCGGGCGGGTGGAAATCATGTTCGACTCGGTCGCCTCGGCCCTGCCGCAGATCCAGGCCAATCAGGTGAAGGCGCTCGCGATCACCTCGCCCCGCCGCATCAACGAACTGCCGAACGTGCCGACGGTCGATGAGATCGGCGTCTCAGGCGTGGAGGCCGTGGCGTGGAACGCGTTTTTCGTCCCGGCAAAAACACCCAAGGCGATCGTCGATCGCCTGAGCACAGAGTTGCGCAAGATCGCTGCCGACCCGGCGATCCGCAGCCAGTTCGCCTCGCGCGGCCTGTACATCACTTCCACCACGCCCGAGGCCTTCGCTACGAAAGTGGCCGCGGAAACGGCAAAGTGGAGCGAACTCGCGCAAGCCTCCGGCGCGCGCATGGATTGAGTTCGCGACTTTTCCTAGCCACCGTTCCCACAAAACTCACTATAGGCACGCACATGGCCCGCATACCTGAACTCACGCCCGAGGAACTCTCGCCCCACCAGTACCGTCTTGCGAAGGAACTCGGCGCGTCACGCGGCGGTGCCTTGTCCACCAACGGACCGTGGGGACTGCTTCTCCGGAACGCGGAACTCTGCGAACGCGCCGGGCATTTCGGAACCATGCTTCGCGATGCCACCTCGGTGCACAAGCGGGTATCCGAGACCGCGATTCTCGTCACCGCCCGATTCTGGAACGCCGAGTTCGAATGGTGGGCGCACGCCTCGCAGGCGCTGGGTGCAGGCGTGCCCCCTGCCGTGGTGGATGCGATCCGCCGCGGCGTGCGACCGGTGTTCGAGAAGAAGGACGAAGAAGCGGCCTACAACTACGCCACCGAACTGCACGAAAAAAAGCGCGTGAGTCATTCTACGTACCAGGCGCTGGTCGATCAGATCGGGCCGCACGGCGCGATCGAACTCACCGCGATCACCGGCTTCTACACCACCATCGCAATGCTGCTCGTCGCGTTTCAGATCGACGCGCCTGCGGAAGCCGGGCATCCGTTCGGCAGTTGACGCGGAGGAACACTCACGCCGGCAGCTGAAAGACCTTGTCGCAAAACAGGTGCAGACAGGCATCGGCGACAACCGCATCGTAGACCGTGCCCCGTCCGCGCTCGATCCCGGCAAGCGCCTTCTCCAGGCCAAGCGCTGCACGGCAGGGACGGTGCGAGGACATCGCTTCCACCACGTCCGAGACGGCCATGATGCGCGACTCGATCAGGATCGCATCCCCCTTGAGCCCGTCCGGACAGCCGCTGCCGTCCATGCGTTCGTGATGCTGCAGCGCGACTTCCGCCACCGGCCACGGCCACTTGACCGATCGCAAAACATCGTAGCTCGATTGTGAGTGCGCCTTCACAAGGTCGAACTCGAGCCTCTCAGTTTTCCCGGCTTGGACAGGATCTCCGAGGGGGTCGGTATCTTGCCCGCATCGTGGAGCGATCCCGCCACTCGCAGGCCCTCCTGGCGATTGGCATCGACGCCCATCTCCGCACCGACCGCCACCGCAATCTGCGCGACACGATGCTCATGCCCGGCGTGTAGGCATCGCGCATCTCGCTGATGGTCGTCGCCACTTGCACAGTGCTCAGCATCGCGGTTTTCAACTGCTCGACGTGACCGCAGATTTCCACGTCCTCCTGCTCTCTCTTCGCATCGCGTGAAAATTGCCCAGCGCGCAGCTGATAGCGGCGGTCATCTCGATCGTGGCGCACTTCGGACGTACGGAGGGTATCCCGCGCAAGTTCGGCGAGTGCATCCGCCGCTGACGCGACCGCGCGTTGCCGCGAATTCGGCTGCAAGTCGGCGGAAACGGGAGGGACGGTTAACGACCGGAGCAGCGGGCATGCGGTTAGCTTCGCGACGAACCCGCCGCACCGGGGCGCGGCGGTAAGCCGTACCCGCGTGTTGAAAATCAGGCGGGCGTTATCGCAACTTGGCGGCCACCGCGTTGCTGCTTGTCACCGTACCCGCGATCCAATCGGGCGAGGATGAACCCGTCGTATTGCGCAGATCAGTCGGGCTTGATATTGCTGGTTCTCACCAGCTCCGCCCACTTGCGCTCTTCACGCTCGAGAAACACACGCGCATCCTGCGTGGAAGTACCAAGGGTCTCGATGTCGAACTTCGCCAGCGCCGCGCGCATGTCCTCGCGACGGAGCGCCTCGTTGGTGGTCTGGTTAAGCCGCGCGACTGCAGACGCCGGCGTGTCCTTCATCACGAACAGGCCGAGCCAGACGCTCACTTCAAAATCGGGATAGCCCGACTCCGCCAGCGTCGGCACCTCCGGAAAACTCGGCGATCGCCGAAGGCCGGTTGAGGCCACCGCGCGTAGCCTTCCTTCCTTCGCATACGGCAGCATGATCGAGGGGGTCATGAAGGTCATCTGGATCTGCCCGGCGAGCAGGTCGGTGGTCGCCGCGTTGCCGCCCTTGTAGGGCACATGGACGATATTGACTCCGGTACGCGCGCGGAACATTTCGCCCGCCATGTGCGGCGTGGTGCCGATCCCGGCGGAGGAATAGTTCACGAATCCCGGGCGGGAGCGGGCAAGTGCGAGCAGATCCTTCGTTTCACGAACCGGCAGCGACGGCGTCACCGTGAGGATCAGCGAGGTCGAACACAGCAGCGACACCATCTGCATGTCGCGCAGAGCGTTATAGGACAGCTTCGGCTGGATGATCGGGTTGATCACGATCGCCGGATCCATCACCACCAGCGTATGGCCGTCGACCGGCGCCTGCCGCAGCGCGTCCATTGCAATCGTGCCCGCCGCGCCCGGCTTGTTCTCGATCACCACGCTCTGGCCAAAGGACTCGCCGAGACGCTGCCCGAGCTGGCGCCCCACCACATCGACGATGCCGCCCGGCCCGTAGGGCACGAGAATGCGCAGCGGCCGCGAGGGGAAGGACTGCGCCTGCACGCAAGCGGAGGACAACACCGCCACGATCGCGGAAGTCACAACGAACCATCG
This sequence comes from Betaproteobacteria bacterium, assembly GCA_947466535.1. Classification (GTDB taxonomy): domain Bacteria; phylum Pseudomonadota; class Gammaproteobacteria; order Burkholderiales; family SG8-39; genus CAMBSA01. Next base: position 5,342 of record CANIEV010000159.1, read on the forward strand.
AACCGCCGACCGCTGGACGAGCATCAACGTCACTCCTGAAACCATGAAAGACCCGCCTACTCCACCTTGGCGCCGGAAATCTTCACCGCACGCGCAAACACCTGCAGGTTGTTGCGGATGTTCTCGGCGTAGGACTCGGGGGAGCTGACTATCATCACCACGCCCATCGCGCCGAGCTTCTGACTTACCTCGGGCGACTTGAGTGCACGGCCGATTTCGGCCGACAGGCGCGAGACAATCGCAGGGGGCGTACCCGCGGGAACCACGATGCCCATCTCGGAGCTGTAGTTGAAGCCCGGGACGAGTTCGGACACCGGACCGACCTCCGGTGCCTGCGGCACTCGGCTCCCATTGGTCACCGCCACCAGCTTGCCCTTGCCGCTCCTGATGTAGGGCGCAAGCGCGGTGTAGGCCGACACCACCAGCGGCACCTCGCCGCCGATGAAAGCCGGCACCGACTGGCCCGCGCCCTTGTAGGGCACGTGCACGATGTCAAGGCCGAGCGCCGCCTTGAGCGATTCCATCGCGATATGGTGGATGCTGCCCACGCCCGACGAGCCGTAGCTCAGCTTGCCCGGATTGGCTTTGGCGTAGGCCACCAGATCGGCGAGGTTGTTGAGGTTGAGCGAGGACTGCGCCGCGATGAAAAGCGGGATGGAACCGGCAAGCATCACCGGCGCAAAGTCCTTCGCCGGGTCGTAGGGCAGCTTGTTGAACATAGCCGGATTGATCGCAAGGTGCTGGATGTCCGAGAAAAAAATCACATGGCCGTCGGCGGGCGACTTCGCTGCAGTTTCCGCCGCCGAGATGCCGCCCGCGCCCGGGCGGTTCTCCACCAGGAACTGCTGGCCCATTGATTCCGACAGCTGCTGCCCGACCAGTCGCGCGAGCACATCCGGCGCACCTCCGGGTGCATAGGGCACGATCATGCGAACGGTCTTGGATGGATAGTTCTGTGCCTGCGCCGCAAGCGGCGGCAGTGCAAGCAGAAGGGAAGCTGCGAGCGCTGCGAATACGGCACGACGGCTGCTACGGTCGACGATCTTCATGGGTAGGCTCCGCTAATAGTGGAATCGACTGCGGTGGGATCGACTGCGATGAGCGGCTGCTTCAGAACGGCTGGGTCAGCATCGGAAAGCTGTGGTCGCAGTTCGTGATCTCGACCTTCTTCAGCACGATCTGCAGTCCGTCGCCCGCACGGCGCAGGGTGTGGGTATAACGCCCGCCGAAAAAGCGCCGCTCCGCGCCGATCCGGTCCTCGAGCATCAGGAACTTGGAGCGCACGCGGTATTCGTTGCCGTCGGCAGAAACGTGTTCGACGCGGAAGTTGGAGAGCACGCGCACGCAGTGCGACTTCGGGTCCTGGCAGTGGATCATCGGGTGGCCGAGGCGCTTCACGCGCGTGCTCATCGTGGTCTTCTCGTCGTAGTAAAGCGACACGTGCGTGAGCCAGCTTTCCTGCCCCTGCTGCGCCGGCGCCCAGTAGGCGGCGTCCTCGGCGTACAGGGCAAGCCAGTCGTCGAAGCGTTGCGCGTCCAGCAGTTCGGCTTCGTCCTCGATGAAGGTGCGCAGATCCTCCAGCGTAAGCGCGCCGCGCGCGGCGGATTGGATTGCGGTGTTCGATGCGGTCATGGTGTGTTTCCTGGTCGAATTCGTCGGGCGATCACGCGCACATCAGCTTGTGCCACATCGCGTGCTTGGAGCGCATGCCGATCTCGCTCGAGCGCGGGCCGAGGAACACGCCGTTGCCCTCGTCGATCTCGGTGTTCATGCCGCGGGCAAGCAGCACCCAGTCGCTTCCCTGCGTGAGCAGCCCCTCGTGGCAACGCTCGAAGGCTTCGAGATCGTCGGACTGGATGAAGGATGAGGCCGAGTGCGTGATGTTCACGAACTTCACCAGGTCGGTGGAAATCACCTCCGGCGCACCCTTCAGACGCACCGGCCAGATCTCCACTTCGGTAAGGTCGACCGCGAGCGGCCTGACCACCCGCACCGAGGTCTGCGCCATCAGGATGTCGAGCGTCGGGAACAGGGTCATGCTGTGGCGGCGGTTTTTCATGATGTCGGCGGTGCGCTCCTCGCCGAAGCGGTTCACCAGGATCGCGCGGTATTCGTCGATCACGCCGCCCGACTGCTCCTTGTCGAACATCGACTGTTCCGAGCTGTGGCCGTTGCGCATGCCGCGCACGCCGAGCTGCGCCACCAGCGCCTCCCCGTTGGGCGCATAGAACGGCGCCGAGCCGCCCTTCTCGCCCGCGCGGCGCTGGAACTGCCGGCCGTCGGGGCCGACTGTGGATGCGTGCGTCGCCGCCGGATGGTAGGTGTCGGCCATGTTGTCCATCTGCATCTTCCAGTTGCCGCGGAAGGTGTAGCGGTGGCAGCCGGCCCAGAATTCGATCTCGCCATCGGGCGCGCGATCGACCAGTTCGTCGATGCCGCGAATGCCCTCGCCGAGAAATTCCTTCAGCGGCATCACGTTCGGATCGAGGCAGGCGAACACGAAGCCGCGGTAGTTCTCCACCCGTGCCACCGGCACCATGCCCGCGATCGGTTCGGCCAGCACTTCCTTGGGGAAGTCGCCGCGCATCGGCACGCCCGCGAGTTCGCCGTTCGGCCGGAACGCCCAGCCGTGGTACATGCACACGAACACCTTGGCATTGCCGCGCACGCCCGGGAGCACCTTCGCGCCGCGATGGCCGCAGCGATTGAAGAGCACGTGCACACGGCCCTTTTCATCGCGGCTCATCACCACCGCCTGCCGTGCGAGCGTGGTGCAGTAATAGTCGCCCGCGTTCGGCACCAGGCTGTCGTGCCCGATGAACACCCAGATCCGGCCGAAGACCTTCTGCATCTCGATCTCGAAGATCTGCGGATCGACGTACACCGACCGATGCACCCGATCGGGCTGCACCAGGTTGCGGAAATGTTCGTTGTTGTAAGCACTCATCGGATTTCCTTCGTGGATAGCTTTATCGGGCCAGGAATCTCACCGGCGCGGCACATTGTAATTGGAAGGCGCATGGCCCGGCACCGTCGCCCCGGTTTGGGCACCCCCCCTCACAGATGCGCCCGAAGGGTTCGCGCCGAAGGGTTCTCGCCTTAGATTGGTCGGGCGCCGTACGCGGGCGCACTCTGTGAGCGCGATCAATAGGGAGTACCCTCTGCGCTCCCTACGGCGGAAAGGGCCTTTTCCGTTTCTTCGAAAGACCCAAACATGAACATTCCCGTCGAAACCAAACCGGCCCTCTGGGGCGCAGTGGGCGGCGCGATCGTGCTCGCCATCGTGGGCTTCAAGTACGCCGGCTGGAACACCGCTGCGCAGACCGAAACACAGATTTCGCAGAAGTCGCGCACCGCGGTTGCCTCCGCACTCGCACCGGTATGCGCAGACAGTTTCAAGCGCGATGCAAAATTCGCCGGCAACCTGGTCGAACTGAAAAAACTCGAAACCTGGTCGCGCGGCGGATTCATCGAAAAAGGCGGCTGGGCCACGATGCCCGGTGCCAAGTCCCCCGAACCGGAAGTCGACTCGGCCTGCGCGGCGCTGATCATCGGCGTCTGAGGCGTGAATCCTTGACGGTTCCGGTGTCACCGGATCGCAACGAAACCGGGTAAGAATGAGGGGATTGATCCCCTCATTTCGTTTGTGCACAACAAAGGAACACCATGACTCCCCAGGAACGCGATCTCCTTGCCACTTTTCTCCAGCAACTGACGCAGGCACAGGCCGGGCAGAAGGATGCCGACGCCGACGCCCTGATCCGCGACGCGGCAAGCCGGCAGCCCGATGCGAACTACCTGCTGGTGCAACGCGCGATGGCCCTCGACCTTGCACTCCAGGCCACCCAGGCGCAGATGACCAAACTTCAGGCCGAAGTGGATCAGCTCAAGGCACAGGGACGCGAAGCCCCGAAACCCGCCGCATCGAGCAGCTTTCTCGATGCCAACGCCTGGGGCCGCTCCGGAACGTCCGGAGCCGCCTCGCCCGCGGCGGCTCCTGCGCCGGCAGCGTTCACCCCGGCCTTCCCGCCGAATACGCCCCTGCGTGCC
>CANIEV010000160.1 GCA_947466535.1 Betaproteobacteria bacterium
CGGTCCTGATCGGTCAGGCAGCCGCCACCCGCCTGCTGATGCGGGCGATACATGTGGTCGCGGCGATGATCTTCCTTGCGCTCGGTCTTGCGATGATTCTGGTCCCCTGATCACGGGAAGGGGGGCGAGGCGTTGTGATTTTTTAATGCGGGTTGCGAGGTTTTCTCTCCAAGAATATAATTTTCAAGACAAATTCATATCGGGGCTCAGCTCATGATATTCGCGGCCCGGGAGGGTGCCCGCGGTTCGGCGGTGACATGGTGGGCGATTCTTTCCGGATTGATCCTGTTGCTTTCATTAGCCACGCCCGTCTTTGCCCAAGGTGGGGGCGCCCAGCCGGACCTTAAACGCGCCGATGAACTGGTCAAGTCGGGTCGCGCCGCCGAGGCCTACGATCTTCTAGCCCCGTTCGAAGATCGACTCTCCGGAAATGTGGAGTACGACTACCTGCTCGGTATCGCCGCGCTGGACAGCAACAAGTCCGACCGCGCGACCCTCGCGTTCGAACGTGTGCTTGCAGTCAATCCGAATTTCGCCGGCGCGCGGCTCGACATGGCGCGGGCGTACTTCCAACTCGGCGACATCTCGCGCGCAAAAGCCGAGTTCGACGCGGTGCTCTCACAGGATCCGCCTGCGCAGGCGCGCGAAATCATTGCGCGGTACACCGCCGCGATCGAAGCTGCCGAGAAGGCGAAGCTTCGAACCATACGCTTCTACGCCGAATACACCCTCGGTCGCGACAATAACGTGAACAACTCCACGTCGCAGTCACAAATCAACGTGCCTGCGCTGGGCAATCTGCCGTTTAATCTGAGTGCGACCAACCTGAAGACGAAGGACAGCTTCAATTCCTACAGCGCGGGTGGCGAATACACCAGACAATTTACCCCGAAGTTCGGGGCATTCGTTGGAGCAGACTTGCGCAAGCGCATCAATTTCACGCAGGACACTTTCGACAACGAGAGCCGGGACATGCGCGGCGGAATCTCGTTGGGCGAGGCGAGCAACCAGTTTCGACTCACGGCGAACGCCGGGCGCTATGACCTCGACAATCGTCCGAGCCGCAAGGCCGACGGTCTGGGCGGCGAATGGCGCTACGCGCTCGATCCGGCGACACAGTTGAACGCGTTCAGCCAGTATTCGAGAAGCCGCTTTACCAGCGCCGCCACGCAGGTCAACAGTTTCAACCAGGTGACTTCCGGGGTTGGCGGGCTGCGAATCTTCGCGGATGGCAAGGCGGCGATTTTCGGAAGTTATTTTCTTGGCAAGGAGCGGGACACCGAAGGCGCGCTCGGCGGTCGTGCGGATGGAACCAAATCGTTCGACGGTATGCGCCTGGGCGGCCAGTACACGCTGCACGACAACTTCGATCTTTTTTCGTTCGTGAGCAACCAGCGCGGCAACTACGGCAGGATCAACGCGGCGTTCCTCACGGTGCGACGTGATGAAACAACAGACTTCGTTCTTGGGGGCAACTGGCGTTTCGCAAAGGACTGGACCCTGCGCCCGCAATTTCTCGAATCGCGCAACACGTCGAACATCCCGCTGTACGGCTACAAGCGCGCCGAGTATTCGGTGACAGTCCGGCGCGATTTCAGTTTCTGACCGGAGAACTCATGTATCCATTGTTCATCCGATTGATTCTCGTCGGTGCGCTTGCATGGTTGAGCGCCAGCCCTGCGAGGGCAACCATTGGCACGGTTCAGTTCGCTTTCGGTGACGTAAGAATTACCGGTGTGGCGGGCGAGCGCGCGGCGAGCAAGGGGTCTGCGGTGCTTGAGGGCGAGCGAGTGATGACTGGACCTGCCAGTTCCGCTCAATTGAAGATGATTGACGGTGCGTTTGTGGCGGTTCGCCCGGGCACCGAAATCGGCTTCGACGAATACAAGTTCAGCGGAAAGGAAGACGGCAGCGAACGCGGCGTCATATCCCTTATCCGTGGCGGCTTTCGCTCGATCACCGGCCTGATCGGCCGGGCCAACCGGCTCAACTACACGGTAAGAACGCCGACGTCCACTGTCGGTATCCGAGGCACCGACAAGGAAGTCATCGTGATATTGCCGCCCTTGCCGGGTGTGGCGCTACCGTCAGGTTCGCTGCCTGGTACGTATGCGAAGGTGAACGTTGGCGCGGCATATATCCGTACACAGGTGTCCACGGTCAATATCGCACCGAATCAGGTTGGTTTTGCCGGGGCCGCCAATCAATCACCGCAATTGCTGCCGCGCGTGCCTGATCTGTTCCGCGCGAATCCACCGCCGAGCCGGGCGCCGGCCGCCGGACCTCAGCAGGGCCAGCAACAGGCGCAACAGGGCGGACAACAAGGCGGTCAGCAACAGGGGGGGCAAGGGACTCAGCAAGGCGGCCAGCAAGCGTCGGGCGGAGGAACTGCGGGAGGTGCTGCGCAGGGCTCGGGTGGCGGATCCGGCACCGGAGGCGTTGCCGCAGCGGGCTCGCCTGCCCCGGCGCCCGAACCGATTCGCATCGTAACGGCGGTCGACAGCCCGGGGCAACTTGCCGCGGTCGTATCGCAGGTTGCGACCGCACCTCCACCGACGTCCACTGCGGCGGCATCAAGTTCGATTGCGTCCCTCGGCGCTCCAACAAGCACAGCGGGGTCGACCGAATCGACCGGTACGAGCGGATCGTCGAACTCGGGTTCATCGACATCCACGCAGGCCGTCGTCCCGATAACGCTCACCAGCAATTCGGGCGTGACGGTCGATGTCACCAGCAGCACCGCGCAGTCATCCTCCGGCGTGACGATCGCACTCACACAGGGATCCACTTTCGCGCTCACCGGCAGCGCCGCGTTCACGACGAACCTTCTGCGGCATGTCTTGTTCTATCCGGTGCTGTCCAGCGGAAATCTTGCCTATGCCGCCTCTAGCAGCGTCCCTGCGACCGACCCGGTCTATTCGAAAACCGACATGACCTCGGCAAATTACCTGTTCGACGTCAACGGCAACCTTGCCCGTGTCCTTGAGACACCCTACGGTTTGTTCCTCAAGGGCAGCGTGCCCTCGCCGTATCCCTCCACGATTCCTGTGCCATCGACCACCGCGAATACCGGTCACGCCACCGACGAGTCGTTTTCCGGAGGCACGGCCATGGAAAACGTGGGTGGACCCACACTCGGCCTGCGCTTCGGTCGCTACCAGGGCGGGCAGGTCACCATCACCGACACAGTCACCAACCAGACCTATGTCGACTCGCTCGGTGCGCGCAGTGCCCTCTGGGCGGTCTTTCAGCGGCCCACCTGGGCAACTGGTGCGGCGACGGTCACGCCCAATCTCACCGGATCCTGGCAGTACGTTCGCCCGTCGGATGCGACCGGCAACGGCTTTGCCACGGTGCCGACCGACACCTACGGGAACACCGGCACCGTGCTTGGCGCGGGCCTGACCGTCAACTTCACGAACATGACCGTCAATCCGTCGGTAAGCGTGTCGATGACCAAGACCGGCATCGGCGGTGCAAACGGCGCCACGGTATTCGCGGGTTATGCGCAAAACGTCGCACTGAGCAACGCGGCAGGGTTCAATGTCGGGAGCGGGGACTCGAACCCGCTGCGCGTAGGTTGCTCCGGCGCCGGATGTATCACCAGCCAGACCTATGGCGGGCGAATCATCGGCTCGCTCACGGGCGACGCCAGCCAGGGCGCGTTTTTCCGCTACACCTTCAACCCGAATTTCAGCACCGTGGCGCAGGCAACCGCCGCCAATCACTACATGGACGACCTGGTCAGCGGCATGGTTGCCTTTCAGAAGGGTGCGCAGTTCGTTGCACCGTCGGTGTCCGGGGCGCCGGCAAGGGTGATGGTGAGCTACAACTCGCCGACCGAACCGCGGATCGGCGAATTCTCGGTACGCGACAGCGCCGATTACACGTTTTCGGGCGGCAACCTCACGGAAGTAAAGGAAACAAACGAGACAGGTGGCGCAAGCATCAAGCGCGAGCTGAAAATCACCGGGGGCACGACGCCAATCCCGATGGATGTGCAGCCGTCCAATGCGTCGACAACCGGAATTTCCTATGGGCGCTACGGAAACTCGGTCTCGATTCTGCTCGCCGGCAAGGACTTCGACGGGACATTTACAAACCGTACCGTGAGCAATGCCGGTCTGCACTGGATCGCCGGACCGGCTTTGTATCCGTTCTATCTGAGCTCGGTGCTCTCAAGTGCGACCGCCGCGTCCTACACGCTCGACGGAGGGACCAAGCCCACCGATCAGAACGGTGCTCTGGGTACGCTTACCAGTGCGAGCCTGTCGGTCAACTTCAACAGCCAGACGGTCAACCTGTCGCTGCGCGCATCGACTTCCGCGGGAACGTGGGCAGCGGACACCCCCTCGCCGTTGCGTCTCGACGATGCCGGTGCCTTTTACGGGCAGTCGCAGGCCAACGCGCAGGCCGGCACCGTCAATGGTGTCAGCCGTACCGATATCAACGCGACGACGCATAACAACCTCACTGCGACATTCACGCCAACTTCCAGCGCGGCGTCTACCGCGTTCGGGCGCGTCAACGGCCAGCTCACCGGTCCAGGCGCCAATGGCGCGATACTCGCCTACAATTTCTACTCCGGAACGCAGCAGGTCAACGGCACGGCAGCATTCACCGGTGCTGCGCAGCCGATCCTCGATACCTATCGCATGGTCTTCAGCACCAGCGGCATGAGCGCTTTCGGCGACGTGATCGAGGAACAGAATTACCGTACGACGGCGTATGCGAGCGCGGAAACCCGCAACGGATTTGCCAACGGCTTCCTGGCCAAGTGGGATAGTTCCACGCAACTCGCGGTGCAGCAGTCCGGTTGCACCCCCAATCCGTGCACGCCCTACAAGAGCGAAGTTCCGGTGTCGATTGCAGCAAGTCCCTTGTTCAATTCCGCGGTCAATGTCGCCGGCATTCCAGCAGTCACGCTGGACAACGTAGGTAACGATTCGACCAGCGGCATCACCTGGGGGAGATACGGCGGTGCGCTCGCGCTCACCGATCGGACCACGGGAAACCCGCTTGCGCCAACATCAACGGCGACCTATGGCTCCAATGGTGCGACGAACGCGAAGGGCCTGCTGCATGTCATCTATGGCGGAGCACAATCCGGTCCCACCGTGTTGCCGATCACTGGTACCGCGAACTTTTCGCTCGCGGGTGGCACCAATCCAACGGACAACCTCGGCAATTCCGGCGTGCTCAATTCAGCGAGCTTGAATGTCGATTTCACCAACAAGGCAGTGACCGCACTCACGGTGAATGCGACGGTCAACGGGGTGAACTGGGCTGCGACCAATACCGGCAATCTGCCGATTCAGCAGAGCGTCCACTTCGGCGCGGAGAAAAACCTTGCGGGCACGAATACGTCGCTGCAGGTCACGCGCGCAGGGTCGACCGTGAACACTGCGGGGCAGATCACGGGGGCGTTTACCGGCCCGACCGGCACGGGCGCGATGATCAGCTACTCGCTCTACAACAACCCCAACGGCGTGATCAGCAATCAGACCGGCGCGAACAGCATCAGCGGCGTGGCTGCGTTCAAGCGCTAGGGTGGGCGTACACCAGGGCATGTGCCCGGGTGATCCTTGTATCTACTATCGACCTCCGGCTCATTCCGCCGGAATCTTCGCGTCCTGGATGATCTTCGCGTACTTCGCGAGATGCCTGCTCATCGTCTCGCCCATCTGCTCGGGCGTCGAACTCAGCGGCTCGTAGCCCTGCGTAATCAGTTTCTCGCGCGCGAACTGCGGGTCGCGGACAATCTTTGCCATCTCCGCGCTCAGGCGTTCGACTATCGGCCGGGGCGTTCCCGCGGCCGCCACCACGCCCAGCCATCCGTCCATCGAGTAGCCGGGCAGTGACAGCGCATCGATCAGCGTCGGTACGTCCGGCAGCAGCGATGACTTGTACTCGGTGGCCAGCCCGAGCGCGCGCAGCTTGCCCGAGCGGATATGCGGCAGGAAGGGGCCGAGCGGTGCAAAGGCGGACATGACTTCGCCCGAGAGCAGCGCCGAGATCAGCGGGCCGGTGCCTTTGTAGGGCACATGCAGCATGTCGAGGCCGGCGGTGGACTTCAGATATTCGCCCGCGAGGTGGTAAGGCGAACCGATGCCCGAGCTGCCGAAGGTCACCGCGCCCGGCTTGGAGCGCGCCAGCGCCACATACTCCTTCGGCGTGTTCGCGGGCACCGACGGATTGACCAGCAGCACGAACGGCGCATCCGCAATCATGCCCACCGGCTGGAAATCCTTGAGGATGTCGTAGGGGATTTTCCGGAACAGGCTCGGGTGAACCACCATCGTGATCGCGATGATGAGGATGGTGTGCCCGTCGGCCGGCTGTCGCGCGACGAACTCGGTGCCGATGCGGCCGTCCGCGCCGGCGCGGTTCTCCACGATGAAGGGCTGGCCGAGGCTCGCCTGCAGTCGTTCGGCCATCACCCGCGCGAGGTAATCGTAGGAGCCGCCCGGTGGCAGCGGTACGACGAAGCGCACCGGCCGCGAGGGCCAGGGCGCCTGCGCGAACGCGCCGGCGGGAAGCGAAGCGGCGGCAGCGGCCGCGAGGGAGGTGGAGAGAAATCTGCGGCGGTCGGTCATTGTATTTCCTGTCGGATGGAACAGCGCAAGGTCAGGGGCGGGTCGGCGCGACGATCATCTTCGGATCGACCAGCTTGCCGCGCTTGACCACCGTGTCGCCGTCCAGCTTCACGGTGCAGTCGCACATCGGCATGTCGATATGGCCGCCGGTACGGCGGTTCAGGCCCGGGCCGGTGGAAAAAAGAAAATTGCCGGAGAAGCTTCGCATGTTCACCGCCAGGTCCTCGATGCTGTTGCCGTACATCAGGATGCGGTCCCAGTGCGCGTTCGGATGCAGGCCGAAGCCGAGGTGCGACACCGCGTACGGGTCCATGTCATCGGGCGAGCGCTTGTTGCGGTCCAGCCACTCGCGAAAGCCGCGCGCATCCGCGCCGCCTTCCACCTTGCGGATGAAGCCGTCGCGCACCTCCAGCCGGATTTCGCCCTCGACCATGCGAACAAAGGGCAGGATCCAGACATCGCCCGGCTGGATCACCACCGTGCCGTTGGCCGAGAGCTCATCGGGGAAGTCGGCGATCATGCCAAAGCCCCACTGGTCGAAGCGCCCGGGCTTTTCGGCCATGCCGTAGTAGGCGCGCACCTCGGTGTCGCCCGGCTTGCCGCGGGTGAAGGTGAGATCGGTGCCGGCGTCGTTGGTGACGTGCACCGTCTTGGTCTTCGAATAGCGGTCGGCGGCGTAAAGCACTGCCTCCTTCAGCCCCGGCGGCGATTGCAGGCGCTGCAACTGGTCGGGCGTGTCGGTCACCGAGAGCACTCGCACGCCTGCCTGCTGGCATTCGCGCAGCCAAGCGGAAAGATTCGGCGGAAAGAACACACACAGCAGGCTCGCGGATTTGAGCGCGCTCATCAGCCCGCCCGCTTCGCCCGGGCGCGGATTGCCCACCTGGGTGAGGTCGATCGCCTTGGGGAGGCAGATCTCGAACGAGTCGATGCCAAGGTCGGCGGCGCCCGCGAACGCGGCCTGTACCCTGTCGCGCGACGTGTTGTTGTCGGTGAGCAGGATGATCGTCTCGCCCTTCTTCACCTCGCAGAGCTCGAACTGTCTGCGGAAAAGGCCCGATACCGCCGCCGGGTTCAGAAGTTGCCGTGCCATGTTGCCTCCCTTGTTCGCGCTGCTTTGATTTGAGCAATTATCCCGCGGATACTCTGATCGCGCCTCAACGGACCTGTATCGACGAGCGGTCGAGCGCCGAGATCGACGTCCTGCCAAGCAGCGCGAGCGTTGTGTCCATTTCAGCGGCGAGAATGTCGATCGCGCGGGTCACGCCGGCTTCGCCCTGCGCCGCCAGCCCGTACATGAAGGCACGGCCGATCAGGCAGGCGCGAGCGCCGAGGGCTATCGCCTTGACGGCGTCCTGGCCGCGGCGGATGCCGCCGTCGAACAGCACCGAGAGCCGATCGCCCGCCGCATCGACGATCGCGGGCAGCGCCGAGATCGAGGATGGCGCGCCGTCGAGCTGCCGTCCGCCGTGGTTCGAAACCACTACTGCATCCGCGCCGTGTTCCGCCGCAAGCCTTGCATCCGCGGGCGACAGGATGCCCTTCAGGACGATCGGTCCCTTCCAGATCGAACGTGCCCATTCGATGTCCCGCCAAGAAATCGAGGAATCCATGTTCCGTGCGATGTGCTGGGCGAGCGACATCAGATTGCTTTCCACACCCGCCGAGGTGCCGGCGAAATTGCCGAAGGTGAGGCGCGTGCCGAGCAGCACCTCGCGCAGCCACCCCGGCCGGCGCAGCATGTCGAACGCGTTTGCGAAGGTGATCTTCGGCGGCACCGTGAAGCCGTTGTGCTGGTCGCGATCGCGCTGGCCTGTCACCGGCAGGTCCACGGTGAAGACGAGCACCTTGCAGTCCGCCGCTTGTGCGCGCTCGATCAGCGAGCGCGTGATGCCGCGGTCGCGCATCACATAGAGCTGAAACCAGAAGGGAGCGCCGGTAGCCTTTGCCACTTCCTCGATCGAGCACACCGCGGCGGTGGAAAGGCAGAAGGGCAGTCCGCGTGCCGCCGCGACCCGCGCGGCGAGAATCTCCCCGCGCGGCGCGGCGAGGCCGCACAGGCCGATCGGCGCCAGCACCAGAGGCAGCGGCAGGCGCTCGCCGAAGAGTTCGATCGACAGATCACGCTTGGACACGTCGCGCAGCACCCGCGGCGCAAAGGTCAGGTTCTCGAAATCCGCGCGGTTGGCGCGCAGCGTGACTTCGTCATACGAGCCGCCGTCGATGAATTCGAAAATCGCCCTGGGCAGGCGGCGTTGCGCGGCGCGGCGCAGGTCGGCGATGTTCACGGTGTTCATGGAACGGATTGTAGGGGCCGGCGCGTAAGGCAGGGCACGTGGTTCAAGCCGGAGTCAACCGCCGGGGTCAACCGCCGGCAGGGCGGCATCGTTCAGTCGGATGACAGCCCGCTCGGATAGAATTCAACCTTGAACACCATCACCATGAGCCACGCACTTTTCCGCTCGATTCTCCTTGCCGCGGCCGTGGTCGGCGCGGCGCAGGCGTTTGCGCAGGCACCGGTCGAGGAGCGCCGCTCCTCGGGCGAACCGATCGCCAACGCGCAGCAGAAGGTGGAATTCGCCCGTCGCGGCATGTCCGATGCGGAAGACCGCGCCCGCCAGGCCGATCTCGAGCACAAGCAGGCGCTCGAGCAGCTTGCGGCGGAGAAGAAGCGGTACGATGAGGTGAAGGCCCGCAGCGACGCGGCGCGCAAGACGCTCGACCAGGCAAGGGCGCGGCATGC
>CANIEV010000161.1 GCA_947466535.1 Betaproteobacteria bacterium
CACTTTCAGAATCCCGACATGCAGGGTGCGCGCACCGTCAGCCCCCGAGGAGAGTTCATAGGCCACTCCCGGCCGGATGACTCGATCAATCCAGCCCTTGACGATCGCCGGTGGCGAACCCCACCAGTTCGGATGCACCACGATCAGACCATCGGCCGCCGCGAGCTCCGCGCAGTGCCGCTCAACCAGCGGATCAACCGACACCCGGGTGCGCGCTTCCTCACCACCGATGCGCGGATCAAACCCTTCGGCCTGCAGGTCATGGCGCATCACCTCATGGCCGTTCCCGACAAGAACCGTTTGCGCCGCATCGGCGATCGCATGGCAGAAACTCGTATTGCCCGGGTGGCCGAGGATCAGGGAAACCTTCATGCCCGCCATCCTTGATGCCGTCGGTTCGTAACGCTCATGTCATTCCTCGAGCAGGCGCTTGAGTGTCTCGAGATCCTGTTCGACGAGACCTGCATCCTCGTCGTATTTCTCGTCACTCATTCCCGGCTGGCGGTACAGGGTGAACACCACCTCGCAGCCGCCCCCGTTGGCCACAACACGCATCGGCACATGCACTTCCTTGGCCGGACCGATCGTCACCACGTGGTCGAGCACGCCCAACTCGTTCGGCGCGGCAAACCGTACCTTCACCTCCCCCTGCCCGGTACTCGCCCACCATTCGCCATCCACCTGTCGCACCGACTTCCCCAGGCCCGCCGCCCAGTGCGGCAGATTGCGCGGGTCGGCGACAAAGTCATATACCTCACGCCAGTCGCGGAGGATGGAAACGCTCAAGTGCATCGCCTCGTTGATACCCTTCACCGTCATTTGTTCCCTCCGCGTGCGGGCGATGATGCCACGAGCATTTCAACCACAGGCACCGCAAAATCGGTTACCGAAGAAGTCCGAGAGCCCCGGGAAAACGTGTGCCGGCCAATCCTTGCGGGAGATGCGTCGCCCCGACCGCGGATTGTGATCACATTGCGCTCCATTGGCGTCGTCCGATTGTCGCCCGTGAGGAAACGTCGAGCTCGATCAGCTCCGGATCGAACACGCCTCCCCTTATCGAAATGACGCCCACCGATATCGGCAGAGTAAATCTCCGCGGCCCTGCGCTTCCGGGATTGATGTAGAGCACACCGTCGCGAAGTGCCTGGGACGGCCGGTGCGAGTGTCCGGACACGACGACGGCCACAGCGGAGGCCACCGGGTCGATGTCGATCTGCGCGAGATCGTGGATCACGTGAATCGAGATCCCGCCTGCTTCGAAGGTTTCGACTTCGCGTATGCCTGAGGCCCAGCCACCGACGTCGTTGTTGCCACGCACCGCAACCACCGGCGCTATCCGTTCGAGTGCATCGATTATTCCGGCATCGCCAATGTCGCCCGCGTGGACAATGAGGTCGCTGCCGCGCATCGCCTCGAGCGCCTCCGGGCGCAAAAGGCCGTGGGTATCGGAGATGAGACCGACGCGAAGCAAGACAGGATTCACACGCTTACTCCAGCTTCAGTCCTATCTGCTGCACCACCGGCCCGAGGCGGGTGAAGTCATCATGCAGCGCGGCCCCGAGTTCCTCCGGCGTCGAACTCGTAGGCTCGAGACCGAAGGAATTGATGCGTTCGATCACCTCGGGCGTGCGCAGGATCCGGACGATCTCGGTGTTCAGTCGCTGCACCACCGGTCGGGGCGTTCCCGCGGGGGCGAGAATGCCGTACCAGCCGCCCGCAACCTCCATATTCGGAACGCCGAGTTCCTTGAGCGTGGGTACGTCCGGCAACGCCACCAGCCGGTTGGGGCCAACCACGGCGAGGGCACGCAGCTTGCCCGCCTTTATATGCGGCACCGAACTCGCTGAATCGAACATGAAGTCGATCTGCCCCGAGAGCAGATCATTCAGCGCCGGAGCGATGCCCTTGTAGGGCACATGATTCGAGCGCCCGCCTATGCGGATCATCAGCAGCTCGCCCGCGAGGTGCGGCAGGGTCGCGTTTCCCGACGAACCGAAGTTGAGCTTGCCCGGCTGCGCCTTCACCTGCGCGACAAATTCCGGGAACGTGGACACGTTCATCTTCGGGTGCACGGCGAGAATCATGTTCAGCCGCGCCGGCATCACGATCGGCACAAAGCTCTTTTCCGGATTGAACGGAACCGACTTGTACACATGGGCATTGAGCGTCAAGGTGCTCGAGCTCGTGATCAGGAGCGTGTGGCCGTCGGCCGGCGCCCGCGCCACGAAATCGGCGGCAATGTTGCCGCTTGCCCCCGCCCTGTTTTCAACCAGCACCGGCTGGCCAAGTGCGCGGGCGAGTTCCGGCGCGATGGTCCGCGCCATCGCATCGATCGACCCTCCCGCGGGTACCGTCACCACCAGGTTCACCGCCTTCGAGGGAAACTGCTGCGCCACCGCCATCGATTGCACTATCGCAAGGAACGCTAACGCCGCCATGCGCATGACCGTTGAACCGCCCGTCATCATTTCATCACTCCTGTATAGCCAGCCCTGGGAACCACTTTGAGAAAATCGCTCAATCGCGCCCCTTTCGGGAACGCCCTCTGGAATGCCGGCCGCTCGCGCATCCGCCGGTACCAGTCACTCACCCGCGGCCGGCGCCCGTCCGACCAGATATCGGAGAACCCGAGGTCGGCCATCCTGTCGATCAGCGGCGCAACCGTGATGTCTGCAATCGTATAGCGTTCGCCGAGCAGCCACGGCCCCTTGTCGAGCGCATGCTCCATTCGCTCGACGGTGCGCGCGATCTGCTCCACCGAGGCCTCGATATCGGCCTGGCTGAATCCGTCCGGCCCCATGCGCCTGTAGAAATGCTTGCGCAGCGGACGCACATCCGCCTGTTCCTGCTTGAACCGCTCAGCGTCCAGCCCCTTAAATCGGTACAGGAACGCGCCATTGAACGAGGGCACGCGCACCGCAGCCGTCGGCACCTCGTCGATGAATCGCAACCAGGCCCGCATGCGAGCCCGGCCAAGCGCATCCGGCGGCGACAGCGGCAACTGCGGGAATTGCTCATCGAGGTATTCGCAGATCACGCTGGAATCCGTTACCGGATCGCCGTCGTGCACCAGCGTGGGCACGACACCGTTGGGATTGAGCTTCAGGTACTCCGGGGCGAGCTGCTCCTTGCCAGCGAGATCCACCAGACGGCTTTCGAATTCGAGACCCTTCTCGAACAGACAGATCCGCGCCTTCTGGCTGCAGGTGGAATGCATCGCGTGGTACAGGGTGAGCATGGATTCTCCGTCGGCCGGAACGGCCGGCGCGCCAGATGCAAGGTTAGCACCGCTATTTGACGTCCTTGCGTTTCAGAATCGATTCCAGTGCCGCGAACGGCCTGTGGGTGGCGACATCCTGCGGGGTGCCGCCACCGCCGCCGGCCGCGTTGTCCAGTTCTCGGGCGTGTTCATTCTCGTGACAATAGATGCACAACAATTCCCAATTGCTGCCATCCGCAGGATTGTTGTCGTGATTCCCATCCTTGTGGTGCACCGTCAACGTGCGCACATTGGCCTGCGTGAAATCGCGCGCGCAGCGACCGCAGATCCAAGGAAACAGCTTGAGCGCGCGCTCGCGGTAGCCCGATTCCCGCTGCTCGCGTTGCCGTCTCGCCTCGAGGACGAGTTTGTCGACTCTGCCATTTCCGGTCACGGGCTATCTCCTTCCAGGCGTGTCAGTCACGCGTCCGGTTCATTGGATATCAGCGCGAGCAGATCGGTCACCCCGACATCCTGACCCGCCTGGAACAGCAGGGTGGTCGCCTGTCCGCGGTGATGCGTCTGGTGATTGAAAAAGTGCGTCACAAGACTCGCGAATCGCTTTCGCGACGCGATCCCTCGCATGTTCTTGTACTCGAACACGTGCTGCAGGTCGGCATCGCTCAGTTCAGCCGCCCACCGGTTGATCGCGCCGTCGAGAAGCTGCCGCCTCTCGCGCAGCGGTTCGAGGCTGTCGAACAACACCTGGTCGAGCGCCGTCGGCGGCTCCAGCGCACGCACCGGGTCAAGCGAAGCGTGCGCCGCGGGATGTTTCGCAAAGCGTTGCAGCCAGATCGTGTCGCCGACCACAAGATGGTTGAGTGTCCCGAGCAGCGAGCCGAAGAAGGCGCCGCGGTCCTCGGCGAGCGCAGCGGGCGTGAGTTTCGCCGCCGACTCGTAGAGCTTCGCGTTCATCCATGCGTTGTAACCGGCCATCTGGACAACATCAGCGTGGGTCGACATGCGGTTTTCTCCGGGCAGGCGAGCGGAAAATGATACGGCAGCACGGTATCCGCGGGGAGCATCAGCCTCCGAACACCGACAGGTCGAGCACTGCCGGATCCCCGAGCCAGGCGGCATGCGCCGTGTGGTCCTCCAGCGCATTGCCCGAAAGACCGTGAACCAGCACAGTCAATCCGCCGCGATTCGCCTCCAGCCACGGAACGAGGCGATCGAACTGGTCGGCATCGAATGCCAGCTGGCAGCTCCAGCGCGGATGCGGGCCGACGAGCTTTGAATGCACCCTGCCCATCTGCACGCCATGGAGCGCGGCCGCCTCCGTGCAGAGTTGCGTCGCACGATCGCGCGTCGCCTCGTCGAAATACACATGCGCATGATAGGTCTGGTATCGATTGACCGGTCGCGCTATCGGTGTGGAAATTTCCATGCCCCGCCTCTCACCAGTTTGGCCACGGCGGCGCGACGGTCACGTCCCGCTGACCGCTGCGTTGAACCGCGTCTGCCACGAAGCGCTTCGCCTTCATCTCCTCGATGAAGGCACGCAGGTAGCGGATCCCCTGTTCGCCGCGACCGCGCGGCGTTCCCATCGCCTGCTCGATCACCATGAATCGCCCGTCCATGACACGCACGCCGGAATGCGCCTTCGCATAGTCAAGCAACGGCTGCTTCACTCCTGCCGCAACGTCCAGTCGTTCCGCGACGAAAAGATCGATTGCACCGGGCGAGGTCGGCGCCCGGACAAGCGTCGCCTGCTTCAGGTTGCGTGTGAGATGGAGATCGTAGGCGCTGCCCCGGCCCACGGACACGCGCACGCCTTCGCGATCCACGTCCTCGATTTTCTTAAGCGGCGAGTCGACCCGCACCATGTAGCCGCCCTCGATCTCCACATAGGGAGGCGTGAAATGGATTGCACTGGCGCGCACCGGGTCGATCGCAAGGAAGGCCACGTCCCAGGCACCCGCACCGGTGGTGGAACTCAGGGCATCGAACACCTTGCCTGCCGCATCGTAGGTGACGAACTGCACAGGAACGCCCAGCCGCCGACCAAGTTCCCGCGCGAGATCCACCGACACCCCGCGCAGTTCGCCGGTTCCGGATTCCTTCTGCGCGAGAACCGGATTACCCAGATTGATCGCCGCCCGCAGGCTGCCGGTGGGCGCCAGGTCGTTGAGCAGCGCGTAGTTGTCGCGCCCCCGCCCGGCACATCCGGCGAGCAGGCAAAGACAGATAAGCAGCAGGCCCGCCGAGCGGATCGGTTTCATCGCTCCGCCCGCACCGATCCCGATGGCTTCGGGACGCTCATGAGAAAGGGTTTGTTTCATTGATTTCGCGAGATTACCCGCAATCGCGTCGCCCGCGCCAATCGCGGGAAATCCGCGCCGCGGCGTCCGGGCAAGGCACATGGAGACCCTTTCGTCGGCCGTGTCGCGGCGAGACATGTCCGGTTAGGGGCGCTCGACGCCCATACCGCCCCGGTACACACGCCGAAGCCTTCAAGAGCATCTCGGTGCTGCTCGGGATCATGGTTTCGATCGGCGCGTCCGGGCTGGCAGTCCGAAGAGCCAGAAGAACGTGCCGCCGTCACAATGGCACAGGAAACCGGCAATGCTGGCGCCCGATTAGATCAAGCCCCGAAGGAGCAAGCCTCGGAGAACGCCTGCAAACCGCTACTGCTTCAGGCTGAACGAGCTCAGTTCCTGGATGCTCTTGCCCGCGGCCGGGCTGTAGCTCATCTCGAATTCCATGCGCACATAGTTGGCGACTTCCGGTGCGTACCAGAGCGTCACCTTGCGGGTTCCGTTGATCGGTCCGCCGACCGAGCGGCCATTGCCCTCGATCTTGAGCGCGCGGAACTTGCCTGCCGGCACCGTCACCTCCTCCCAGTCGAGCACCTTGGTCGTCATGTTGACGTTGATCATCAGGTTGCCGAAAGGCGACGGGTAGTCCACCACTCCGCTATAGGTTTTCCCCGGAGCCAGAGGGAACGAGAAGTACGGCAGCGCAGACGAGGTACGTCCGCTGCTCGTGAGCCCTTCGCTGAAGGGATTGAGATCGAGCGACATCGCGCCGACGCGGGTGTTGCCAGCCTGGGTGATCTCGATCGTGTAGTCCTTGTCCCCGACTTCCTTGATCACCCGCTTGAGCTCGGCCGGCGGCCCCGGCCGGTTGCGCTTGCTGTTGTCGATCTTGTACACCCACTCGGTGCCCGGCTTGAGCTCCGGACGTTCCGCCTGCGTCGCCTGCGCGAACACCTGCGAGGACGCAACCGCCACTACAGCCGCAAATACCCGTTTCACGGATTCAATGGTTTTCATTGTTTGTCCCTCCCGGACAATTCCCGAAACCGCATCGCGAATGCCGATCACCCGCGGCATGCCTCCCGGATATCTCAATCCGGCGAACATACCGCGCGGGTCGACTATTCCGCAACGGGCCCGAGAATCCGCTCGTAAATCCGGAGTGACGCGACGGAGTAGCAGCAAAAAACGACTTCCCGTATCGAACCGGTGCGGACAAGCACCTCACGCACCGTGTCCACCGCAATGAGCGCCGCGGCCTCCGCCGGATAACCGTATACGCCGGTGCTGATGCAGGGAAACGCGATCGTCGTCACGCCGTTCGCTACGGCAAGTTCGAGCGAACGCCGATAACAGGATGCAAGAAGATCCGGCTCGCCCTTTCCGCCGCCCGCCCACACCGGTCCGACGGTATGGATGATGTATTTCGCGGGAAGGCGATAGCCTTTGGTGATCTTTGCATCGCCGGTGTCACAACCGCGAAGCAGGCGGCATTCGTCAAGCAGTTCCGTCCCGGCGGCCCGATGGATCGCACCGTCCACACCTCCACCGCCGAGCAGCGAAATGTTGGCGGCGTTGACGATCGCATCGACCGTGAGCAGTGTGATGTCGGCCTGTACAGCCCGCAAAACCGGAATGGGTTGCGAGTCGCTCACGGCAGTTGTTCAGACAAGGCCGAGCATCGCATCCGTCGCGCCCTGCCCGTGCTTGCCCTCGGGCGGCCACGGTCGCGTTTTCCAGTGCGGCTCGAAGGAGAACGACGACCGCTTTCTGCCGGGCAGCAGCGCTCCGTTACCCGCGCCCCAGGCGTAGTCGTAGTAAAGCTTCACGATCTCTTCCTTCGTGGTCTGCTGCGCGGCCGGATGCGCCATGCAGGCATCACGCCACATTCGAACGCGTGCGTAGCGGTCGTCGGCGGGCAGATCGAACCCCTCGTAGTATTCGAGGAACCAGAAGCGCATGAACAGGGGCGTGAACACCGCCTCCGCCCAGCCGAAGTCTTCCCAGAGAAACGTGCGTTCCGGCGAATGCTCGACGAGAAAGTCGTTCAGCCGGGCGTAGACCTTGAGCATGCCCTCGCGAAGCTCATCGCGCCGCTCGGGCTTCTGGTTCATCACGTACACGTACCCCTGCATGCCGAACTCGCCTTCCATGCGCGTGAGCATCTGTTCCACCGCCCGCCGGTACGGGTCGCGCTGCGCCACCGGTCGATCCGGAAAGATCGTATCGAGGTATTCCATGATCACCAGGCTTTCCTTGATCACGCGACCGTCCGCGGTCGCAAGGACAGGAAGCGCGGTCGTTCCGCGGGTCTTGGCAAGTAGCCAGTCGGGGCGCGGTTGCGTGATATCCACCACCTGGAAGCGCACCTTGTCGCGCTGCCCCTTGAGTTCGAGCAGTATCTCCAGCCGCTGGCAGAAGGGACAGACGGGGATCTGGTACACGGTGATGTCGGGCATGGGCGGCGAGGGGTAGGTGATTTATTGATGGAGTTGAAAAGCGGTGTTCGGGGACGGGATCGGGCGCGGTCACGGCTCCGCCAGATGGAATGTTGCGTCGAATTCAAGCGTTTTCCACGCCTCATGATTGCTAATTTTAGCAATCGAATTAGCCACTCTCTAGCGTCAATTAATCATGTAGAAAAGGCAAAGTGCGAAATTACGGATTATTCGAGCCTGGACCCTTTGATCGCCCCCCTTTGATCGTCCTTTGGTCCGCTAACCGGCGCGCGCCGCTTTTGCACGCGTCCGGGTTGAACGCGCGCTTAGACCTTTCGCCACGACCTTGCGCAATTCGTCGTTTATCCGTGTCTGATAGCCGCTGCCCTGGGCTTTGAAAAAAGCGAGGATGTCAGCGTCCAGACGCACGGTAGTAAGCACTTTGGTGGGTGCTTTTTGTGGACCGCGGCCGCGCTTGAGTACCGGCGGCCCGAGCATTTCTTCTGACCAGGGCGGGTTGTCCGGGTCAATCCGCCTACTTGAAGTAGTCTTTGGCGATTTCAAAGTAGTAGCGCGTTTCATGTTTTTCCGCCTTGCGTAAGGAAATGATGTGGGGACCGGCACGACGTTCGGTGTACACCAACACTGCGACTGCGCCTTCCAATAGTCCGAAGGTAACCAATCGCTTTTCGCCGTAAGGAAGACGAACGTCTTCACGGGTGATTGTGAAGTTGTCCCAGATGGCCTCGCACCCGACGAAATCGAGCCCGTGATCCTTGATGTTCTTCCGACGCTTGGCTTCGTCCCAGGTGCTCACAACTAAATTGTAGTAACAAAATACGAGTTAGGCAAGGGAAGGAACGAAACGCCCAACGCCAGACATCAGCCGTGCCGATCTTTGGCGTCGGCTGCAAGCTCCTGTTGAGCATCGCTGTTTTCTGTAGCCGCGCGTTCCTCTGCTTTTGCCGGTTCGAACAGAACAAAGCCCGCGTAACGTTTCATCTCCAGGCGATGCTGCGGCGATGCGAAAATTCCCATGATCCTCGTCACAACTCGAATCATGAGAGGAAACGGTGCCGGACGACGCAGCCGTTCCGCCTCAATCGCGAAGTACCGCGTTTCCTTCGGCTTCCAGCCAATCCGGGCAAAGAAGCCGAAGTAGTCCTTCGGCTCGAAGAGGAACGGTGCGTTCTTCATCGCCTGACTCATGCCACTTCGCCGCCGGTATTCATATGACGCCGGGGAGAAATAATCCGCGACCCAAAATCGTATTGACTCGTGCGACCGCAAGTCCCCCCCCGAGGGAGGCAGCCGCATCCAAGGAAAGATAGG
>CANIEV010000162.1 GCA_947466535.1 Betaproteobacteria bacterium
ACAGTCGCGTGTTCATGCCGATATCGAGGTCGGTCATCATGAAGACCGGCGTCTGGAAGCGGTCGGCGAGATCGAGCGACGCGGCGGTGAAGTCGAAGCACTCCTTCGGATCTTCCGGGAACAGCAGGATGTGCTTGGTGTCGCCGTGGCTCGCGTAGGCGCAGATCGTCACATCCGACTGCTGGGTGCGCGTGGGCATGCCGGTCGACGGGCCGCCACGCTGCACATCGACGATCGTCACCGGGATTTCGGCAAAGTACGCGAGGCCGATGAACTCCTGCATGAGCGAGATGCCGGGCCCCGAGGTGGCTGTGAAGGCGCGCGCTCCGTTCCATCCTGCGCCCACCACCATGCCGATCGAGGCGAGTTCGTCCTCGGCCTGCACGATCGCGAACTTGTGCTGTCCGGTGTCGGCATCGACGCGGTACTTCTCGCAATACTTGATGAAGGCTTCGGCGACGGACGAGGACGGCGTGATCGGGTACCAGGCGCAGACGGTCGCGCCGCCATACACCGCGCCGAGCGCCACCGCGCTGTTGCCCTCGATGAAGATGCTGTTGCCCACCTCGTCGGCGCGACGCAGGCGCAGGCCGATCGGGCACTCGAGGTTCTTGAGCGCCCAATCGCGACCCAGATGCAGTGCCTTGACGTTGGAGTCGAGCAGTTTTTCCTTGCCGCGGTACTGCTCGCCGAAGAGCTTCTCGATTTCCTTCGGGTCGATCTCGATCAGGGCCGAAAGCGCACCGAGGTACAGGATGTTCTTGAACAGCTGGCGCTGGCGCGGGTCGGTGTAGGCGGCGTTGCAGATCTCTGTGAGCGGCACGCCGATGACATTGATGTCCTCGCGAAAGCGCGACTGCGGCACCGCGCGCGAGCTGTCGTAGAGGATGTAGCCGCCGGGCTCGATTTCCTTGACGTCGGCGGCCCAGGTCTGCGGATTCATCGCGACCATCAGGTCCACACCACCCCGCCGGCCGAGATATCCGCGCTCGTTCACCCGCACCTCGTACCAGGTGGGAAGACCCTGGATGTTCGAGGGGAAGATATTGCGCGGGCTCACCGGCACGCCCATGCGCAGGATAGCCCGGGCGAAAAGTTCGTTGGCCGAGGCCGATCCGGATCCGTTGACGTTGGCGAACTTGACGACAAAATCGTTGACCGCTTCGATTCTTTTCATCTGCTTCTCCGCTCTCGCTCTTCTTCTTCGAGTCCCCGGCGGGTTTGTCGCCGGGGACCGTGACTCTGGCGCGCGCGGGGGCGACACCCCCTCGCGCGGTCAGCACATGCCTACGCGGCTTTGCGCTGCGGCGTGTACTTGTCCCTGCAGGCCGGACCCGCATTGGTGGTGTTGAGCAAGAACTTCTGCATGTCCCAGGCACCGGTCGGGCAACGCTCGGCGCACAATCCGCAGTGCAGGCACACGTCCTCGTCCTTTACCATCACGCGGCCGGTCTTGAGCCCGTCGGACAGGTACAGGTCCTGGGTCAGGTTGAGCGCCGGCGCTTGCAACTGCCGGCGCAACTCCGGTTCCTCGGCGTTGCCGGTGAAGGTGATGCAGTCCATCGGGCAGATGTCGACGCAGGCGTCGCATTCGATGCACAGCTTGGGCGCGAACACCGTCTGCACGTCGCAGTTGAGGCAGCGCTGCGCCTCCTTGAACGCGGTGGCGATATCAAAGCCCTTCTCCACCTCGACCTTGATGCTCTTCAACGCGAGCTTCGCATCGGCATGCGGCACCTTGAACCGCAGGTCGAGCGAGACGTCGTTGTCGTAGGTCCACTCGTGGATGCCCATCTTCTGCGAGACCAGATTTACCAGCGGCGACGGCCGTTGCGTCAAATCCTCGCCGTTCAGCAGCTTGTCGATCGACACCGCAGCGTCGTGGCCGTGCGCCACCGCCCAGATGATGTTCTTCGGGCCGAAGGCCGCATCGCCGCCGAAGAACACGTTGGGTACGGTGGACTGGAAAGTGACCGTGTCGACCTTGGGCATGTCCCATTTGTCGAACTCGATGCCGGCATCACGCTCGATCCAGGGGTAGGAGTTCTCCTGGCCGATCGCGACGAGGATGTCATCGCAGGGGAACATCTGCTCGGGTTCGCCGGTGGAGACGAGGCTCCTGCGTCCCTTGTCGTCGTACACCGCCTTCACCTTGTCGAAGGTGATGCCGGCGAGCTTGCCGTTTTCGTGGATCACCGCCTTCGGCACGAGGAAGTTGAGAATCGGAATGCCTTCGTGGATCGCGTCTTCCTTCTCCCAGGGCGAGGCCTTCATTTCCTCGAAGCCGGAGCGGACGATGACCTTGACGTCCTCGCCGCCAAGGCGGCGCGCGGTGCGGCAGCAGTCCATCGCGGTGTTGCCGCCACCGAGAACCACCACCCGCCGGCCCACCTTCTCGATATGGCCG
Organism: Betaproteobacteria bacterium; assembly: GCA_947466535.1. Taxonomy (GTDB): domain Bacteria; phylum Pseudomonadota; class Gammaproteobacteria; order Burkholderiales; family SG8-39; genus CAMBSA01. Next base: position 2,408 of record CANIEV010000162.1, read on the forward strand.
AAGGAGACCGAGGACAGCCAGTCGATGCCGATATGGATGTTCTTCGCGGCCTCGGTACGGCCGGGCACATCGAGGTCGCGGCCGCGTGGCGCGCCGGAGCCGATGAAGATCGCATCAAAGCCCTCGGCGAGCAGCGACTTCATGCTCTCGACCTTCTTGCCCAGACGCAGGTCGAGGCCGAGGCCGGCGATATAGCCGACTTCCTCGTCGATCACCGACTCCGGCAGGCGGAAGCGCGGGATCTGGCTGCGGATCATGCCGGCGGCAAACGGGTCCTGTTCGAAGATCGTGACGTGGTAGCCGTTGGGCAGCAGGTCGCGAGCGACGGTGAGCGAGGCCGGGCCGGCGCCGACGCAGGCGATGCGCTTGCCGTTCTTCTTCTCGGGAGGTTTCGGCAGCCGAGCGGTGATGTCGTCCTTGTTGTCGGCTGCGACGCGCTTGAGGCGGCAGATCGCGACCGGTTCCTTGCTCTCTCCGTCTTCGACGCGGCTGCGCCGGCAGGCGGGTTCACAGGGACGGTCGCAGGTACGACCAAGAATTCCGGGGAAGACGTTGGATTCCCAATTGATCATGTAGGCGTCGGAGTAACGCCCTGCTGCAATCAACCGGATGTATTCAGGAACAGGGGTATGCGCGGGGCATGCCCACTGGCAATCGACCACTTTATGGAAGTAGTTCGGATTGCCGATGTCAGTCGGCTTCAAACGTTCACCCTCCTTTGGGCGCCCGCGACCGGTTTTTTATTATTAAGTGCTTCAGTCCGCTGGTTTCCCGCAGGATGCGGGTTACCCGAGCGCCACCAAAACTGCACGCATACTACCGGAAAATCGTCTTGAAAAGCCTGAAGAATCGCCCGTTTGCGGGCGAAATCGAGGGGTGCCGCACGAGCGTCACCTCCAGGCGCGAGAGGCCGCCCGGCCGATGTCCGCCCGCGAACCGGCACCGTCTACTTGCCGAGGAGAAACTCGAGGTTGAGCTTGTTGAAGGCGGCGGCGTTTTCGAACTGCGGCCAGTGACCCACATCCTTCATCTCGACATAGCGCGCGTTCGGCATCCATTTGGACACCACCCTGGCTGTCTCGAGATATTCGTCGGGATCGGAGATCGCGCCGATGAACAGCGACGGTGCCCTGAGGCTTTTCCATTCCTGCTCGGCGATCAGGTTGCGCCTGCGGATGTCCGGCTCCTGCAGGCAGAGGATGTGCGCCATCGCCTGCTTCATCTCGGGTTGGCGGTACACCGCCTGGCGCACCGCGATCAGGTCGTCGATACGGTTCTTCTCCAGATACAGCAGCTTGTCGAAGATCGGTTTGACGTTTTCCCAGGTGGGGTCTTCCACCGCCTTGCTGCGGCCGCCGCGGATGCGCGCCATGTTCTGCTCGTTGGCGTACAAGCCTGCTGCCGATAGCAGGGTCAGCTTTTCTGTCATGTCCGGGTGCGTGATCGCGAAGCGCGCCGCGACCCAGGCGCCGAGCGATACGCCGATGAAGGAAGCCTTCTTCACGCCCATCGCCTTCATGAAGTCGTGCGCGTGCTTCACGTAGGTCGGGATTTCGTAATCCATGTCCGGCTTGTCGGAAAAGCCGCTGCCGATCATGTCGATCGCGAGGCAGCGAAAGTGCTTCGCGTGCTCGGCGAAGTTGCCGGAGAACGCCTCCCAGCTGCCGGCGGTGCCGTGCAGCATCACGATCACCGGCGCATCGGGCGAACCGGCCTCGGCATAGCGCGTGTTGATTCCACCCGCGTTGATCCAGCCCTGGCGGAACGGCACCTTCTGCATGTCGGTCCAGATGCTGCGGTAATCCTGCCTTGATTCACTTGCCATGTTTCTGCTCCGCCTCTTGATGTGTTGTCGGGGATGAACTGCTCACTGCTAAGGAGCCACTGAACAAGGGGGCTGCGCCCCCTCGTAACTCCCCCATCTCAGAGGGAACGCTGAACCTTCAAGCCTCGAAATCGGACTTGATCAGCGATTCCCTAATCGATGCTGATTTTGCCCTTGCGAATGACCTCCGCCCACTTCACCGACTCGCTCCGCATGTAAGCGGCGAACTGTTCGGGCGTGCTTTTAAGCGGTTCGACGCCGGCATCGAGCAGCTTCTGCCGCACACCGGGGTCCGCGATTGCGCGGGCAATCTCGTCGTTGAGTTTTTCGATCACGCGCGGCGGCGTTCCCGCGGGCGCGACGATGCCCTGCCAGGCAGAAGCCTCGTAGCCGGGCACGCCCGACTCGCTGATCGTCGGCACATCGGGCAGCAACGAGCTGCGCTCGGGGCTTGCGATCGCGAGCGCGCGGATCCTGCCGGATTTCACATGGGCAAGGCCGGTCGCCACATCGAGAATCATCACCGGAATGCGGCCGGCGAGCAGTTCCTGCGTCGCGGGGCCCGCACCCTTGTAGGGCACGTGCGTCAGTTCCGCGCCGGTCGCCTGCATGAAGAGTTCCATCGCGAGCTGGTGGGTGCTCGCGGGACCCGGCGTAGCGAAATTGAGTTCACGCGGTTTCGATTTCGCAAGCGCAAGAAACTCCGCCACCGATTTCGCGGGCACGTCCGAATTGACCACCAGAAGCAATGCAAAGCGGCCGGTGAGCGTGACCGGAGCGAAATCCCTGAACGGGTCGTAGGGAAGCTTCTTGTAGAGGTGAGGATTGACCGAATAGGTGGTGAGCGCACTCAGGAGCAGCGTGTAGCCGTCCGGCGGCGCTTTCGCCACCGCTTCCGCTCCGATCAGTGTGCCTCCACCAGCACGGTTTTCCACCAGCACCGTCTGGCCGAGGTTTTCGGTGAGCTTGGCGGCAAGCAGTCGTCCGAAAAAATCCGTGCCGCCTCCCGGCGCGAGCGGTACGACGATCTTCACCGGGCGCACCGGGAAGTCCTGCGCGTGCACGAGGCCGAAAATTGCCGTCGTGAACAAGGCGGAGCACACCGCGACGAGCGAGGACAGACCACGGCCGGTGGAAATGTTCATGTGTGCAGGCTCCTTTGCGACGACGCGCACCGTTATCGGTCGATGGTGCGCTGGCGGCTGTCAACGCCTTGCGGCGGTGTCGTGAATCCGGTCAGGGACGCGGTATGTGCGGACGGCTACTTTTCCAGCCCGGCGAGAGTGGCGATGTCCGCGTCCGGCGCAAGCTTGATCGAATCGCGCCAACTCTCGGCATAGCCCTCCCACTCGCAACCCGCGGGCAGTGGCGACACTTCCAGCGGATCGAGCGTGTCCACCATCACCGAGTAACTCTCGATGATTTTCGCGGGGTGGTTGTACATGTGCTGCAGCGTCTCCGGCGCAGGGCCGTGAGTGAAGCCGCTCGGGTGGAAAGTGAGCATGCCCGCCTTGAACGCGGTGCCGCGGCTGCTCATGCGGCCCGAATGATAAAAGATGAACTCGTCGTAGTCGTCGTTGTTGTGATAGAAGGGCAGCTTGATCGCGTGCGGGTCGATTTCCACCAGCCGCGGCACGATGGTGCAGACCACGAAGCGGTCGCTTGCGAAGGTGCAGCGTATCGACGGCGGCAGGTGCACCTGGTGGCTGGTGATCGAGCGGATGTCGCGCACGTTCAGCCGCACCACGTAAAGGTCACCCTTCCAGCCGATCGCATCCAGCGGGTTGTACGGGTAGGTGATTTCGCCGATCCGGCCGCCGCGCTTGACCTTGACAGTCCATTTGCCGCTGCCCTGCTGCTTGAGGAACGCGTCGTCCAGCACAGGACGGTCCAGAACGCCGGGATCGAAGGGCGCATGCCGGCCGATCATGCCCCGATCGGGCAAACGGTAGGACGAACGCGTCGATTCGATCATCAGGATATCGGTGGGCTCCGACGGCTCGATGCGCCACATCGTTCCCCGCGGCAGGACGAGATAGTCGCCCTTTTCGAACTTGAGGTGACCGTAGTCGCAATACAGGTCGCCGCCGCCCTGATGGATGAACAGCAGGTCGTCGCCGTCGGCATTGCGCACCAGATGGTTCATCGCCTCCGAGACACGCCACATCCGGATGCGTACCTGGTCGTTGTGCAGCATCTCCAGCGCATCCCACGGCGTAGCAGTGGGCGCGAGGACCGCGATCGGATTGAGCGCGCGCGGCCGGATCGGGCCACTGATCTCGGTCCAGGCGGTCGGCGGATTGCGGTGATACATGTGCGTCGCCGCACCGAAAAATCCTTCGCGACCGATTTCGCGTTCGAAGCTGCCCTCGGGAAGATTGGTGTGCGCCTGCCGCGTGACCTGCCCCTCGACATGGGGAGACGCGAAATTCCAGGTGGGATTCATTGTTCCTCCTTTTTGACCACTGACGGCGCCAGGCAGCCGCGGAACGTCCGCTCTAAGGCCCGCAAACCGGATGGGGTCGCGAGACGACTGCCGGTCATTTCCGCTTTTTATTTCAGAATGCGTTTTGAATACTAGAACCGGGCCGGAGCAGGTGTCAATTCAACGCACACTGCACCGGGTCAATGGCCTTCGGTGTGCGGCAACCAGGGTGCGAGCAGTCGCTCGATGATCGCCACAATCAGATAGGCGAGCATGCCCATCCCGGCGAGCGCAAAGAGCGACGCAAACGCGAGCGGGGCATTGATCTGGGAGGACGCCGACATCAGCAGATTGCCCAGTCCTTCAGACGAACCGACGAATTCACCGATCACTGCGCCGATCACAGCCAGCGTGACCGCCACCTTGGCACCGGAGACCACGAAAGGCAGGGCCGCGGGAAACTGGACCTTGAAGAAGATCTGCGTCCGGGTCGCGCGCAGCGAGCGTGCGAGTTCCAGCAGTTCGCGCGGCGTGGAGCGCAGACCGGCCGCGGTATCGACCACGATCGGGAAGAACGCCACCAGCCAGGCGATCGCGAGCTTGGATTCGATTCCGGTGCCAAGCCACACCAGCAGTATCGGCGCGAGCGCCACCTTGGGGACCGACTGCAGCGCGATCAGCAGCGGATAGAACATCAGGTTGAGCGTGGAGGAATTGGTGACCACCACCGCGAGCGGCACGCCGAACAGGAAGGCAAGCGCAAAACCGTAGAGCGTCTCCTTCATGGTCACCCAGCCCTCGGAGAGCAGCAGTTCGCGCTTCTCCCACATCGCCTCGAATACCAGGCCGGGTGTCGGCAGGACCGCGGTTACGACCTTGAATTCGACACAGTAGAAATGCCAACCTGCGAGCAACAGGAAGATGCCGAGCGGCGGCAGAAGATAGGGTTTGAGGGCTTTCAGCATGGCATTCTCAGGCAGGACCGTGCAGCACACCCAGCGCACGGCTCGCGCGACGCTCGAGCGCGGCGAACCCCTCGGTGTAGCGCATCTCGGGCGAGCGCGGATAGGCAAGTTCGACATCGATGCGCTCGATGATCCGCCCGGGCCGCTTGCTGAACACCAGCACGCGGTCGGACAGGTACACCGCTTCCGCGATGCTGTGGGTGACGAACACGACCGTAGCACGCGTGCGCGCGCGAATGTCGAGCAGCAGGTCATGCATTTCCATGCGCGTCAGCTCATCAAGCGCGCCAAAGGGTTCGTCCATCAGCAACAGGGATGGCTGGTGTACCAGCGCCCGACAGAGCGCGACGCGCTGCTGCATGCCGCCGGACAACTGGTGGGGCCGCACGCCACCGAAGCCGGTGAGCCCCACCATGTCGAGCAACTCGAGCGCACGTTCTTTTGCTTTCGCGTCGCGCTTGCCGAGGATCTCCATCGGGAACAGCACATTGTCGAGCACCGTTCGCCAGGGCATCAGGTTGGGACTCTGGAACACGAAGCCGAAATCGGCCTGCGGGCCGTCGACTTCCGCACCGCGGATGCGCACCGAGCCGGAAGTTCTGGGAATCAGTCCCGCGATGATTCGAAGCAGCGTGGTCTTGCCGCAACCGCTCGGACCGAGCAGGGACACCAGTTCGCCCTGGCCGAACGCAAGCGAGGCCTCTTCGATCGCGACGAGGTCCTCGGCCGCACGGCGGCCGAGTTCCTCGCGGAAGAAGACCTTGCGGACGTTCTCCAACAGGCCGAAGCCGGCCTCCGTCACTGCGCGCCCATCCCGCCTCAGGGACGCACGGGTTCGCGCGGCAGGAAGCCTTCCAGCATGATCTCGTCGGCGACAAGACGCTTGCCGGAGACTTCCACGTTGGCGTTGATGAAGTCGACGGTGCGCCGCATCTTCTCGCGGTTCATCACGCCGTAGCCGTTCTTCTCCGTCTCGGGCACCACCGCAAGCCGGCGGACGATGCGCAGTTCGTCGGCAATCAGGCCCGGGTCGAGCGCCTTGACGTACTGGACCTGAAGCTTCGCCGCTTCTTCGGGATTGGCCATCGCGTCCTTCCAGCCGCGAAGGGCCGCACGGACGAAGCCGCGAACCACCTCGGGATTCTTCTGCGCGTAATCGGCGCGTACACCGATGCTGTTGGCGTAGATGTCCAGGCCGTTGTCACCGAGCAGGAAGCACTTGGCTTCGCCGTCCTTGACCGCGCGCTTGATGCCGGGTTCGCCCATGACGAACTGGTCGATCGACTGGACTTTGCGCGCGGCAAGCATCGCCACCCGCGCCGAGCCGTCGATGTTGACCACCTTGAGCGTGGATGGGTCAAGGCCGTGCATCTTCATGAACGCCTGATGGATCCTCGGCACCATGCTCGCGGTGCTGGAGCCGAATTCGAGCCCGACCATGTCCGCCGGTTTGGTGACATTCGCACCGGGATTCAGACTGAAGACGCAGTACGGCGGCTTCTGGTAATTCACCGCGACGAT
>CANIEV010000163.1 GCA_947466535.1 Betaproteobacteria bacterium
CCGACATCGCCGCGGCGGTCACGTTCACGCGAAACAACTGGGGCAACAAGACGGGCGAGGTGATCCAGCCGTCCGAAGTCAAGGCAGCGCGCAAGTAAGCGCGTCGCACGTCCCCAGACCAGCACCAAGAAATCCAGCAGAACAGAAATCAGGAGCCACGAATGAGCGCCGTCCTCGACAACCACGGGCATCACGACGATCACGCGCATCACCCCACAGGGATCATGCGCTGGATCACGACGACCAACCACAAGGACATCGGCACGATGTACCTGTGGTTCAGTTTCACCATGCTGCTAACCGGCGGAACCCTGGCCCTTGGCATCCGGGCCGAACTCTTCGAACCCGGCATGCAGTTCTGGCGGCCGGAGTTCTTCAATTCGCTCACCACCATGCACGGGCTGATCATGGTGTTCGGCGCGATCATGCCGGCCTTCGTCGGATTCGCGAACTGGCAGATCCCGATGATGATCGGCGCGCCCGACATGGCTTTCGCGCGCATGAACAACTGGAGCTTCTGGCTGCTTCCGCCCGCGGCGATCCTGCTGGTGTCCTCGTTCTTCGTGCCCGGCGGCGCCCCCTCCGGTGGCTGGACGATCTACGCACCGCTTTCCACGCAGATGGGCCCGGGCATGGACCTCGGCATCTTCGCCCTGCACATCATGGGCGCCTCCTCGATCATGGGCTCGATCAACATCGTCACCACCATCCTCAACATGCGCGCCCCCGGCATGACGCTGATGAAGATGCCGCTGTTCGTGTGGACCTGGCTGATCACCGCCTACCTTCTGATCGCGGTGATGCCGGTGCTTGCCGGCGCGATCACGATGCTTCTGACCGACCGCCACTTCGGCACCTCGTTCTTCAACGCGGCGGGCGGCGGTGACCCGGTGATGTTCCAGCATATCTTCTGGTTCTTCGGTCACCCTGAGGTCTACATCATGATTCTGCCGGCCTTCGGCATCGTCTCGCAGGTGATTCCGGCCTTCGCGCGCAAGCCGCTGTTCGGCTACGCCTCGATGGTGTACGCGACCTCGTCGATCGCGATCCTGTCGTTTATCGTCTGGGCGCACCACATGTTCACCGTGGGCATGCCGGTCGCGGGTCAATTGTTCTTCATGTATGCGACGGTGCTGATCGCGGTGCCCACCGGGGTGAAGGTGTTCAACTGGGTCGCCACGATGTGGAAGGGCTCGATGACCTTCGAGACGCCGATGCTGTTCTCGGTCGGGTTCCTGTTCGTGTTCTCGATGGGCGGCTTCACCGGCCTGATCTGCGCGATCGCGCCGATCGACTACCAGATCCAGGACACCTACTACGTGGTGGCGCACTTCCATTACGTGCTGGTCGCAGGTTCCCTGTTCGCGCTGTTCTCGGGCACCTACTTCTGGATCCCGAAGTGGACCGGCCACATGTACAACGAGACCCTCGGCAAGTGGCACTTCTGGCTTTCCATGATTTTCTTCAACATCACCTTCTTCCCGATGCACTTCCTTGGCCTCGCGGGCATGCCGCGCCGGATTCCCGACTACGCGCCGCAGTTCACTGACTTCAACATGCTTGCCACCATCGGCGCATTCGGATTCGGCCTGTCGCAGTTGATCTTCCTCGCGGTCATTCTGAAGTGCATAAAGGGCGGAGAGAAGGCGCCGGCGAATCCGTGGGAAGGCGCGGACACCCTCGAGTGGACCCATCTCCCCTCGCCCGCGCCGTATCACAGCTTCGAAGAACAGCCGATCGTCAAGTAATCCGGCAAGAGACACCGTCATGAACAACCCGACCGCAAAACCGAACAATCTGCGCACCGCGCTGATTCTGCTTTCGGTGGCGGCCGCGTTTTTCGTCGGGATCCTGGTCAAGTACCTGCTGTTCAAATGACCACAATCGTCCAGCCCGGCCTCGAACGGGCCAACCGCAACCTCATGAGAAAACTTCTCGTGGTCGCGCTTGGCATGTTCGGCTTCGGTTTCGCCCTGGTGCCGTTCTACGAGCAGATCTGCGAGGCTACCGGCATTCGCAATGTGTTCAAGGCGGACGCGGCGCCGGCGAAGAATACGCAGGTAGACATGTCCCGCTCGGTGGGCGTCGAGTTCGACTCCAACGTCCAGAGGCTCGCCTGGACGTTCCGTCCGATCGAGCCGCGAGTGACGGTTCATCCCGGCGCGGTCACCCAGGTCGTGTACGAAGTGAAGAACACGCTTGATCGGACGGTAACCGGCCAGGCCGTGCCGAGCTACAGCCCGGCCGGTGCCGCGCAATATTTCAAAAAACTCGAATGCTTCTGCTTTCAGCAGCAGACGCTTGGACCGGGTGAAGTCAGGCGCATGCCGGTGGTTTTCGTCGTCGATCCGGAGCTTCCGTCCGATGTCGGCACGATTACCCTGTCCTACACCTTCTTTGAAGTCAACGGCACGCAGAGAAAGCCGGGGTGAGCGTCTTGGCAGACAACCGCAAGGCATCGCCCTTCGCAGTCGCGAAGGCGGTGTTCTGGTCGTTCCTCGGCATCCGCCGCAAGAGCGCGCTCGAGTCCGATGTCGTGAACCTCAAACCCGTGCAGGTCATCGTCGCGGGAATAATCGGGGCAGCGCTGTTCGTCACAACCATCCTGCTGGTGGTGCGTTACGTCATCAAACACGCAGCAGGCTGAGCCAGAATCTTTTTTACAGAACCGTGCGATTTTCGAAATTTCAGGGGCAGGGAGAACAACGATGAATCAAGCAGGCGCGCATACCCACTATTTCGTGCCGCAGCCGTCGGCCTACATGATCTACGGGTCGTTTGCATTGCTGCTCATGGCCTCCGGCGCGGTGGCCTGGTTTAACGGAGCAGGCGCCGGAGCGTGGGTGGTCCTGCTCGGCTTTGCAACGCTCATCCTGATGATGTTCCGCTGGTTCGGTGCGGTCATCGGCGAGTCCGAACACGGCAAATACAAGAGTTGGGAAGACACGTCCTTCCGCTGGGGAATGAGCTGGTTCATCTTCTCGGAGGTGATGTTCTTCGCAGCTTTCTTCGGCGCGCTGTTCTATGCGCGGAACCTGTCGATTCCGGACCTCGGATCGCTTGAGCAGAAATTGCTCTGGCCCGATTTCTCGGCCGCCTGGCCGACGGTCGGCCCGTCCAGCACCGTGGATCCGTTCACTCCGGTTTCAGCGTGGGGCATTCCCGCGATCAACACGCTTTTGCTCCTGACCTCGGGCGTGACCTTGACGATTGCGCACCACGGCCTCAAGGAGAACAAGCGCGGCCAGCTAAACCTGTGGCTGTTCCTGACCATCGCACTCGGCGTGGTATTCCTCGGGCTGCAGGCCTACGAATACGCCCACGCGTACTCCGAGCTGAACCTCAAACTCAGCACCGGCGTCTACGGCTCGACCTTCTTCATGCTCACCGGCTTTCACGGATTCCACGTGACCGTCGGCGCGATCATGCTGACGGTCATGCTTTTCCGCTGCATGTCCGGCCATTTCAAGCCTGATCATCATTTCGCGTTCGAAGCCGCCGCCTGGTACTGGCACTTCGTCGACGTGGTCTGGCTGCTGCTGTTCGTGCTGGTGTACTGGCTCTGATCGGCCGTCCGTCCCGATCAGCCCGGACGGGCAAGGAGAAACGCCGCACAATGTGCGGCGTTTCTTTTTTGCCGTGACCATGGCAACCAAGTCACCGGATCGAAGTCCAATCCGGGTAGCTACTGTGTACTGTGCTGTGTTGGGACCTCAGCCGACTTTTCCGGGAATGAGCCCGAAATAATGTCCGGCCATCAGCATCAGGAACAGCGTCATGGAAAGCCCCACCCGGATCGCCAGAGCATGGACGGTACGCTTGGATTTGCCCTTGTCTGTCATGAGATAGAACAGCGCGGACCCGAGGCTTCCCACGATCGCGACGATGAAAAGGATGATGACGATTTTCACATTGGCAAGCCGGCGTTCGAAACGCAGCGAGTGTAACGCAGCGTGAGCACCCGCCCCCCCCGATCGTTCGGATTCCGCCCGGGTCGAGCGACGACAGCGGCAACCGTTGCCGTCCTCGCGCTTACGCTCGCAGCTGCCCAGTGGCAGACGCATCGCGCCGAATTCAAGGAGTCGCTTGCCCGCCGCTTCGACGCGCTTGCTGCCGCCCCGTTGCTTGACGTCTCGGGCGGACGGATGGATGCGAGCGAACTGGAGTTCGCACGCATCCGCATCACCGGCGAATATCTGCCCGGAAAAACGATCTATCTGGACAACCGCGTCTATCGCGGACAAGCGGGATACCACGTCGTGAGCCCGCTCAAGACCGGCGAGGGATCCCCCGCGGTGCTGATCAACCACGGATGGATTCCCGCAGGACCGTCGCGCGAGCAGCTTCCGCATATCGTCACACCTTCCGGACGGCTGACCATCGAAGGCATCGCAGTCATCCCACCGCGGCGCGTGTTTGAACTCGCCGCCGATTCAAAATCCGGCCCGCTTCGGCAAAATCTTTTGCCTGAAAAGCTGTCTCAGGAACTCGGAATTCCGCTCGCCCCGCTGGTCGTCCAGCAAACCAGCCCCGCGATCTCCGGAGTCGTCCAGAACTGGCCCCGGCCGGACTTCGGTGCGGATAAGCATCGCATGTACGCGCTACAGTGGTATTCGTTCGCAGGCCTCGCTTTGGTGCTTTATGTCGCTCTCAATCTCCGAATCAAACGCTGAGTCGCCGGCACGCGCCGCGCAACGCGCGCGCGGTCGCCGGATGGCGCTCATCCTGCTGCTCGTCTCCGCGGCGCCGATCGTCGCGGCTCTCATCGCGTTCTTTTTCTGGACACCGAGTGGGCGTATCAATTACGGCGAACTGCTCACGCCGAGGAAGCCGCCGGAGGTCGCACTCACCCGCATCGAGGGGCAGGCATTCAGTCTCCCCGACCTGAAAGGCAAGTGGGTGCTGGTCACTGCCTCGGGCGGACTATGCGACGCGATATGCGCGAAGAACCTGCTTGTCATCCGCCAGGTGCGCCTGATGCAGGGGCGCGAAATGGAACGGATCGAGCGTGTGTGGCTCCTTGATGATGCACACAGCCCCTCGAAGGAACTGCTCGCTGCCCATGAAGGCCTGCGGGTCGCGCGCGCCACGCCGGCGCAACTCGAATCGATTTTTCAGGCAGGAGCTATGGATCAGAATGTCTGGCTGATCGACCCCTTGGGGAACATCATCCTTCGCTTCCCGCCGGATCCCGACCCGAAGGGCATGCGCAGCGACCTCGCACGCCTGCTCAAGGTATCGAGGGCAGGATGAGCACCAGCCTTGGCTGGGCCCTGCTCGTCGGCGTGATCGCGGCAATAGCGATCGTCGGCGCGCTGGTTCGCGGCATTGGCGAAGATCGCTCGCGTTTTCGCACGCTTGTGCTTGTCGCGACGGTGCTCACCCTCTGCGTGGTGGTACTCGGCGCCTACGTGCGCCTGTCGGATGCCGGTCTGGGCTGCCCCGACTGGCCGGGCTGCTACGGCCACATGAGCCCGGTTCATGCGAAGGATCACATCGATCGAGCCGTCGAGGAGCAGGGCGGATCCCACGGCCCTGTGTCTCTTCCCAAGGCTTGGAAGGAAATGGTGCATCGTTACCTGGCAGGTTTTCTCGGCCTGCTGATTCTGGCAATCGCAGTAATTTCATGGATGCGCCGCACCGCGTTCCGGCATTCACCATTGCTGGCGAGCTCCATCGTCGGCGTGGTCATCGTCCAGGCCACGCTCGGTGCGTGGACCGTCACCATGCTGCTCAAACCCGCGATCGTGACCGGTCACCTGATCGGCGGAATGAGTACGCTTGCGCTGCTCGCATGGCTTTACGCAAGACAGACGATTCGGCCTGTAATCGGCAACGAAGGCATGCCGCTGCTCAAGCCGGCACGCATCGGTCTGGCGCTCCTGATACTGCAGATGATCCTGGGCGGCTGGGTAAGCACAAACTACGCGGCTCTCGCGTGCCCTGACTTGCCGCTTTGTCGGGGCGAGCTTGTGCCACCGATGGATTTCGGCAACGCATTCCATGTGGTGCGCGAACTCGGCAGGACCGCCGAAGGCGCGCTGCTCTCCAACGAAGCCCTTACCGCGATTCACTGGCTGCACCGCCTCGGCGCGATCGTCGTCGCGGCGTACCTTGCCTGGCTCGCGATCCGGACTGCATCGTTGCCCGGTCTTCGCACTACCGCCCGGACACTGCTCGCACTGGTCGTTGCGCAATTCGCGATCGGGCTGGGCAATGTGCTTTTCTCGCTTCCGCTCGCGCTTGCCACCGCGCACAACGCCGGCGCCGCGCTGCTGCTGATCACCCTCGTCGTGATAAACTTTCGGCTCTTTCCCGGCTCGGCAGTCGGCGATTCCGCCGACGCTTCGAAGTCGTAATCCGGGCCCCACCGCCCCCCCGAATCCGGCACCCATGCAGCTTATCTGGCAGGAAACCTCCGACCGATTGCGCCAGTTCCTCGCGCTCACCAAGCCGCGGGTGGTGGCGCTTATCGTGTTCTGCGCCGTCATCGGAATGCTACTCGCCACGCCGGGAGCAGTCCCATCGCACATCCTGTTCGCGGGCACGCTGGGCATCTGGCTCGTCGCCGGCGCAGCCGCCGCGATGAATTGCCTCGTCGAACAGAAGATCGACGCGATGATGGCACGCACCCGCTATCGCCCATTGCCGCGCGGCGAGCTGTCCTCGATGCAGACCCTCGTGTTCGCGGGTGTCGTCGGCGGCGCAGGCCTCTGGACGCTGTACAACTGGGTGAATCCGCTGACGATGTGGCTGACGCTCGGCACCTTCGTCGGCTACGCGATCATCTACACGGTGGTGCTCAAGCCCCTCACACCGCAGAACATCGTGATCGGCGGCGCCTCGGGTGCGATGCCGCCGGTGCTTGGATGGGCGGCAGTCACCGGCGAGGTTTCGCCGGAGGCACTGCTGCTGTTCCTCATCATCTTTGCCTGGACGCCGCCGCATTTCTGGGCGCTTGCGCTCTACCGCACCGAGGAATACGCCAAGGCGGGGTTGCCGATGCTGCCGGTCACTCACGGCAACAAATACACCCGGCTTCAGGTGCTGCTCTACACCGTCATCCTGTTTGTATCCACTCTTCTGCCGTTCGCCTACGGCATGAGCGGCTGGATATACCTTGCCTGCGCGGTGGCGCTCGGAGCGGGTTTTCTTGCCTATGCGATCCGCCTCTATATCGACTACAGCGACGACCTCGCAAAGCGCACGTTCCGCTACTCGATCATTTACCTGTCGGCCTTGTTCGCCGCGCTCCTGCTGGACCACTACGTCCGGTGAAACAGTTCCTGGCAGCGACTGCCCTTCTGCTCACCCTGCAGGCCTGCGGCTCCTCCGGACCGTCCTTTCTCAATACCGACGTGACCGGAGCAGACTACGGCAAGGAACTCTCGCTCACCGATCACACCGGCAAACCGCGAACCCTCGCCGAGTTTCGCGGCAAGATCGTGGTCGTGTTCTTCGGCTATACCCGGTGCCCCGACGTGTGCCCGACGACGCTGTCGGAGATGAAGATGATCCTCGACAAACTGGGCGAGGACCGAAAGAAGATTCAGGTGCTGTTCGTCACGATAGACCCGGAACGCGACACGCCCGAGTTGCTCGCCAAGTACGTTCCCGCGTTCGACCCGAGCTTTCTCGGCTTGTACGGCGATGAAGCGGCCACTATCAAGGCCGCAAAGGAATTCAAGGTGTTTTTCCAGAAGGTGCCTGGCAAGACACCGGACAGCTACACCATGGACCATACCGCGGCGAGCTATATCATCGATACCCAGGGACGGCTACGGCTGTTCGCTCGGTACGGACAGCCCGACAGCATCGCCACGGACCTTCAGACCCTGCTTTCGACCTCGAACTGAGCGGGCCTGCCCGGCCCGCTCGGCATCAAACCCGCATCAAGCTGCCGAGAGCAGGCCCTTCATCTTCTGCATCGCCTTCGCCTCGATCTGGCGAATGCGTTCCGCCGAGACCTTGAACTCGGCCGCCAGGTCATGCAGCGTCGCCTGGTCTTTCTCCTTCAGCCAGCGCGCCTCGATGATCCTGCGGCTGCGTGCATCGAGGCTAGCAAGCGCATGCGCCAGTCCGCTGGCGCTCAGGCGCGCGTTCTGCTCGACCTCGAATACCTGCGACGGCTCGGCACCCGGGTCGCGCAAATAGCCGATCGGAGCGAAGCGCTCATCCTCGTCATCGCTGCTCGACTCGAGGGCGATGTCCTGACCAGACAGGCGCGTCTCCATTTCGACCACTTCCTCGGGTTTGACACCGAGTTTGGCCGCGATGGATCGGATCTCGGAACTATTGAGCGTATCGAGCGTGGGCTTCAGACTTCTCAGGTTGAAAAACAATTTTCGCTGCGCCTTGGTCGTGGCGATCTTCACCAGCCGCCAGTTGCGCAGGATAAATTCGTGGATTTCGGCCTTGATCCAGTGCATCGCGAAAGAGACAAGACGCACTCCGCGCTCGGGATCGAAACGCTTGACCGCCTTCATCAGGCCGATGTTGCCTTCCTGGATGAGGTCGGCATGGGGCAATCCGTAGCCGAGGTAGCCGCGCGCAATCGACACCACGACGCGCAGGTGAGACACCACCAGACGGCGTGCGGACTCGATGTCCTGCTCGTCGCGGAATTTGCGCGCTAGCTGCGACTCCTCCTCCTGAGTCAGAAGGGGAAGGCGGTTTACCGCATGGATATAGCTCTCAAGGCTGCCGACGCCGGCGGAAGGAACTGCCATGCCGGGAAACGTGGCGAGCGCGTTGCTGCTTGCGATTGCGTTGCTCATCGTCATCTTCTCCTGATCGCGCGGTCGGCTGACCTTGTGGGCCTGCTGGGTACCGCATCGGCCGGTTCACCGGATTCGGTGTCCCAGCCACCAGCCTAGTTTAGCACTCCAAGTATTAGAGTGCTAAGCACAGGAAAAGTTCACACTTTGAACGGAGATCCACGGCGGAAAGACCTTTTACCGTGGCTCGATTCGCCATAAGTGTTTGCTAACTGACAACCAAGCACCAAGCCACCCGAGCGCAATCGCGAACGCCAGCAGCGCAACGCTGTCCGTAACCCCGAGATAGGCAAGCCGGAAGTTGGAGCCATACAGAGTCGCC
>CANIEV010000164.1 GCA_947466535.1 Betaproteobacteria bacterium
ACCGCGCGCCACGTATTGCTATCGAACACGACGTCCGCGCCGACCGACAGCACGCCCGAGGGCATCGCGATCCGTATCGGATCGCCGAGGTTCGTGCCCGCGCAGCGCGCGACCACCGTGCCGTCGATACGCGCAGCGACTGCGCTGCAAAGCGATGCGGTGAGCGGCAGTGCGCGATGCGGCTGGCCGTTGGAGATCATGCGAAGCGTGATGTCGGCATCCGCGCGACCGATCGTCTGACCGCCAAGGGTACTCGCGCTCTGCGGGCCGGAGACAAAGCCCACGAAGGGCACCATCGGTCGTGCGCGTGCCGCCGCCAGATCGGGTGTGATGCCCATGCGCACCGAAGCGTGTTCGCGAATGGCTGCGAGCTTGCGCAACAGTGCTGAATCAGCTTCGATCGCCTCCGGCATCTCGGTGCCGGCAAGGCCAAGGGCCGCGGCATCGACGAACACGCAGGCGTTGGCCGCGTCCACCATCGAGACTTCAATGCACCCGAGTTCCGGAATGTCGAGGATGTCGGTGACGTTGCCGGTGGGAAGCAGTCGCCCGGTGGTAGCGCCGCCCGGTTCCATGAAGTCCAGGCGAACCGGTGCGCCGCTGTCCGCGACGCCGGGTATCTCGAGCGCGCCATCCACGCGGGCGCGTCCGCCGAGAACTTCAAACGTCGAGCGGATCACCTTGCCGGTGTTGGTGTTGTGGATGCGAACCTGCGCTTCCCCGTCGGCGCGCTGCACCAGCCCTTCGTCGACCGCGAACGGGCCGATCGCCGAGGACATGTTGCCGCAGTTGCCGCTGAAATCGACCTTCGCGTCCTTCACCGCCACCTGCGCGAAGGTGTAGTCGATGTCGGCGTCCTCGCGCGTCGAGGGGCCGATCACGCAGATCTTGGATAGCGAGGACACACCGCCGCCCATGCCGTCGAGCTGCCTGCCGTTCGGGTCGGGACTGCCGGTCACCGCAAGAAAGATCGGCACCCAGTCCTCGCGCTCGGCCGGCAGGTCGCGGCGGTGGAACATCACCGCCTTGCTGGTGCCGCCGCGCATGAACACTGCGGGGATGCGAATGGGGTTCATTGCCTTGCTGTTACCGCAGGCGAGTTTGAATGAGCCGCCGGCGCGGCCCATTCAACGTACGTCGATTCAGGCCCGCGCCGCCTGCAGCGCCTGCCAGACGCGTCCCGGTGTGGCGGGCATGTCGAACTGCTTCACGCCGGCCGAGCGCAGTGCGTCCAGCACCGCGCTCATGCAGGTGGGCAGCGCACCGGTGGTGCCGGCTTCGCCCGCGCCCTTGGCACCCAGCGCGTTGTTCGGGCTCGGGATCGAGTGGTCGGCGATGCGGAATTCGCGGATGCAGCCGGCGCGCGGCATGGTGTAGTCCATGAAACTGCCCGAGAGCATCTGGCCGGTTTCCTCGTCGTACACCACCTGTTCGCCGAACACCTGTCCGACGCTCTTGACCACGCCGCCGTGCACCTGCCCGATCGCCATCACCGGATTGATCGCGCGGCCGATGTCGTCGACCGCGGTGTAGCTGACGATCTCGCACACGCCGGTATCGGGATCGACTTCGATCTCGCACACATGGGCGCCGCTCGGGAAGGCGCGCTGCGCGCCGCTCACGCCGACGGTGTCCAGCGGGTGTTTGCCGGCGCCGCGGTGGCGCTCGATGATGTCGGTGAGTTGAATGGAGCGGTCAGTGCCCTTCACCACGTACTTGCCGTTGATGAATTCGATGTCCGCCGCGGGCGCTTCGAGGTCGTTGGCCGCAAGGTCGAGGCCCTTGCGGATGATTTCATCGGAGGCCGCCTTGAACGAACTGCCCGCCGACATCGCGGTGCGCGAGCCAATCGACGGACCGCCGATCAGCGTCGGGCCATCGGGATCGCCCGCGCGAAGATCGATCTTGCCCGGGTCGATGCCAAGCCACTGGCCGACCATCTGCGGGAAGATGGTTTCGTGGCTCTGGCCGCTCGCGCCGGCGACGATGTGCAGCACGATCCTGCCGTCCTTGCCGAATTCCACCGCGGCCTCGTCCTTGGGCACGCCGCCGCCGCCCGAGGGCTCGATGAACACGCCGCAGCCGATGCCAAGCAGCTTGCCGCGCTTGGCGGCTTCCGCACGCCGCGCGGGGAAAGTTTTCCAGTTCGATTCGCGTTCGGTGGCATCGATCATGCCGCGGAAGTCCGCGGAGTCGAACACGGTGCCCGTGACCGAGGTGTAGGGCATCGCTTCCTTCGGGATCGCGTTCTTGCGGCGCAGCTCGAGCGGGTCCATCTTGAGCAGCAGCGCGGCTTCGTCCACCAGGCGCTCGACCACGAACGCGGCTTCCGGCCGGCCGGCGCCACGGAAGGCATCGGTCGGCGCGGTGTTGGTGATCACCTGCAGGTGGTGACCGTAGAAGGCTTCCACGATGTAGGGGCCGGCGGCCATGGTCTTGCCGTTGCCCGAGTTGGTGAGCGTGCCCGCCTGCGAGTGGTAGGCGCCGGTATCGGCAAGCCACTTGGTGCGGATCGCGAGGAAGCGGCCGGTCTTGTCGAGCGCGAGTTCGCCGTCAAGACGGATTGCGCGGCCGTGGCCGTCGTTCAGAAAATCTTCCGAACGGGTGGACACCCATTTCACCGGGCGGTCGGCGAGCTTGGAGGCGTGGATCAGCGCGATGTACTCGAGGTAGGGCGAGGTGCGCGCGCCGAACGCGCCACCGACATCGACGAACTCCATGCGCAGCTTCGCCTGGTCGAGCCCCATGATCTGGGCGATCGCGCCGCGGATGGCGGGCAGGCCCTGGTGTTCGCAACGGACGGTGTAGAGATCGGCACCCTTGTCATACGAGGTGACGACTGCGCGCGGCTCCATCGGCGTGGGTGCGACGCGCGGGCTTTCCATCACCGCCTTCACCACATGGTCGGCGCGGGCGAAGAGTTCGTTGGTCTTGGCTTCATCACCATAGTCCCAGTCGAAGGTGATGTTGCCGGGCACGTTCTCGTGCACCGCGGGCGCATCGGGCGCAAGCGCGCGGTCAAAGCCGATGATCGCGGGCAGGTCCTCGTAATCCACATTGATGAGTTCGGTCGCATCGCGTGCCTGCTCCGCGGTATCGGCGAGCACCAGCGCCACCGCCTCGCCGCCGAAGTTCACCTTCTTGTGTGCAAGCGGCAGGCGCTCGGGCACGCGGATCTTGAAGCCGCCGCGGCCGGGAAACTGCGCCATCGGGATCATGGTCTTGAACTGGCCGGTGGCGAAATCCGCGCCGGTCAGTATCAGGCGCACGCCGGGCGCGGCCTTCGCGGCGGTGGTGTCGATCGACACGATGCGCGCATGGGCGTAATCCGAGCGCAGGAAGCAGGCGTGCAACTGCCCCGGCAGGTTGAAATCGGAGGTGTATTGGCCGTGTCCTGTGACAAGGCGCTGGTCTTCTCTTCGTCCGGTGTAGGGGATCATGGTTGTCTGTCGATTTTCGTTGGTTTGAACGCGTTGAATCGTGGCGGCGTGCGCCGCGGCGCGGACCGTATTTTCCCCGGGCGGCCGGGAATTCTCCGGCCTGTTCTCCGGCCTGTTTTTTGTCCGCGACCGTCACAGTACCAAATCGCCCGGAAGCTTGTCAGCCGGGTAGATATGCGAATCGTTGGCCGTGGCTCCCGCACCCGGTCTGGCGCACATGGAACGAATCAGATAAGTACGTTTATCGCCCGCTTTCAGGCGAGGGCAGGGCATCTTCCATGAGAATGTTTGACATTCCCGTGAATGTCGATGAAATGCCCGCTCGCGACGCGCCAGCCTGTGCGGGGCCGGTTGACCGGTGAGGTGTCGCGACGGATACTTCTCCGGACATTGTCGAATAACCCGGCTGAATCCCCCGCCTCCGGAAACACCATGACCCCCGACGAGAATCACGCGAATCAAGCGATTCAATCGCAGAAGGCGCGGCAATTCGATTTGCTCACCCAGTGCGCCCCCGGTTTCCCGATGGGTACCCTGCTGCGCCGTTTCTGGCAGCCGGTCGCCCAGTCGGCGAAGCTCGAAAAGGGCCGATCGCTGCCGCTTCGGCTGCTCGGCGAGGAACTGACGCTCTACCGCGGCGAAAGCGGTAGTGCGTACCTGGTGGCAGGCCGCTGCGCGCACCGCCGCGAGAGCCTGCACAACGGCTGGGTGCAGGGCGAGCAGATCCGTTGCATGTACCACGGCTGGCGCTACGACGGCTCAGGGCTGTGCAACGAGATCCCGGCGGAAAAGCAAGCCCGGAACGAACCGGTGCGCATCGCCGCGTATCCGGTGCATGAGTACTGCGGATTGGTGTTCGCCTGGATGGGCGAACTGAATGCCGACGGCACGGCGCCTGAGTTCGACCTGCCGCGCAAGCACGCGCTCGACGAGCCCGGCCGAAGCTACGTGATCCTCGAGCAGGTCTGGGATGTGAACTGGTTCCAGCAGATCGAGAACTCGATGGATGCGGTGCACCTGAGCTTCGCGCACGGCTGGGGCAAGGTAGGGCGTTTTGCCGAGGCGATCACCAGCGTCATCCCCGACCTTGTATATAGCGAAACCGCCGCGGGTATCCGCCAGATTGCGACGCGCTCGCCCACCAACGTGCGCATCAGCGACTGGACCTTCCCGAACAACAACCATATCGTCGCCCCCGGCCCGGGCAAGGACGACCCCTGGACCGACATCAGCGTCTGGGCGGTGCCGATCGACGAGAGAAACACCCGGCGCTTTACCCTCTATGCCTATGCCGCCCATGTGAAGCCGGAGGACCTGGACACGGTGTTCCAGCCGCGTATCCATGCCGAGTGGATGTCGCAGGAACAGCGCATCCCGGCCACCGACGAGGCGGGCGAAATAACCGCGCAGGATTACGTCGCCACCAGCGGGCAGGGCACGATCGTGGACCGGACGAAGGAAAACCTGTCTGTCTCGGACGCGGGCATCGTGTTCCTGCGGAAGGTCTTCTGGCGGGAGCTGGATGCCATCGTCAACGGCCGGCCGACCAAGCAGTGGTCACGGCTGGACGAGGCGCCGGAGCTACCGATTCCGGAAATACAGGCCACGGCCGGCTGAACCACACAGGAAAGAAGAACATGAACATTTTCGGAAGCTTGGCGTTCAGGCCGTTCGCTTCGTTCATGGCCGGGGTTCTGCTTTTGGCAGGTGCCGTGTCGGTCGCGCAGGCCCAGAACTACCCCGTGCGCAGCGTCAGGCTGATCGTCACCACCGCACCCGGCGGCGGACTCGACCTGATGGCCCGGGTGATGGCGGGCAAGCTCACCGAACTCTGGGGCCAGCCGGTGGTGGTGGAGAACCGGCCCGGCGCGGGCTTTGTCATCGGCACCGATGCGGTGGCGAAAGCCTCACCCGACGGTTACACGGTAGGGTTCACGAGCAGCGCCGCGCTCACCATCAATCCGGTCACCCTGCCCAGCCTGCCCTACAGGCTGGAAGACCTAATCCCGGTCACGCTCACCACCGCCAATCCCTTCGTGCTCACCGTCAACAGCAACGTGCCGGCGAACACGGTGCAGGAACTGCTCACCCACCTGCGTGCCAACCCGGGCAAGCTCAACCACGCCTCCAATAGCGCGAGCACGCTGCTCGCATCCGCCCTGTTCAAGGCGCTCGCCAATGTGGACTACATCGACGTCAGCTACAAGGCCGCCGCGCCCGCGATGACGAGCACCACGGCGGGCGAGACCGAGCTTTGCTTCATCGACATGGCGACTTCCAGCGCAGCGGTGAAGACCGGCCGCGTGCGCGCGCTCGCGGTGACGACCGCGCAGCGCTACAAGCTCGCCACGCAGATCCCGACGCTCGCCGAAGCGGGCGTGCCCGGCTACTCGATGTCGGCCTGGGGCGTGCTGATGGCGCCGGCAGGCACGCCCGCCGACATCGTTGCGAAGATCAACACCGATATCCGCCGCGCGCTTGCCCTGCCGGACGTGGTCTCGAGAATCGAAGCGGTGGGCAACGAAGTCATCGGCACCAGCACCGAGGATGCGATTCGCCTGTTGAAGCTTGATGCCGAGAAGTGGGCGAAGCTGGTCAAGGAACGCAACATCCGGTTTGGAAACTGAGCGCAAACTGAGCAGCAACTGACCCCGCCACTGATCACACATCATGCCGCTCTACGACTACGCCCCGCTCTCCGGGCAATGTGAAACCTGCCACGGCCGCTTCGAGGTGATGCAACGCATCGCCGACGCGAAACTCACCAATTGCCCGACTTGCGAACAGGCCTGCGAGCGCTGCGTGAGCGCGGTCGCTCTCGGCGGAAAGTATTCGCTCTCGCAGAGCAAGATCGAAAGCTCGGGCCTGACGCAGTACAAGAAGACTGAAAAGGGCGTCTACGAGCGCACCGCGGGCTCGGGCGGCCCGCCGGTGATCTTCAAGTAGGGATCGTATGAACAAGGGGGCATGGCCCCCTTGTAAAACCCCCACTTGTGAGGGAAGCCCGGTTCGGCTCGTTGCATGCTCGGAGTTTAATCAGGGCTTCCTTCGTAAGAATTTTTCGCAAACCCGCCGCCCTGAAACACTCTGATACAGGTCTTACAGCTTTCGCATAGCTTGTTCGTTCCCCCGGTCATTAAATGACTCATGGCAAGTGCCATCCACATCAAAAGGGGAACGAAATGAAAAGCAACACTCTTCTCGCAGCCGCCTGCAGCCTCGCAATCGCGATGATGGCGGGTACCGCAGCAGCGCAACAAACCGGCAATTTCGGCAACGGTAGCAGCGCCGCCGGAAGCAGCAACAGCAACAGCGATACGCGTCAGGCGCGCGGTGAACGTCCCGAACTGCGCCTGAATACCGCTGCTGCGCAGAACACCGCGCCGTCTTCGTCGCTCTCCCCGGCTGTCACCACGCCGTCTACGGGCGGCTCCAACGAGCGCCGCGGCGAACTGCGCCAGGACACCCGCGAAATCCGCGGCGACAACCGCGAGATTCGCAGCGACCGCCGCGAAATCATCCAGGACCGCGCCGAGATCCGCCAGGACAACCGGGCGATCGCCGATTCCCGCAACGAACTGCGCCACGACGAGATGCAGCGCCGCCAGGACCAGATGGCGCTGCGCCGAGACATGCGTAGCGGCAACTCCGCCGCGGTGGCTGCGGATCGCGAGGCCCTGCGCCGCGACAATAATGAAATCCGGGGTGACCGCCAGGCCATGCACAACGCCTACGCCGAGCGTTCCCGTGATGTTCGCGAACTGCGGCACGACCAGCGTGAACTGCATCACGACCGGACGGAGCGTCGCGGCGATGCCCGGGAGATGCATCAGGACCGGCGCGAGGCGCGTCACGACCAGCGCTTCGAGCATCGCGACATTAGCGCCGGACGCGCGCAGCAGCACGGCTACGAGCATCGTTCTGCCGCACCTGCTCCGATGCGCATGGCGAGCAACCAGCGCATGTCAGGGCACAGGTAGTCGAGATTCACGCGCACTCCCGGCAGGGAACGGGGGGGGGCGCGTACCCAGGAATTTCGCTGCGCGGTACAAAGAGTGTCCCGGGGGGGGCAACCATGAAAATCATCAGGGCGATATTGTTGTGGGCGGTTGCGTTCGCGCCGGCGGTGGCGCTTGCCGAGGGCGCGGGTGAAGGCGGAGGCGGCAAGGGACCGTGCCGCTGGAGCGCGTGATCATTGCGCAGCCGCCGAGATGAGCGGGAACCGATAGATACCGATCGATTTCCCGCGGGACAGGCGATAGCCGAGATGAAATCGGTCGATTAATCTGTCCTGCGTCAATTCTTAATGGCGGCTGCTGCGTTATCCTCGGCCTCGTCCATGAAGAAGAAAAAGCTCTTTTACGGCTGGCGCATCGTCGGCGCCGGCGCGTGCCTGCAAATCATGCAATCGGCCATGCTGCACCAGGCCTTTGGTGCCTATGTGGCGGTGCTCACCGCCGAACGTGGCTGGAGCAAGACCGCGCTCTCGGGCGCCGCCGCCCTGCAATCGGCCGAAAGCGCGCTGATCGGCCCGATCCTCGGCTGGATCATCGACCGCTTCGGGCCGCAGGGTATGGTGCGCATGGGCATCTTCATCCTCGGCGCCGGCTTCATGCTGTTGAGCCAGATCGAATCGCTCGTCGGCTTCTACGGTGCGTTCTTCGTGATTGCGGTTGGCGCGAGCATGTCGGGGTTCTTTCCGCTCAATGTGGCGGTCATCCAGTGGTTCGATAAATTCCGTGCCCGCGCGCTCTCGGGGTTTTCACTCGGGCTTTCGGTGGGCGGCATACTGCTGCCGGTGGTGGCGTACTGCATCGCAACCTTCGGCTGGCGGCCCACCGCGTTCGGTTCGGGCGTGATCTTCATCGTCATCGGTTATCCGCTTGCCCGGGTGGTGCGTCGTCGTCCCGAGGATCACGGCCTGACGGTGGACGGTCTGATCAAGGTGAGCGCTGCCGACAGCAGTGACGACGAACCCGCGCCGCGACGTGACTTCAGCGCGCGCGAGGCGATACGCACCCGCGCCTTCTGGATGGTCTCGCTCGGGCACGCCTGCGCAATGATGGCGGTGTACGTGGTGAGCGTGCATGCGATCACCCACATGATGGACCTGGGCTACACGCTTGCCGAGGCCTCGTTCGCGATCATGCTGATGACGGTGGGGCAGGGCGCGGGCGTGCTGATTGGCGGTGCGATCGGTGATCGCTTCGAGAAGCGTTACCTCGCCGCCTTCTGCAACCTGATGCACGCGGCGGGTCTCCTGATGCTCACCTACGCGCTGAACAACGCGATGATCGTCGGGTTTGCGCTCCTGCACGGAGTTGCCTGGGGCCTGCGCGGTCCGCTGATGCAGGCGATCCGTGCGGATTATTTCGGCAGGCGCGCGATCGGCCTGATTCTCGGCCTGTCTTCGATGGTAGTGGTAAGCGGCCACATCATCGGCCCGATGGTCGCCGGTGTCTTCGCCGACTGGACCGGCAACTACCGCGTCGGCTTCACCGTCGTCGCCGTGCTCGTCTGCCTCGGATCGCTGTTCTTCGTGATGGCGAAATCACCGCATGAGCGGTGATCCA
>CANIEV010000165.1 GCA_947466535.1 Betaproteobacteria bacterium
CCACCTCGACCCAGAATTCCAGCGGGAAGTTGAAGCGGAAGGCGCGCGCGTTGGCGTACACCATGATCGCGAGCTTGGGAAACTCCTTCGACACCTCGGCGTAGTACTTCACCGCCATCTCGGTGGTGAGCGGCTGCCACATCGGCAGGCCGAGCAGTGAGCCTTCAGCGCCGCGGTCCTGGGCGAACTTCAGCCGCTTGTACACCTCGTGGCCGCCGAGCGCGGTCGCACCGACGAAGGTCGGAACACGTTTTTTCACCGTGCTCATCACGCAATCGACGAAGGCCTCGTAGTCGGCGTTCGACACGGTGGCGCATTCACCGGTGGTGCCGAGCACGATCAGGCCCTTGGAGCCGTCGCGGATCAGTGCGTTGATCAGGCGCTCGGTCTCGGGAAGATCGATGGTGTCGGTGGCGCTCAATTTTTCCGCGCCGGCGCGGGCGGGCGTGGGGATGATCGCGTAGAGACCCTGGAGATCGGTGGCGCTGAGCATGGTGGTCGGGCTTTCTTCAGTGGTTGTTGAACAATGCAGCGAGGTGAAAAGCGTGTTGGTCGCGGGTCATGGGTCGGCGGTGGCGAATCTCTACTACGTGATTTCGGGTCGTCCCCACAGCCGCGCCCGCAGCGCGGCCGCGGCTTCCTGCGCCGCCGCGACCCAGACCGGTTCGAGATCGGGCGTGATGCGCGTGGTCGGTGCGCTGATGCTGATCGCCGCGCGGCCGACGCCGCGCCGGTCGAGCACCGCCACCGCGAGCGAGGCGACGCCGTCGTCGCTTTCGCCGCGGCTTTTCGCGAAGCCGACGCGGCGGATCTTCTCCAGCTGCTTTTCCAGCTCGGGCAGGGTCTTCACCGAACGCTCGGTGAGGGTGCGCAGTTCGGGGTTCGGGTAGAGGTCGTGCAGTTCCTCGCGGCTGAGGGTTGCGAGCAGCGCCTTGCCCAGGCCAATGCAATGTGCGGGCAGGAAGGCGCCGACGCGCGAGGCGATGCGCAGCTGGTAGCGGCTCTCCACGCACTCCACGTAGAGCACTTCCTGGCCGTAGGGCACCGCGAGGTGCACCGTCTCGTTCACCTTGTCGCGCACCGCCTCGAGGATCGGCCGCGCATGCTGGCGCACGTCCATGTCGCGGATCGCGGCAAAACCCATCTCGAGCAGCATCGGACCGGTGCGGTATTCGCGGCCGCGGCCTTCCTGCACCGCGAATCCGTGATGCACCAGCATCGACAGCAGGCGGTGCGCGGTGGACTGCGCCACGCCGAGTTTTTCGGCGACCTCCGAGACGCGCAGGTTCTTGGACTCGGCAAGCATGCGCAGGATTTTCAGCGCGCTGTCGACGGATTCGACCGCGTAGGCGGGAGCGGCGGGTTTGCTGACGGCCATGCTCGGGGACTCCGGTTCCTGAGGGCAGAAGCGAATTCGATGTGTCGGAAATATCGATCGCCCTGTCCCGCATTTGCAAGCGATCAAGGGGAATTGATATAATTCCGCAGGGCGGAATCTATTTCTTCGCGATGGCCTTGTCAAGGATGGGTTCGGTGGCAAAAGCCGGTACGCGGATTGCCCGTGAGGGCTGCCGGCGAACGGAATAGGTGCTTCGAACTTTGCGACATGCAGACACCGGTTGTTGGGCATAATCGTTTAGGCAACAGAATTTCCCTCATTCAGCAGAAAGGAAAGACATGGCACGGTTACTACTGATGTTCACGGCGGCCCTGGTGGCGTCGCTCGGATTCAGCGCGGGGGCGTCGGCGCAGGAGGTGAAGCTGCGGCTCGCCAGTTTCCTGCCCGCCACGGCCGTCGCTGGCGGCCTGACGGCCAAGCGCTGGGTCGATGAAGTCAACCGGCGCGGCAAGGGCATCGTCCAGATCGATTTCGTCGGCCCCGAAGCGGTGCCGGTGCCCGAGCAGCCCAATGCGGTAAAGACCGGCGTGGTCGACTTCCACTCCGGCCCGGGAACCTTCTATCGCGGTGCGCTGATCGAGGGCGAGGCGCTCACGCTCTCCGACTACACGGTTCCGGAACTCCGCAAGAACGGCGCCTGGGATTACCTGAACAAGCTGCATGCGGAGAAGATGAACGTCACGCTGATCACAGGTTTCGGCGACGGCGTCAATTTCCACATCTACACGAACAAGCCTGCCAATGTGGCCGACAAGGTCACCCCGTTTGCCGGCATCACGCTGCGCGGCCCGCCGGTCTACAAGGTGTTCTTCGAGTCGCTGGGCGCGAAGGTGGTATTCACTGCGCCGGGCGAAGTGTTTACCGCGCTCGAGCGCAACATGGTGCAGGGCTACGGCTGGCCGGCCTGGGGCATCCGCGACATGGGCTGGCTCAAGATGACCAAGTACCGCTACGACCCGGGTTTCTACAACGTGTCGGTTGCCATCATGGTCAACAACGACCGCTGGAAGACCCTCAACAAGCAGCAGCAGGACCTGATCATGGACGTGGCCAAGTGGGGCGAAGCGGAGTGGCCGAAATGGCGCGCCGAGCTCACGGCTCAGGAGGAAAAAATCCAGAAGGATGGCGGCGTTCAGGTCATCAATCTCGGGCCGCAGCTTCGCGAGCGCGCCAATGACGCGTTCTGGAACGAGCTTCTGAAGGCGAGCCCGCAGCACATCGGGCACCTGATGCCGCTGATGCGCAAGAAGTAGTTTTTCAGGGCGCATGATGGTCACGGTGAACGCGCAACCCGAGCCGGTATCGTTCGATCCGGCCCGAAGCGCGGTCATCGTGGTCGACATGCAGAACGGATTTGCCGCCAAGGGCGGCTACCTCGATCGCGCCGGCTTCGACATTTCGCAGGCGCGCAAGACGGTTTCCAACTGCGAGCGCGTCATCGGCGCGGCCCGCAGGCGCGGTGCACGCATCATCCATCTGCAAATGGGCTGGCATCGGGACCTTCACGATGCCGGCGCCTCCGACCGCGGCATGGCGCTCAAGTCGGTGGGCCTGCGCTTCATGCGCGCCAAACCCGAGAATGCAGGAACCGCAATCACCCGCGGCACCTGGGACTACGCAATCGTCGATGAACTTGCGCCGCAGGAGGGCGACATCGTCATCCCCAAGACCCGGCTGAGCGGATTTTTCGAGACCAACCTCGATTCGGTGCTGCGAAGCCTCGGCATCGAGTGGATTGCGTTCGTCGGTATTGCGACGAATGTCTGCGTCGAGGCGACGCTTCGCGATGCGCTCTACCGCGACTATCTGTGCCTGCTGATCGAGGACGCGACCAACTCCGCCGGTCCCGACTTCGTCAAACAGGCCACCATTTTCAACGTGAAGACGATCCTTGGCTGGGTCACCACGACCGAGGACTACTGCGCGGCGCTCGCCTGAGCGATGCTCGAACGCGGCGCGAGGCGCCGCGGTCTTTCCCGTAATTCTTAAACTTTCATTTCAAAACCCCGGAGCCCGCGCCTGAAAGCGGGTGATTCCGATACCCGATTGGGCATAATCCGGGGTGCGGTCTAGAGCGTGATTTCCCGCGCCGCGCCGCGCACGTCCATCTCGTATTCGAGGCCGATCACCGGAGGTCGCGCAAAGTGCCAGGAAACGCCGCCCGCCGCCGCGCCGCGCGCCGCGAGTTCCGGCCCGACAAGCGCGCCGATGTCCTGCACGGTGTACGCCTGCGTGCTCACCGCATCGGCCCAGCCGAAGCCGAGCGCAGACAGCCGCTCTTCCATCATGCCGGCGACGTGGCGCACCTTGTCGCGCATCGCATCGGCTGAGGTTTCGCCGTGGCGCACGATACGATCGGCGAAGCTGCCTTCAAGCCCGGCCACCTCGCCGCCGCCGGCGATGATGAAACTGCCGTGCTTCGATGTCGTCGGCACGGTGTAGGAAAACGCATACAGCGTGGGGGTTGCCGGCGCGCCGTGGGCGGGGCAGACGTTGGTGCGCGCCACCGGGTTGATTTCGTCCTTGTAGATGCCCCAGCGTCCGAGCGTCTTTACGTATTCGCGGTTGAAGTCGGTGAAGCCCTGCTCGGAAAACGGGGTGGAGGACCGAAGCTCGCAGGCGGCGAACGCGGTGCTCGGGCGGCCGAGCGCCTTGAGATGCGCCTCCACCCGCGCGAAGCCTTCGGCGAGCGGCAGGGGTTTCAACAGACGCACGCGCTCGATCTCGAAGCCGGGCTCGGCCGCAACGCCGCTGGAATACTGGAACACCGCGCTGATGTAGCGGTAGCCGCCTGCCTTGAACACGATCACGTCGGACACGTTTTTCTCCGGTTGGGATGTCTGGATGCACCTGAATGAGGTATTTTGACATCCCTTCCGATCAGCACGCTCACCGAGGTCGTTCATGCCCGTCCATCCCTTCTCCAGCGCGAGCGAAATCGCCCAGGCGATCCGTTCGCGCGAAATCACGTCAATCGATGCGCTCGAGATGACGCTCGAGCGCATCCATCGCCACAACCCGGCCCTGAACGCGATCTGCACCCTGGACGAGGCCGGCGCGCGCAAGTCGGCAAAAGAAGCGGACGAGGCGATCGCGCGCGGTGACCTGTGGGGGCCGTTGCACGGCGTGCCGATCACGCTCAAGGACGCGATCGAGACCGCCGGCCTTCGCACCACCGGTGGCTTTCCTCCGCTCGCGCATCACGTGCCCGAGCGCGACGCGCCGGTGGCGGCACGCATGCACGAGGCGGGCTGCGTGCTGATCGGCAAAACCAACGTGCCGCCGCTATCGGCCGACTACCGCGCCGACAACCCGATCTTCGGCCGCACCAACAACCCGTGGAATCTCGGCTGCTCGCCCGGCGGTTCCACCGGCGGCGGAGGCGCGGCGGTTGCCGCCGGGCTGTCGTTTCTCGAAATCGGCAGCGACATCGCCGGTTCGATTCGCATCCCGGCGCATTTCTGCGGCATCTACGGCCTCAAGCCCTCGGAATTCCGCGTGCCCGGCACCGGGCACATCCCCGAGCCGCCCGGCATGCCGCGCGCGGTGCGCCACATGAACTGCCTCGGCCCGCTCGCGCGCTCGGTGGAGGACCTCGAACTTGCGCTGCGTGTGATCGCCGGACCCGACGGCATCGAGATCGACGTCCCGCCGGTGCCGCTCGAACCGTCGATGTCGCGCCCGCTTGCCGGCGCGCGCATCGCGGTGATGGAGGATTTCGGCGGATTGCCGTTGACGCGCGAGACACGCGCCGCCCTGCACAAGCTCGCCGCAAGCCTGCAGCAAGCGGGCGCGACCGTCGAGCCCGCCACGCCTGCGAACTTTGATCTCGAACAGGTGTGGGAGACCTGGGGCGAGATCCTGCTCACCGAGCGCGCCATGACCGCGCCCGAGCGCGCGGCGCAGCGCGTGGCCGATCTCAAGGCGACGGTGAATTCGGTGGAGCCGATCTTTCGCGGCTTCGCGCGCGGCGCGCACGCGAGCATCGTCGATTACGCCAGGAGCCTCGGCCGGCGCGATGCGTTGATCAGCGCGTTCGAAACCTTTCTCGGCGACTGGGACGCGCTGCTCTGCCCGGTTTCGCCCACGCCCGCGGTCGGCCATATTCCCTTCGGCACGCCGCTTGTGGTGGAGGGTCGCGAGGTGCCGTACTTCATCGGCGGCACCGGCCTGACTTCGCCCTTCAATCTCACCGGCAGCCCGGTGGTGGTGCTGCCGATGGCGCGCTCGGACGATGGCCTGCCGATTGGCGTGCAGCTCGTGGGCAAACGCTGGGGCGAGATCCCGCTGCTTGCGCTCGCCGGGCAGGTGGCGCGGGTGATCGGGCCGTGGGTGCCGCCGCCGGCTTTCAAGCTTTGATCACGTCCAAAACCGATCTCACCGAAATACCCGATCCCAAAGGAAATACATGAGAGCAGCCTGGTACACCGAAACCGGCGCGGCGCGCGCCGTGCTGACGATTGGCGACCTGCCCGACCCGCAGCCCGGCCCGGGCGAAGTGCGGGTGCGGGTGCACGGTTCAGGGCTAAGCCCGACCGACATGTACACGCGCAGCGGCATCCGCACCAAGGTGCTCGCCTTCCCGCGCATCACCCCGCACCAGGACGGCGCGGGCGTGATCGACACGGTGGGCGAGGGCGTGGCGAAAAGCCGCTTGGGCGAGCGCGTGCTGATTTACATGGCGCAGTGGCAGCGCGGGGACGGCACCGCCGCCGAGTATTGCTGTCTGCCCTCGCAGTACGCGGTGACGCTGCCGGCGAACTGTGACTTCGTCACCGGCGCCTGCCTTGGCGTGCCCTGGCTCACCGCGCACTGGGCGCTTGCCGCCGACGGCCCGGTGAAGGGGCAGACGGTGCTTGTCGCCGGCGGCACCGGCGCGGTGGGTTACTACGCGGTGCAGATTGCGAAGGCCTGGGGGGCGCGGGTGATCGCGACGGTCGGCAGCGCGCAGAAGGCTGGGGTGGCCAAAGAGGCCGGCGCCGACGAGGTGATCGACTATCGAACCGAGGACGTTGGCGCGCGCGTGGGCGCGCTCACCGGCGGCCAGGGCGTGGATCGCCTGCTCGAGGTGAACCTCGGGATGAATGCGCAACTGCTGCCCGCGGTGATGAAAAAAGGCGGCGTGGTGGTGGTGTACGGCTCGACCAAACCCGAGGCGGTGATCCTGCCCAACTGGGGCATCCGCAACCGCGCGCTGATCCGCTTTATCTACATGTACGAACTGCCGCCGGAGGAGTACGTGGCCGCCTGGCGCGATTTCACCGCGATGCAGACCGCCGGGAAACTGAAACACCTGCCGATCCGCGAGTACACACTTGCGGATATTGCGTCTGCGCACGAGGCGGTGGAGGCAGGCAACAGCGGCACCCGCAACGTGGTGGTGCCGGTCAGGCCTTAGTTGTTGTCCTGTCGCAATAACCCGCCCGGCAGGCATCCCCGGGCGGTCTTTTTTCACGCGCGGCGCCGGGCGGCCTGCGATAGCGGGCGGCGCTTCGCGTAAGATTTGAACCCGGGATCCCACCCGTTTTTCTGATCGCAACTCCTCAAGCGAAGCGCGCATGGCCGAATCCAGCAACTGGACTTTTCCGCACAACCTGCAGCCCGACGCGGACTCGCTCGCCTACGACCTCGACGCGGCGCTCGATTCGGTGGTGATGCTGCGCGCCGAAGTCCCCGAGGATGCCTTCACCGCGCAGACCCTTGGCACCGAGCGTATCGGCAACGGCGTGGTGATCCGCGAGGACGGCCTGATTCTCACCATCGGTTACCTGATCACCGAAGCGGAATCCATCTGGCTCAGCACCAACTCGGGCGTGGTCGTGCCCGGGCATCCGCTCGCCTACGACGCGGCCACCGGTTTCGGCCTGGTGCTGCCGCTCGGTCGGCTTGGCGCGCCGATGCTGCAACGGGGGAGCGCGGCTTCGGTGTCGTTGGATGACGATGTGGTCGTCATTGGCCAGGGGCGACGCATGCATTCGCTGAAAGCGTCCATCGTTGCCAAGCGCGAATTCGTCGGCTACTGGGAATACCTGCTGGACGAAGCCCTCTTCACCGCGCCCGCGCATCCGCAGTGGGGCGGCACCGCGCTTGTCAATGCGCGGGGCGAACTCGTCGGCCTCGGGTCGCTGCTGGTGCAGGAAGCGCGCGAGGAAGGCGAACAGTTGCAGGGCAACATGTTCGTGCCGGTGGACCTGCTTGCCCCGATTCTCGATGACATGCTCAAGTTCGGCCGCCGTGCGGCGCCGCCGCGGCCCTGGCTGGGCATGTACGCGGTGGATGTGGACGGCCATGTCGCGGTCAGCGGTCTGGCCGACGGCGCACCCGCGGCGCGCGCCGGCATCCGCAAGGGCGACCTGCTGATGCAAGTCGGCGGCGCGAAGGTGAAGAACGTGGCCGACCTGTTCCGCAAGGTCTGGGCGACCGGGCCCGCGGGCACCGACATTGCATTCGTTGTCGGGCGCAAGGGCTCCGCGATCAAGGTCTCCGTGCGCAGCGCCGATCGCAACGGCCTGATGAAAAAGCCGCAGCTTCACTAGGCTGATTCGCGCTTCGACCGGACGCGCGACCCCGATGCCCAGTCAAGAAAACGAACGCGCCATCAAGTCGGCGCGTCAAGATAACGAACGCGCCATCAAGTCGGCGCGTTTTGCCTTCACCCGCCGCGACCTGAGGCTTGGCTCCGGTGTGGTGTTGTTTATCTATGTGACTTCGCATCTGGTCAATCACGCCCTCGGGCTTGTTTCGCTCGAGGTGGCCGAGACCGGATTGCGAATCGCCGTCGGCTTCTGGCACAGCCTGCCGGGCACGCTGCTTCTCTATGGCGCCGCCGCGGCGCACCTCGCGCTCGCGTTTCTCGCGGTGTACGAACGGCGCACGCTGCGCATCCCTCCCGCCGAGGTCTTGCGCGTCGCGCTCGGCTTCGGCATCCCGATGCTGCTCATCGGCCATGCGGTATCGACGCGACTCGCTTTCGAGGTCTACGGCCACGCTGTGGAATACACCCGCGTGGTGCACAACCTCTGGAGTTCCGACAACGAGGGCCGGCAACTCGCTCTGCTCGCGCCCGGGTGGCTTCACGGATGTCTCGGCCTGTATTTCGCCTTCGGTCATCGGCCGGCGTGGCAGAGGGCGCGCTATGCGCTCTTCGGGCTTGCGGTGCTGTTGCCGGTGCTCTCGGGCCTTGGGTTCGTCGCGATGGGCCGCGAGATCGCGGCGCTTGCCGCCGATCCCGATTGGGTGGTGCAAAAAGCAGGTGTGCCCGAACTCGCCGAGCGCCTGATGGTGGCTCGCACCCGCGACACGCTGGTGCTGGTGTATCTGGTGTTGCTCGCCGCGGTGTTCGGTGCGCGCGAAGTCCGGCGCCTTATCGAGCGCGGCCGGCGCTCCACCGTATCGATCGACTATCCGGGTCGAAGCGTGAGCGTGCCGCGCGGCTGGTCGGTGCTCGAGGCAAGCCGCAGCTTCGGCATTCCGCACGCTTCGATGTGCGGCGGACGGGCGCGC
>CANIEV010000166.1 GCA_947466535.1 Betaproteobacteria bacterium
AAATCGCGGGCCACGTAAATGTGGGGAGCCATGCAATTCTGGGGGGCTTCACGGTCGTACATCAGTTTGTTTCGATTGGCGCCCATTCCCTTACCGCAATGGGGACGATCCTGCTGCAGGATCTGCCTCCTTACGTCACCGCGGCCGGAAATACTGCCCAAGCTCACGGCATCAATTCGGAAGGACTGAAGCGGCGGGGGTTTTCACCAGAATCCGTCGCGGCA
The DNA here is from genome assembly GCA_947466535.1 of Betaproteobacteria bacterium. Lineage (GTDB taxonomy): Bacteria > Pseudomonadota > Gammaproteobacteria > Burkholderiales > SG8-39 > CAMBSA01. The sequence continues at coordinate 225 of CANIEV010000166.1, forward strand.
CTTCGCACTGCTTACAAGACACTCTACAAGTCAGGGATGACGCTGGCTGATGCGAAACTCGACTTGGCCCGGCAGGCGTTAGTTGCCCCCGAAATTAAAGTACTCGTCGACTTTCTAGAAAAATCACGCCGCGGAATCGTCCGGTGATGTGTCGCACCTGATGGTGAAACAGCTCATCGCTCTGGTCGCAGGAGAGGCTTCGGGAGATTTTCTCGGGGCAGGCCTTATTCGCGCGCTCATTGACCGCGGAGTTAGCGCACGATTTGTAGGGGTCGGCGGGCCCAGAATGCAGGCAGCTGGACTAGAGTCTTGGTACCCTATGGAAAGCCTCTCGGTGCGAGGCTACGCGGAAGTGATTCGCCATCTGCCCGGACTGCTGGCGATGAGGCGCGCACTTTCTCGGCGCCTTAGTGCTGCCCGACCTTCATGCTTCATCGGTATCGACGCTCCAGATTTCAACCTTGCACTGGAACGCAATCTTCGCTTAAGGGGAGTCAGGACCCTGCACTATGTCAGCCCCTCTTTGTGGGCCTGGCGCGGGGAGCGTATGAAGGGGATTGCCAAAGCCGTAGACCATATGTTGGTCTTGTTCCCGTTTGAAAAAACCTTGTATGAAAAGGCGGGGGTCGCAGTCACCTATGTCGGACATCCTCTCGCCGACGTGATTTCGCCAGACGATTGCAGCGAACGTTGCCGGGAGCAATTGAAGATACCTGCGGGGCGAAGGGTCTATTCACTCTTACCGGGCAGTCGCCAATCCGAAGTCAGTTACATGGCTGAAACGTTTGTTCGGACTGCACAGCAAGTCGCAAAGAAAGAGCCGAATGCTCAATTTCTGGTCCCCCTTATAAGTCGGGAAACACGGGATATTTTCGAATCGGGACTCTACTCGGCCGGCGCAGAGAATCTTCCGATAACCATTCTGTTTGGGCATGCGCGCGAAGCCATGGGCGCCTCGGATGCAGTGCTCGTCGCCAGCGGAACCGCGACGCTCGAGGCGGCGCTCCTGCGGCGCCCCATGGTCATTACCTACAGGATGGCGCAATCGACCTGGAAAATGATGCAGCGTAGGCGATATCAACCATGGGTTGGACTGCCCAACATCATCGCAGAAGAATTTCTAATCCCGGAGATACTTCAAGATGACGCAACACCGGACACACTTGCGCAGGCGCTGATGAACGTTGCCAACGACCCGGTCATTCGCGATCGCCTTCCCGGTCGTCTCGCCGAGATGCACCTGGCGTTGCGTCAGGATGCATCGAATCGCGCTGCTGCGGTAGTCGCCTCGTGTATCGACTGATCTGCGGAGTCGACGAAGCCGGCCGTGGCCCGCTTGCCGGGCCGGTTGTCGCGGCTGCAGCAATACTCCCGCCCAATCACGGTATTAACGGCATACGTGATTCAAAAAAGCTGAGTCCGAGAAGACGCGAGGAACTCGCCGGTCTAATCCGTGAGCGGTCAGTCGCATGGAGCGTCGCATTCTCGAGCCCAGTCGAAATCGACCAGCTGAACATCTTTCAGGCGACGTTGCTTGCGATGCGTCGTGCTGTCGAGGGACTGAGTGTCAGTCCCTCGGAAGTGCTTGTCGACGGTACACACTGTCCCGAATGGTCAATACCATCCCGCGCAATCGTGAAAGGGGATTCGTTGATTGAAGTCATCAGTGCAGCATCGATCCTCGCCAAGACTGCGCGTGATCAAGAGATGCTGAAACTGCACCACACTTATCCGCAGTACAGATTCGACAAGCACAAAGGTTATCCGACTCCGGAGCATCTGGAGCTCCTCCGCAAACACGGACCTTGTGAGATCTATCGTCAAAGCTTTGGACCGGTGCAACGTGCCTCACTTCAGCGCTCTTAAGTACGAGGGGGCCTGATGAAGATTTTGAGGTCCAAGGACAATGCGCTGTTCAAGGACCTGCAGAAGCTTGCCGGCTCCTCACGCGAACGAAAAATCCGGGGACTTGCGCTTCTTGAAGGCGAGCGTCTTATCGATGCATATGCCCGCACCGGTGAAATCCCGGATGTACTTATCGCAAGTGAGGCAGCAACACGACGCGACAGCATTCGCGATGCTTTCGAGAAAACGCGCGCAAAACAACATATTGTTCTGGATGATGCACTGTTGGAGAAAATCTCCCAGGTTGTCTCTGCAAGCGGCCTGATCGCAGTTGTCAAAACTCCCGCGGCACCACCTCTGCCGACCACCGTGGGCGATTGCCTACTCTTGGAAAACATTCAGGATCCGGGAAATCTGGGATCAATGCTGAGAACTGCAGCCGCCGCAAACGTGCGACAGGTCTTCCTTTCCCAAGGCTGCGTGTTTGCCTGGTCACCAAAGGTTGTCCGCGCCGGAATGGGGGCACACTTCAGCCTCGAGATTCACGAAGGCGTTGATCTCCTCGACATTGTCGCGCGAACGACCGGAAGCGTTGTGGCAACCCTTGCAGATGCGGACAGAACGATCGATACATGCGACTTCAAGGGTCCGGTCGCGTGGATCTTCGGCAATGAAGGAGCAGGGCTGTCAGCAGAACTGGCTGCGGCAGCCTCGTCAAGGCTTGCGATTCCTATGCCGGGTTCCGCCGAGTCTCTGAACGTCGCTGCCGCAGCCGCTATTTGTCTTTTTGAACAGGTCAGGCAGCGGCGAACTGAACCACAGCATACCTAGTAGACACGTCGCTCGAGCTTGAATTCCTGAAGAATCGTCGTCGAGATCTCCTCGATCGACTTGGTGGTCGAGTTAACCCAGCGAATGCCCTCGCGCCGCATCAGATTCTCCGCCTGCTGAACCTCGTACCTGCAGTTCTCCAGCCGGGAATAGTTGCTGTCTGGACGGCGTTCGTTGCGAATCTCCCGCAGACGCTCCGGAAGAATGGAAAGGCCAAAGAGCTTGCGCCGATACGGATCAAGCGGCTTCGGCAGACTCAGGCGCTCGAAATCTTCAGGTATCAGGGGGTAGTTGGCGGCTCGGATCCCGAACTGAAGTGCCAGATACAGGGACGTCGGCGTTTTACCGCTTCGGGAAACACCGACAAGAATGACATCCGCCTTGTCGAAATCCGCGCTGGCAATCCCGTCGTCGTGCGCGATGGAGAAATTTATCGCCTCGATCCGGTTTGAATACTGCTTCTTGTCGCCCGCGCTGTGCGATCGACCGATCGTATGGGTCGATTTGACACCCAGCTCCGCCTCAAGGGGATCGAGGAACATTTCAAAGAAATCCAGAAGAAATGCGTCGGATTGCCGAAGGATTTTTCGGATTTTGTTGTTGACCAGCGTCGAGAAAACGATCGGCCTTGCATTGCCGTTGCGGCGCGTTTCGTTGATCCGCGCCACGCACTCGCGAGCCTTTTCTTCGCTATCGACAAAGGGAACCGTAATCTGATGCGGCGACATCCCCTCGAACTGCGTCAAAAGACTATGCCCGAGCATTTCGGCAGTAATTCCGGTTCCATCGGAAACAACAAAAACTGTGCGGCGAGGAGGGGTCACGTGAATTCCTGGACAAGCTAATCAAAAGGCCAAAATGGTGCACTGCGGCTAAAATAGCTCTTTTATAGCCTACCTACAACTGCGGTCTCCCGATCGCGCAGGAGATTCACTCATGGCAAGCGTCAAATGGGTCGCCAAATTCGACGAACTGCGCATGAGCGATGTTGAAAGTGTCGGTGGCAAGAATGCTTCGCTCGGCGAAATGATCAGCCAGTTGACGAAAGCCGGCATCCGGGTTCCGAATGGCTTCGCCACAACGGCCGATGCCTATCGTGAGTTCCTGTTTCAGGGCGGGCTCGAACAGCGGATCAAGGCACGGCTCTCGCTGCTCGACACAGAGGATGTCCATGCGCTCGCGAAATGCGGCGCAGAGGTTCGACAGTGGGTCATGGACACTCCTCTGCCTGCGGGATTGCAGGAGGCAATCGAGGCCGCATACTCCGAACTCCTTGCCGGAGATCCGGACGCCTCGTTCGCGGTTCGTTCGAGCGCCACTGCGGAGGACCTGCCAGATGCGTCCTTCGCCGGGCAGCAGGAAAGCTTCCTCAACGTTAAAGGCCTGCAAAACATTCTTGCCGCGATCAAGCATGTCTTTGCCTCGCTGTACAACGACCGTGCAATTTCCTACCGCGTCCATCAGGGGTTTGAGCACCACGCAGTGGCGCTGTCAGCCGGGATCCAACGCATGGTGAGAAGCGACAAGGGTACGAGCGGTGTGATGTTCACCCTTGATACCGAGTCGGGTTTTCAGGACGTCGTTTTCATCAACGGCGCGTGGGGTCTCGGTGAAATGGTAGTGCAGGGGGCGGTGAACCCGGATGAGTTCTATGCGCACAAACCGATGCTGCGTGCGGGAAAACTGCCTGTCATCCGTCGCAGCCTCGGGTCCAAGGCCCAGAAGATGGTTTTTGCCGAACACCAGTCCGCGGGCAAATCAACCCGCATCGAGGACGTCCCCGCGGTCGATCGCAACCGATTCTGCCTGTCCGATAAGGACGTGGCAGAACTTGCGCATTTTGCGTTGAAGATCGAGGAGCACTACCAGCGCCCGATGGATATCGAGTGGGCGAAGGACGGTGTGGATGGCAAGCTTTATATCCTCCAGGCACGTCCCGAGACTGTGAAATCCCGAAAATCCGAAGGCCAGGAGAAGTACCGGATCAAAACGCATTCAGAGGTGCTGGCATCCGGTCGTGCAATCGGTCAGAAGGTCGGCGCAGGCGTGGTCCGCCTGGTCAAGGACGCCAGCGAAATGTCCCGCGTCCAGGTGGGCGATATTCTCGTCACCGACATGACAGACCCGAATTGGGAACCCGTAATGAAGCGCGCGTCTGCGATCGTCACGAACCGGGGCGGACGCACTTGCCATGCGGCAATAATCGCACGGGAACTCGGCATCCCCGCGGTTGTCGGTTGCGGAGAGGCAACACGCGTGTTGAAGGACGGAGAACCCGTCACCGTCTCGTGTGCGGAAGGTGACACGGGTCACGTATACAAAGGCATCCTGGAAATCGAGATCAGTTCCCAGATGCTCGGAGAAATGCCGAAGTGCCCGGTGAAAATCACCATGAACATTGGCAATCCTCATCTTGCGTTCGAGTTCCAGAGTCTGCCCAATGCAGGAGTCGGGCTTGCACGCCTGGAGTTTGTCATCAACAACATGATCGGAGTCCATCCGAAGGCGGTGTTGGACTACCCGAACCTGCCGGATGAACTCAAGCGTAACGTCGAAATCGCGGCGCTCGGCTATTCGAGCCCCCGCGAATTCTTCGTGGAGAAAATGGCCGAGGGGGTAGCGACCATCGCGGCGGCGTTCTGGCCAAAGCCTGTCATCGTCCGCCTGTCGGATTTCAAGTCAAACGAGTACAAGAAGCTTCTTGGCGGCGAACTGTACGAACCGGACGAAGAGAATCCGATGCTCGGATTCCGCGGCGCGTCGCGCTACATCGCGCCAGCATTCCGTGAATGCTTCGAGATGGAATGCAAGGCAATGCACAAGGTCCGCGACGTAATGGGCCTGACCAACGTCGAACTCATGGTTCCCTTTGTTCGTACGGTCAACGAAGCTCGGCAGACACTGAAACTTCTGGCAGACAACGGACTTAAGCGAGGGGAGAACGGGCTTCGCATCGTGATGATGTGTGAACTCCCCACAAATGCGCTGCTTGCAGACCAGTTCCTTGAGCACTTCGACGGTTTCTCGATAGGATCGAATGACATGACCCAGCTAACGCTTGGCCTGGACCGTGACTCCGGACTGGTGGCGGCGTCATTCGATGAGCGGGACCCGGCGGTAAAGGCGCTGCTTCGAATGGCGATCCAGGCATGCCGGCGTGCCGGAAAATATGTGGGCATCTGCGGGCAAGGCCCGTCGGACCATCCCGACCTTGCGCGCTGGCTGGTGGATGAGGGCATCGAGAGCCTTTCGCTGAATCCGGATACGGTCGTGGATACGTGGCTGTTTCTTGCAAAAGGCGCTGAGGAGGCCGTGAAGTCTCCTGGCTGAGTTCAGGCGACTGTCACTCAACCTTTAGTGCGTGTCCGCAGCAAGCGCTGTTGCTCCCGTTCCCACTCCCTGTTCTTTTCGGCCTCGCGCTTGTCATGCTGCTTCTTTCCACGTGCAAGGCCGATTTCAAGTTTGATGCGACCCTTCAGGTAGTGCAGATTTATAGGCACCATGGTGTACCCCGAGCGCACGGTTTTCCCGACAAGTTTCTGGATCTCTTCAGCGTGCAACAGCAGCTTGCGGGTGCGCGTCGGATCGGCGTGAACGTGCGTCGAAGCGGATGTGAGCGGCGAGATATGCGCACCTATCAGGAAAATCGCGTCGCCTCGAACAACAACATAGGCTTCTTTCAATTGCGCACGTCCAGCTCGGATTGCCTTGACCTCCCAGCCCTGCAGCACAAGCCCTGCCTCGAGTCTCTCTTCGATGAAGTAGTCGTGAAAGGCTTTTCGGTTTTCAAGAATGGACATGGGGAGAATGCAGGAAAACGGGAGCGGCTGCGTGGCTGCCGTACCCAGGGATTGTAACAACGATGACCACTGTCGACCGTTCGGCGATCATTCCGCGAAACGCCCGGGTCATCTACGACCTCGTTGACGATATTTCGTCCTATCCGCTGTTCCTGCCGTGGTGCGCGCAAACGGATGTCAAGGAGCGCACCCCTGCGCGAGTTGTCGCCACAATCCATGTGAGCTTCAAAGGAATCAGGCAGTCATTCACAACGGAGAATCGGAACGTCCCCGGCGACTCGATTGAAGTGCGTTTGGTGGATGGTCCGTTTCGTAGCCTGTCGGGCGTCTGGCGCTTTGACTCCCTCGGCGACCAAGCTTCGAAGGTCAGCCTTCACCTGGAGTATCAACTCTCGAGCCGGTTGATCGAAAAGATTGCAGGGCCTGCTTTTGAACACATCGCAAACACGTTCGTTGACGCATTCGTAAAGCGCGCCGAGTCGCTCCGATGATTCAGGCGCGAATCACTGTCGCATTCGCAACGTCCGAAGGACAGGTCATCGAAACCTTCGAAATGCCGGCCGGATGTCAAATCCGCGATCTGCTCGCGCTCGCCGCTGTTCGCGCACGATTTCCGTCGCTGATTACCGGCTCGCAGTCTGTCGGCATCTTCGGACGTGTAGCGGAAGCCGACACATGCCTCAGACCGGGAGACCGGATTGAGCTCTACCGCCCACTCAAAGGGGACCCGAAAGAGACACGACGCCTACGGGGATCGATGCGCCGGGAACGGCAACTGAAATCCGCAGCGCCCTGAATCCGGCTTACTTGCTCCGGCTCACTTGCAGCTGACCTCGATCGCACGCCTGGCGCGTTGCTTCTCGTTTTCCACCTGCGATTCATCCAGGAAGTAGCGTTCCCCGCTGGGATCGGTCCGAGTCTGACGCTGGCCAGCTTCCAGACTGACCAACTGCGCCCGCGCGGCCCGGCAGTTTTCCTCGGAATCCTTCGCCTCGGCGGCCTTTTTCTGCTGTTCCTGCTCGGACTTCTCGGTCTCGGCGCGCCGCTTTCGAAAATCCTGTTCAAGTTCCGCAGCCGTCTTCGGACCCGCGGGTGCCTTCCCCGCTTTTCCTGCATCGCCCTTGCCGGGTTCCACAGGGGCTGCCGCCGGTGCCGGAGCAGGGGCCACCGTCGCGGATTTCGTGTTTCGGGGGCACGGACTTTGCGAATAGCTGACTTTGCCGGTGGAGTCCGTACATTTGAAAACCTGGGCCGTCGCGGGCGACGTGAATGCCAGCGATAGCAGCAGGGAAATCACGAGCAAGGAGGGACTTAACATATGAGAAATCATCCGACATTGTTGGAATACGCGAGGACAGTATCCGCTTTCAGAGCGCACCGTCAAATCAAGCGATCGATGACTAGCGCAAAAATCACGATCCGACCGGTCCCGCGTATAATCTCGCTTTTGCGGATAACGCCATGCGAGTCATCCAGAAAGCGCTGACGTTCGACGACGTCCTCCTCGTACCCGCCCACTCCACGATCCTGCCGCGGGATGTCAGTCTCAAAACGAGACTCACACGCAAAATCGACCTGAACATTCCGCTGGTTTCCGCGGCGATGGATACGGTCACCGAAGCGCGCTTGGCGATCGCAATCGCCCAGGAAGGCGGCATCGGGATAATTCACAAGAATCTGACGCCCAAACAGCAGGCCGCCGAGGTTCTCAAAGTCAAACGCTACGAATCCGGCGTCCTCCGCGACCCGATGACCGTTGCGCCGAACATCACGGTCAAGGCCCTTCTGGAACTGACCCGTCTGCACAAGGTTTCCGGCTTTCCGGTGGTCGAAAAAGGCAAGGTGGTCGGCATGGTAACAAACCGCGACTACCGGTTTGAAACCGACCTGGACCTTGCGGTTCGCGCCATCATGACTCCCAAGGACAGGCTCGTTTTTGTCAAGGAAGGCGCAAGCCCCGACGAAGCCAAGGCCCTTTTGCACAAACACCGGCTCGAGCGCGTACTGGTGGTGAATGACGCCTTCGAACTCCGCGGACTTATCACCGTCAAGGACATCCTCAAGTCCACCGAACATCCCGAGGCCTGCAAGGACGAGCAGGGCAAACTTCGGGTTGGTGCAGCGGTCGGCGTGGGGGAGGGCACAGAAGAGCGGATAGAGTTGCTGGTCG
>CANIEV010000167.1 GCA_947466535.1 Betaproteobacteria bacterium
ACCGAGCGATTCGGAGAACGGCAGGATGCCGAGGCGGATCTTGTCCACCGTCTGCGCCGAAGCGGTACCGGACAGGCCGAACAGCGCGGCCGCGGCGAGGGATGCTGCGATCAGGGAACGACGGGCGGACATGGCAAGGTCTCCTGTTTGAATATCGAACGGAAAGGCAGTGATCGGAAATGCTGCGGGTATCAGACAGGTCGCGCCTGGTTGCGCGGCCAAATCGGAAAGCGGGAAAAGAACCGGGTTCATGGTATCAAATCAGCCCGGCGCCATCGAGGGCGGCACAGACCGAGCGGGTATCACTCACCCAGCCAAGAAAGGTCTCGACGTTGTAGATCACTGCGTCCTGGATCGCGATCGGCCCGGACTGCTGGGTGGCATCGCGCACCAGCAGGTTGAAGTACTCGCGAAAGTACGCGTCGCGAAGCGTGGATTCGACGCACACGTTGGTCGCGATGCCGACGAAGATCAGATGCCTGACGCCAAGCGAACGCAGGATGTTGTCCAGATCGGTGCCGCAGAAGCCGCTGTAACGCGCCTTGGGCACGATGTAGTCGCCCTCCTTCGGTTCCAGACCCTCCACGAACTCGTAGTCCCAGCTGCCGTGGGTGAGGATCTTCGCCTTGAGTTCGGGCCGCTCGCGCATCAGCTTCAGCGGATTGGACTTGTACCAGTTGGGCGACTCCGGCCCGCCGGTGGTCTTGAGTTCCGCATCCCAGCCGTTCTTGAGGTACACCACATGCACGCCAGCGCGCCGCGCACTCGCGAGCAGCAATTTCGTGTTCTCCACCACTGCCTTCGCCGGCCCGACGTCCTTGCCGGCGAGGTCGCGATAGCCGCCCTTCGAGGCGTAACCGTTCTGCATGTCCACCACGATCAGGGCGGTCCTCCTCACCGGCAGTTCGATCGGCTCCGGCGTCGCCTTGACGATTACCGTCGCGACATCGCCGCGCGGCGCGGGTATGAATTTCTCGCTCACGATGTTCTCCTCATTTTTCCCCGCCTTGTTCGACCACACGATCAATCAGTATTCCGTCGCCCTTGCGCGCCACCTGCGCATCGACCTGCGCGCCGCACGCGGGACAGAGCAACTCGCGCAACAGGGTCTCGGGTCCGGTGGTGTACACCGGACCAAGCTCACGCATGTTTCGTTCCTGCACCTCGAAGCCGGTCGCGCCGTGATTGGCGCGCTCGTTGTAGCCGCAGGCGCGGCAGGTGCGCGCAAGCAACACACCACTGGTTCCCCCGCGCGGACCGCGCACGCCGCGCCATGCGCGGGTCGCCTCCTCGTCGACGCAGCCCTCCGCCTTGAGCGCGACGCCGTAGATCGCCTGCGCCGCGGCTGCCGACACCACGCCCTCGCGTACATCGTGTTCCACCGCCACGGCATCGCGACGCATCGGATCGCCGATGCCGCCCGCACCGTTCCAGCGCACGTACAGAACGTCCTGGTGCTGCAGCGTGTACACGCCCCAGCTCACCACCTCGTGCGCACCCGTAATCGCGCCCTCCGACTGCGGTGCCCGCTCTTCCGCACCGCCGCCACGTGCGATCACGTAGCGCCCCGGCGCCCCCGGATAGCCGCCGCCAAGGCCGTGGCCCATCGGGAAATCGACGCCCTTGCCGCTCACCACGAAACCCAGCGTGCCGTCGGCCGAACCGTGCGGCACGATCGCGTACTCCCCGCCGGTGCCCCCGCGGAATTCGCCCGCGCCGCCGGAGTCGGTCATGCGCCTGCGGAACAGGTAGCGGATCGGGAACATGCCCTCGTTGGTCTCGACGTTCGCCATGCGGGCGATCGGGTTGGGAATCTCCCCGCCGATGTCCATGCCGTCGCGCCCCCAGCGTGCGCCGCCCGAGCCGCCGAAGGTCTCGGTGGTCGAGCCGATCACCGCCTCGCCACGGCTGTTGCGGCTGAAGAGATACAGACAGAGGTGGCTGCCGTGCCAGACGGCGGTGGACTCGTTTGCGTACTGCGGACTCGCCGCGAGCATCTTCGAGATGCACATCAGGGAGGCGTTGTTCACCGCCTGCACCGCGGCGGTGGTGGCGATCGACACCGGCGCGGGACGGATGCAGTTCACCACCGTGCCCTCCGGCGCGATCATGCTCACCGGACGCAGCACGCCTTCGTTCCAGGTGATGTCGTGGCAGAGCGTCGGATACAAGGGCGCGAGCAGCCCGCCCCAGGACGCCCATTTCGTGCAGTTCACGCCGCGGTCGAGTTGCGGACTGGAGCCGGTGAAATCAAATACAAGCGAATCGCCGGTCTTGGTCATCGCAAGCCGGATCACCACCGGCACGCCCTCGACGTCCATGTACTGTCGCGCGTTCCAGCAGCCATCGGGCAGTTCCGACAGGCGGCGGCGCAATGACTGCTCGGACTGTTCTATCAGCGTGCCACCCACCTCCGACAGCGTCTGCGCGCCGTAGCGATCGAGCAGCGCCACCATGCGCTCCGCCGCCACGTGGTTGCAGGCGATCATCGAGCGCAGGTCGAGCCCCACCATCTCGGGCGATCGCACCATGTTGAGCAGCGTGTCGAGGACGTCCTCGCACACCTCGCCCCGATGCACGATGCGGATGCCCGGCGAGGAGAAACCCTCGGTGAAAATGTCTCGCGCCTCGGGACAAAAGCCGCCGGGATTCATCGCGCCGATGTCGTTCACATGCACGAAGCACGCGGACCAGGCGACGAGCTCGTCCCGGTAGTGAATCGGCGCGACGAGATATACGTCCGAGGTATGCAACGCCGCGGTGTACGGGTCGTTGAGCAGGTACACATCGCCCGCGCAAACCTTGCTGCCGAAGCGCCGGATGATCGCCTTGCAGGCCTCCGAGGCGCTGCTCAGGTGGTGCAGGAAGCCGACCCCGCCCATCAGCAGGCCGCCGTCCGCGGTGTAGAGCGACACCATCAGGTCGTGGCCTTCGTTGGTGGTCGGGCTGCCGGAGACGTTCTTGAGCGTGGTCACCGCCTCCTCCACCACCCGGAACAGGCGGTGGCGGATGATCTCGAAGCTGACCGGATCGATCGCCATCTCAGCCTTCCCCGGTCATGACGCTGCGATCACCAGATTGCGCCAGGCATCGAGCTGCGCGGCCTGGCCGGGCTGCACTACCACGGTCGTGATCGCCGAATGCACCACCGCCGGACCCGCGATCCGGTTGCCCGGATGGAGCTTTTCGAAATCGTAGATCCGACCGGGGGCGAGTTTGGCCTCGCCTTCGACGAACATCAGCCGCTCGCCGGTCTGCGCCGCTGCGGGGCTTTCGCCCACCAAAGCCTCCGGCGGTGAGTCCGGACGCGCCATGCGCCCGCTCGCCTTGAGCCGGAAATTCACCAGCTCGATGCCCGCGGCACGAAATGCCGAGCCGCGCCCGTAACGCTGCTCGTACAGGGCTTCGAAATCGCCGAGCAGCGCGGTACAAGCCTCGGCCGATACAGGAAGTGCGCCTTTCAGCGGCGTGTTCACCTGATGCACCTGCCGCCTGTAGCGCAGGTCCACCGAATATTCGAGCGCGATCCGGTCCGGCGCAAAGCCTTCCGCCGCCAGCTGCGCGCGGGCTTTAGCTGCCATCGGTTCGAAGATTGCATTCACCGCCTGCGCCGAGGCCGGAGCGGGCATCGGCTGCACCACCGAGTAGTTGTGCACCACATCCGCTGCCACCATGCCGTAGGCGCAGTTCACCGACGCGGTGAACGGCACCACCACACGGCGAATCCCGAGTTCGCGCGCGAAAGCGCCGGCGAACAGGCCGCAGCTGCCGCCGAAGGCGTGCAGCACGAAGTCGCGCGGGTCCAGCCCCCGCTCCACCGTGACGTTGCGAACCAGATCCGAGAGTTGCGCAGACGCTATCCGGTAGATGCCTATCGCCGCCTCATCCACACCCATGCCGAGCGGCCGCGCCACCTTGTCGGCAAATACGCGCCGCGCGGCATCAATATCCAGCGGCACGCTGCCGCCAAGAAAGGTCGTCGGGTCCATGTAGCCGATGATTGCCGCCACATCGGTGAGCGTCGGCTCCGTGCCGCCGCGTCCGTAGCACACCGGGCCGGGACGCGAACCCGCGCTGCGCGGTCCGATGCGCGGACGCCGGGTGTGCGGCTCGACGCTCACGATGCTGCCGCCGCCCGCGCCGATCGACACCACCTCCAGTTTCGCCGCGACGTAGTGATAGCGGTCCACCATCGGCTCGCGCGCGTAGTCGAGCTCTCCGTCGCGTATCACCCCGACCTTGAAGGTGGTGCCGCCCATGTCGGCAGCAATGATGTTTCTCTCACCCAGCACGCTGCCTATATGGCGTGAGCCGGTCATCCCCGCCGCCGGGCCGCACTCGATCATGCCCACCGGCCGGCGCGCCGCTTCGTCCACCGGCACGAGGCCGCCGTAGCCCTGCATCACCAGCAACGGTCCGTGATACGCCGCCTCGCGAAGCAGGCCGCCCAACTGGTCGAGATAGGCACGCGTCACCCGCGCCGCGTAGGCATTGATGACGGTGGTCGAGGTACGCTCGTACTCGCCCGGCACCGGCGCGATCTCGCAGGAGATCGACACCTCCGCCTGCGGCGCGCGCGCGGCGATGATTTCGCGCACCCGCTGCTCGTGAGCCGGATTGCGGAACGACCAGAGCAGGCACACCGCGAACGCGGTCACGCCCTGCGCGAGAAGCGCATCCACCGCGCGGATGACACTTTGCTCATCCAGCGCCTCGAGCACCTCGCCCTTGCTGTCGACGCGTTCGAAAATGCCCTCGATGCGCTCGCGCGGCACCAGCGGCAACGGACGGTCGGTTGCCACCGGATGCTTGATCACGTCCTCCGGCTGGCCCGACCATCGACCGTAGGCGCCGCGGGTGATGAGCAGCGTGTCCTCGAAGCCGGCGGTGGTGATGAGCCCGGTGACCGCGCCGTCGCGGGTGAAGAGCGTGTTGTCCACCACGGTCGAGCCGTGCAGGAACAGTCGCGTCGAGCCAAGCAGGCCCGGGAGATCGGTCCCCATACCGCTGGCTGCCGAGCGCACCGAATCCATCACGCCGTGCGCAAAATCAGGCGGCGTGGAAAAGCTCTTGCCCACATGCACCGGTTCGCCTTCGCGGAACACCACGCAGTCGGTGCAGGTGCCGCCGACATCGACCGCGACCACGTAACCCGACTGCGCGCCCTTCGCGGGCTCCATGCTCAGGAACCGCCCTTGCCGCGAGCGCCGGACATCAGACCAGCTTGCCGGTGGCAACCGCCACCGCGGCGGAGATCGCCTGCGCGGCTTCGATCACCCGGGGGGCGAGCTTGCGCATCGCCACCTGGTTGAGCCGCTCGGCCGGCACCGACAGGCCGACCGCCGCGATCACCGACTTGCCCGTGCCGGCAAATACCGGCGCGGCAATGCCATTCACGCCGCTTTGCCATTCGGAGCGGTTGATCGCGTAGCCGCGCTCCTTGCTGCGCTCGAGATCCGTATCGAGTTCGGCGCGCGTACCGATGCTCTGCTCGGAATACTTGTACAGGGCCTCGGGAAGCTGCGGACGCTGGTCCGCCGGCAGCCATGCGAGAAGCACCTTGCCGGTGGCCACACAATGCGCCGGCGCCCGGCTGCCGAGTGGCGTGTAGGTGCGCACAGCGAGCGGCGTGTCGATGGTCGAGATGAACACCACGTCCTCGCCCTGCAGCACGCCCATGTGCACTGTCTCGCGCGTCTCAGCCGCAAGGCTCGCAAGGTGAGGCCCCGCGATCCGCGGAAGATCCAGCCGCGCGATCCAGTTCTGCGCAACTTCCCAGGTCTTGTAGGACAGCTCATAGGTCGAATCCGGCTCCACCTTCTGCACCCAGCCGATGCGGCAAAGCGTCTGCAGCAGGCGGTGCACATTGCTCTTGGTGAGCCCGGTCTTCACCGCCAGTTCGGACACGCCGCCTCGACCGGCGGTGCCGAGCAGTTCCACCAGGCGCAGCCCCTTGGACAGGGTCTTGTCGACCGCCTCGTCCGCCACATAACGTTCGCGCATGTTCATCGTGCCAGCGGAATGCGCAATCCCTTGCGCTCGAGCCGCGGAATGACTTCAGTACAGAAAAAGGGCAGTTCCATCACATAGTCCACAAAGGCAAGGGTTGCTCCGTCGAAGCCGGCGGCGGCGATCTTTTCGATTTCATCGGCGACCGTGTCCGGGTCGCCGATCAGCGGATACGAGCCGTGCCCGCCCGCGAAACGGGTGCGCAGGTGCTTGAACGCGTCCGCCGGGAAGGACTTGGCGTGCAGACCCTGCAATTCGAGCAGCCGGTCGAGGCCCTTTTCGTCCGCGTTCTCTTCCGCGTAATGACGGTGGTAGTCCTCGGCCTCCTTTTTCGACGGCCGGCAGACAACGTAGGTCGGGGTGAGCACGCCGAGTTCGCGCCCGTGGGCTTTCGATTGCGCGCGCAACAAGGGCAGCTCGGCCTTCGAGGTGGCAAGGTCGATCAGCACGGTGAAAAGGAAATCCACGTTGGCCGCGGCAAACGCGCGGCCTTCCTGCGAAGAGGCGGCATTCAGTATCGGCGGGACGCCGTTGAAGGGGCGCGGGCGGCCGGAGACGTTCTTCAGCTTGAATTGCCTGCCCTGGAAGTCGAAGGGTTTGTCCTCGGTCCAGATGCGGCGGACCACGTCCCACCATTCCTGCGCCTGCGCATAGCGGTCGGCGTGCCCCGGCGGAAGCTCCAGGCCGAAGAGCTCGTACTCGGGCTGGTTCCAGCCGGCGACGATGTTCAGGCCGAAGCGGCCGTGACCGACCTGATCCGCGGTGGCAAACTGCTTCGCGGCGAGCACCGGATGGCAGAACGCGGTGTGCACCGTGGCGAACACGGTCATCCGCTGCGTCGAGGCGAGCAGCGCGCTGGCCCAGACAAGCGTCTCGAGGCTCGCGCCCTGGAAATCCGTGTCACCGCCATAGCCGGCAAAGCGCGCGATCGGCAGCATGAAGTCGATGCCGAAATCGTCCGCGAGCATCGACAGCGCGAGATTGCCGTCCCAGCTCGCGTCCCAGCGCTCAGGCACACGCGTGACCGCGAGCCCGCCCGAACAATTGGCCGAGAACAGCCCGAGCTTGAAATGCCCCGACCTGAGCATGAGGTGATCCGTTCGTGCCATTGCAGTCTTTTCCTGGAGTCGCGAAGAGTCGTTCCAAATAGCGGAACGCTACTTTCGTATTTCAGGAAACTTTAGAGCCGGGGGAGCGGCGTGTCAAATGCCGGGCGCGCGCTACGGTTCGATCCGCAAGACCCGTAAGGCATTGCAACGCAGGCGCGGGTACAGATCGGCGCGGCGCGGATGAATGAGTTCGCGAAGGTGTTCGCCTACTGCTCCGGATTGAAGACTGCGTCGACGTCGCGCGCACCGTGCAGCACCCGGACGACATCGATCCCGTCATCGAGCGGCATGTAGAAAATAACGTACCGCCCGAACGGGAAACTGCGCACATCCGGCGCCAGTTCGTCGCGGGCACGGCCCATCGATGGCTGCGTCGCCAGCACCCGGAACTGTTCGTCAATGTGATCCACCCAGCGATCCGCGGCCGTAAGACTGTCGTCGGCGATGTAGTCCCAGATTTCGAGGATGTCGGCTCTGCAAGAGGCCGGCGCGTCACCTGCGGCATTTACGCTTCAGTTGGCTTGGAAGTTCGTCGTGCACGCGCTTTGCCCTTGACCGCATCGGCATCCCAGGTTTCGCTCGGCCCGCTGGCCAGCCCTTGGCGTACATCGCTTCGCAGTTGCTCAAGCTTTGCCTCCCTGAGTCGATCCTGCCCGTCCATCAGGCGCAACGCCTCGCGCACAACTTCGCTGGCCGACGTGTACAGGCCGGAGGCCACCTTCGAGCGGACAAGTTCTTCCAGTTGCGGTGTCAGGTTGACGTTCATTCCCATGGGGTTCTCGCATTGAGCCAGGACAGGCTGAAATATATCAATAAATGTCAAAGATGGACATTTATTGCGGCCGGTCCGCGATTGAACGCTACTCCACTAACCGCGGTTTCCGACCCACCTACCCCTTACTAACCTTGCCAGTTCTGCTACCGATCAGCGTCCTCGTCTGGCCACGGCAGCCCGAGGAACAACAGTAGCAACACTCTACGATGGAAAAATCCGCGCCGCTTCAATTCCCGCGAGCGAGAAAGGCTTGACCCTATAGGGTGCTTCCGCCATATTTTAAGCGTCCGGCCCCACGGCAAAACCCTTTTCATGGATAGGTTCGAGCTACAAGGACTTACGGGAATCTCCGGATTCCGTGCTTCAAAAAGGAAAAGCATCATGAAAAAAGATCCGGATACCCGCATCACGCGCGGCACCAGGAACGTTTTTGCCGATCCCGGTTTCCCCGATGCCGAAACTCCTTAGCTCAAAGCTGAATGGCAGACGCGAATTCACGCCTTCAAAAGTGCGCAAGAACTGTTCAGATGGTCAGGCATGGCGTCATGAATGGAAGGACCGTTCCTCGGCCGAAGCCGTCACACAGGCTATGTTTGGTCTTGCGACCGAGTTCGGCCAAGACCGGCCGTTCGAGATGTCGTCCAAAATCCATTCCCCCGGCTACGTTGGACGTCAGGTTTCGGGCGAGTAATTTGACCCAGGCATCGGCCGAACTCGACCCCGAGGCGACGCTCGCGGCCAAGTTCGTCCAGTGGCTGGTTTCGTCGGCAGCAGACACTGGCGCGCCCCCCCCTATTGCCCTAACTGAACCGGATCAGGAAGGTTTCGGTGCCCCCCCCCCCCGCAGTAGTCGCGTTGGCGTGACGAGCTATTGCTTCGCACAGATCGCC
>CANIEV010000168.1 GCA_947466535.1 Betaproteobacteria bacterium
GAGGCGAAAACCATCATCATCAGCTCCAACCCCGGCCCGTCGCAGCTCGCGGGCGAACAGTGCAACAAGTACTTTTTCGCCAACTCGTACAACAACGACGTGAACATCGGCACCGCGCCTGGCATGGTGGCGCAGTCCAAGGGGTTCAAGAACATCGTCGCGATCGCGCCGAACTACCCGGCGGGCCGCGATGCGATCACCGGCCTGAAATCGAGCTACAAGGGCAAGATCGCGGAAGAAATCTTCATCAAGCTCGGCCAACTCGACTACGCAGCCGAACTCGCGCAGATCCGCTCGCTCAAGCCCGATGCGGTGGTGTACTTCCTTCCGGGCGGAATGGGCGTGAACTTCATCAAGCAGTTCGTGGGTTCCGGTCTTTCCAAGGACACCACGCTGATCACCGGCAG
Organism: Betaproteobacteria bacterium; assembly: GCA_947466535.1. Classification (GTDB taxonomy): domain Bacteria; phylum Pseudomonadota; class Gammaproteobacteria; order Burkholderiales; family SG8-39; genus CAMBSA01. The sequence goes on from CANIEV010000168.1 coordinate 408, forward strand.
TTCGGGCGCGGACGAGGACATCATCCCCGCGGTGGGCACGCCGATGCTCGGCCTGCTCAACACCTCCACCTGGGGCCATGACCTGCCGAACGCGGAGAACCGGAAATTCGTCGCCGCCTTCGAGGAAACCTACAAGCGCATCCCCTCGGTGTACGCGGCACACGCCTACGACACCGCGATGATGATCGATGCGGCGGTGCGCGACGTGAAGGGCAAGGTCGAGGACCGCGAGGCATTGATCCGCGCCATCCGCGCCAAGCGCTACAAGTCGGTGCGCGGCGACTTCAAATGGCAGAACAACAATTTCCCGAGCCAGGAGTGGTACCTGCGCGTGGTCGCCAACGACTCCAAGGGCCGCATCACCAACAAGATCATCGGCACGCTCGCCAAGGACATGGGCGATGCACACACCGGCAAGTGCCCGATGAAGTGGTAAGTGTTCCTTGGAATGCTCTGATTGATTCATATTGCGTAACGAATCAATCAGAAAACTTCCTCTGAAGCGGGGGATTTACAAGGGGGCATCGCCCCTATGTTCAGACCCCCCGCTGCTGAATGCCCGGTTCGCCGGGCATGTAAGGCAACGGAGCGTACGCATGAAAAAAGCCCCGCGTCCTTTAGAGGACGCGGGGCTTTTGTTTTGCGGCGGCTTCGAACCACCAACAAGACTTACTTGGTCATCAGCTTCTTCAGGTAGGCGATGTTCTTCGGGCTCTTGCCTTCGAGATCCGCCCAGAACGCGTCGTAGGCACGCTGGCGGAATTCGGGGCCGAGGTTCACGACCTGCACGCCGCCCTCCTTCTGGATCTTTTCTTCCTCGGCAGCGAACTCGTCGCGCCACTTGGGCCACTGCTCGTCCACCCAGCGCGAGGTCGCGGCAACCACTTCCTGCTGCTTCGGGTTCAGGCTCTTCCAGCGGTCCTGGTTGATCATGATATGCACCGACACGTTGAAAAAGCCCGGGTCGTAGCGATAGCGGGTCATCTTGATCCAGCCCATGTCCTTGATGCCAAGCAGCGGCCAGCCGTAGCCCTGCACCATGTTGCGCTCGAGCGCGGTGAAGACCTCGCCGGGCGCGGTCGGCACGACCTTCGCGCCAAGCGACTCGAAGAAGGCCTTGTAGCTCGGCGTGGCGCGCAGATTGAAGCCGGTGAAGGGCGCTTTCTTGTCGGCGGCGTTCGCCGGGCGCGTGGTGTAGATGTGGAAGGTGATGCCGTAGCCAAAGCCGGTGAGCAGCTTGGAATTCATCTTCTCGCCGTGCAGCTTGTCGAGGAACTCCCAGGCGCCGTTCTTCTTCAGCTCGTCGATCGACCGCTCCGAGAGATTGAAGGTCTCGGCCTCGATCAGCGTGCCGTTGTAGAACGTGGGCGGTCCGGAGTGCAGGTCGACCACTCCGGTCTTGACCGCGTTCGCCTGCTCGGGCACCGGCACTGCCTCGGGACCGACCATGTCGACCTGCACCAGGCCCTTGCCGCGGCGATTGAGTTCATCGACCCAGCGCTTGGCGGGAATGCCGAAAGCGGTGTTGGCGGGAACGAAGCTCACCAGCCGCAGTTTCACTTCCTGCGCGGATGCGACGCCACCGATCGAGGACAAAATCGCGGCCGAACCTGCCAGCCAAACAAGACGTTTCATACAATTTCTCCAAAGTTGACGGGGCAATTGCCATCCGATGGCGAAAGCACCGAAGGCAGACAAACCGTACGAACACCGATAGTAATCGCCCCGCCGCCGGAGCGCGAGTCCGGCACCGGGAGGGTGCAGGATGCCCGGCCGGCGGGCACGGGCACTCCCCGTAATTTTCCCGGGGAATTCTGAACATTTATTTCAAAAGTGCCCGGCCGGCGCGTGAAAGCGGGCGATTTACGTTTATTTCTGGTACTGATTACACACGACAGTACCGTCATTGCGAGCAAAGCGAAGCAATCTGCCTTGGCGCTGTGCCAGTCGAGATTGCTTCGTCGCTTCGCTCCTCGAGTTGACGCCACGAGCTTCGTCGCTTCGCTCCTCGAGTTGACGCCACGAGCTTCGTCGCTTCGCTCCTCGCAATGACTCCCCGAGTCAGCGTCATTGCGAGCGCAGCGAAGCAATCTCATACAAGGCGACGATGGAGATTGCTTCGCTGCGCTCGCAATGACAATCCGCAAACGTCTACTTCCAGACCGACGCCGCCACCCGGCCCACCAGTTCCAATTTCTTTCTCTGGTCGTCCTCGGTCATCGGCGCGCCGCCGACGGTGGTGCCGAAACCGCACTGCGGCGACAGCGCTAGGCGATCGAGCGACACGAAAGCGGTCGCCTCCTCGATGCGCTTTTTGAGCACGGCTTCATCCTCGAGCTGCGGCGTCTTGGAACTCACGAGACCCAAAACCACGCCCTTGTCCTTCGGAACAAAACGCAACGGACGGAAGTCGCCGGCGCGATCGCTGTCGTATTCGAGCAGGAACAGATCCATGTCCTGGTTGAAGAGCTTTTCCGCCACCGGCTCGTAGCCGCCCGAGCCGATGAAGTGCCCGCGGTAGTTTCCCCGGCACAGGTGCATGCCCACCGTCATGCCCGCCGGCCGGCCGGCGACCAGCGCGTTGTTGGCGCGCACATAGCGATCGAGCAGGGTCTCCCAGTTCCAGCCCCAGGAGGCGATGCGCGACTGGATCTTCGGGTCGCAGAGCAGCGCGATCGGCACCTCGTCGATCTGCACGTAGGTGCAGCCGAGCCGGCCGAGTTCCGCGATCTCCTCCTTGTAGACCTGAATCAGGTCATCCCACCACTTTTCTTCGTCGGGATAGACATCGCGGTCAATCGCCTCCGGGCCTCGATGAAAATGGATCACCGACGGTGCAGGCAGGGTCACTTTCGCGGGGCGCTGGGTCACCGACTGAACAAAGCTGTATTCGCGGGTGGTAATGCCCTTGGTGCGGCGGATCAGTCCTTCGGTATGCGGCACCGGCACCGAGATCTGTGCCTGGCCGTCTTCCATGAAACGGAACTGGGTGTCCTTGTGAACGAGACCATCCACCGCATCGACGAAACCCGCGAACCAGGAGCGGCGGCGGAACTCGCCGTCGGTGATCGCACCGATGCCGGCCGCCTCCTGCATGCGCACCGCGTCGCGGATCGAGTCATCGAGCACCGCTTCGAACTCGATCAACGAGATCTTGCCTGCAGCGAGCGATTTGTAGGCATCGCGCAGGGCTTTCGGCCGCATCAGGCTGCCGATGTGGTCGGCACGGATCATCTGTTTCATCTGTTTCCTCTCGAAAGTCGTCTCAAACCCAGACCTGCAGGACGTATTCGTACGGCGCCTCGGAATTGAACATGTCCACCCGCTGCAGCTTGATGCGAAGTCCCTTCGCGGTGCGCTTCAGGTGGTGACGGTAAGTGCCGCCGAAGTGACGCAGGTCGTCGCGGCGCAGTTCCATCATGTGAAAGCGCGACAGCACGTGAATGTCCCCGTTGGCATCGACCTTCTCGATTTCCACGTTGGACACCACATGGTTGGTCGCCCACTCCGCCACCTGCGACCAGGCGCGGGGATGCTGGATGCGCTTCATGCGCACCGTCATGAAGTCCGGGTCCTCGACGAATATCGCGGGCTGGCCTTGCCAGGTGGTGTAGTGCGCCGCCGGCGGCATCCAGTAGAGGCCGTCCTCGGAAAAGAGGTCGATGTAGTCCTGCCAGCGCTTGTTGTCGAGCATCGCCGACTGGCGATACAGGAACTGCTCGACCTCGCGCTGCAGAAGCAGGTCCGCCAAGGGGTTGGCACGCGGCGCGGCTTTCGCCACCACCGCCTTGCCCACCGCCTTTTTCAACGGCGCCTTTTTTGCCACCGACTTCTTCGCTTCGTTCGTTTTCACCGGCACCTTCTTCGCCGCCTTCTTCACCGACTTTGCTGCACCGGTCTTGCTTGGATTCGTTTTGCTTGCCATGGTCGGAGTCTCCTTACGCCGTCATGTACTTTTTCCACGCCCGGAACTGATTGCGAAGCGGCGCTTCGCTCAGTCCCTCGCGGGTGCGGATCACATCGCCATCGATCGTGTCCTGGCCGTAGTTGCGGTGGAAGGACAACCATTCCATTTCTTCCGCCTGCAGGCCGCGCTGGATGCGATTCCAGTTCTCGAGGTCGTCCGCATTCACCATGGTCGAGGGCGAATTCACCAGGTTGTAGTACCAGAGCGAACGCTGGTAGATCGCCTCGGGCGCACCCTTGAGGCGGAAGTGCCAGATCTCCGAGAGCGTGCGCCCGGGGGAGACCGGCCGCAGGCAGCGCAGCTGCTGCAGCGGCGACTGCACCGACAGGCAGGGGTAGTAGATGACGTGGTGGATGTTCACCGAGAGGATCTCGTTCATCCGCTTCTCCCCCACTTTTGCCGTGAGAGCGCGCTCGTACGCGAGCGAGTCTGGATCCTTCGGCCTCAGCGCCATGTAGCCGCCGAGCACCGAATGCCCGTTCGGATAATTGGCCGTCTGCAGCAGTTCGTTCCAGCGCTGCGTCGGCCAGGTAAACGCGGAGAGCATGTGGTAATTCATCGGCCGCTCGCCGGTGCGCTTGAAGATTTTGTCCTCGACTTCGAGCGCGGCGCGGCCGGTGGATTCGTGCGTCACCATCGGGTGCGAGACGTCGAGCTGGTTTTCCATGAAGAACTTCCAGTTCGACTGCTGGATCACGCGATAGCAGTTGGGCACCACCTCGACCTCGCCGTCGGGGGCGCGGTCGCACATGTCATCGAACCCCGCCTTCGACGGTCCGAGCCAGTCGGGCAGCGACTGGCCGGTCCGCGCAAGGCTTGCGAAAACGAAGCCGCGGTAAGACTCCATCCGCGGCGCGGGGAGCATGCTGAACTCGGGGTTGTCGAGCGAGAGCCGGGTCCCGTCGTAGCCCTTCAGGTGCGGGATCGAATCGAGCTTGCCGTCGAGATCGAACCGCCAGCCGTGATACGAGCAGTGGAAGGCGTCGCCGGTGTTGCCGTGGATATTGGCGCAGAGCTTGATGCCGCGGTGCGGGCAGCGGTTGTAGAGAACGTGGACCTTGTTCTTCTTGTCGCGGATCAGCACCATCGGCTGGCGGCCGATGTCGAAGGTCCAGTAGTCCCCGGGCTTGGGGACCTGCGATTCGTGGCCTGCGTAGACCCAGGTCTTCTCGAAGATGTTCTTCATTTCGAGATCGAAAATTTCCTGGTCGGTGTAGCAGAGCCGGTGGACACGGTCCGGTTCGACCAGTTGCTCGAGATTCGCGGGTTTCTGCTTGATCATGGACTGAAACCTCCTGCGGTTCGCGTGTTACGGGTGGGAATGGATGTTTGCTGTTCGGCGTGCCGGGTGATGCGTCTTGCCGTTGCGATTCAGCTCAAAAAAACGGAGGGGCATGCCCCTCCGTGTTCTCGCTCCGGGTCAGACCCAGATCTGCAGCACATACTCGAACGGTGCCTGCGCATTCATCAGGTCGGCGCGCTGCAGCTTGATCTTCAGGCCGTCGCGCGTGCGCTTGAGATGATGGCGGTAGGTGCCGGAGAAGTGCCGAAGATCATCACGGCGCAGCTCGCTCATGTAGAAGCGCGAACGCACGTGAATGTCGCCGTTGGCGTCCACCTTCTCGATCACCACGTTCGAGACCACATGGCTGGTGCACCACTCGGCCTGCTGCGACCAGGCGTTGGGGTGCTTGATCCGCTTCATGCGAACCGTCATCAGGTCGTGGTCCTCGATGAAGATCGCCGGCATGCCGTCCCAGTGGGTGTGCGCGGGATCGACCGGCGCCCAGTAGACGCCGTCGGCGGTGAACAGATCGATATAGGCCTGCCACTGCTTTGTGTCGAGAATTTCGGACTGCGCGTAGAGGAATTGCTCGACCTCGTGCTGCAGTGCGCCCGGCTGGGGACGCGCCGCGACTGCCTTCTTCGCTGCGCTTTTCAAGGTGCTTTTTACCGCTGACGATTTCTTCGCCGCCGCTTTTTTTGCCGGCGCTTTTTTTGCCGGCGCTTTTTTCACCGGCGCTTTTTTTACGGGCAACTTCTTCACCGGTGCTTTTTTCTTCGCAACTTTCTTTTTCGTGGCCATGGCTTATTTCTCCGCCGTCATGAATTTCACCCAGGCCCGGAACTGCGAGCGCATCGGCGCCTCCGAGCAACCGTTGTTGGTCGTGATCACGCTGCCGTCATCGGTATCCCGGCCGTAGTCGCGATGGAAGCTCACCCAGTCGTTGCCGCTTCCTTCCAGCCCCTTCTGGCCGCGCTGCCAGTTCTCCAGGTCATCGGCGTTGATCATCGTCGCCGGCGAATTCACCAGGTTGTAGTACCAGAGCGCGCGGCGGTAGATCGCCTCCGGCGCACCGACCAGGCGGAAGTGCCAGATCTCGGAGAGCGTGCGGTTGGGCGCAAGCGGACGCAGCACCCGCAGCTGCTGCAGCGGCGACTGGATCGACACGCCGGGATAGAGCAACACATGGTGGATGTTGCGCGAGAGGTATTCCTCCATCTTTTCGCGGCCGTAGGCCTTGGTGAGCACCGCTTCGTGCGCACGGGTGTCGGGGTCGGTCGGACGCAGGCCCATGTAGCCGCTGAACACGATATGGCCGTAGGGATAGCCGGTGTTGATCAACGTGTCCCATTTCTCGAACGGCGTGGTGAATGCCGAGAGGTAGTGGTAGTGCAGCGGGTGTTCGCCGGTCTCGCGGTCGATCTTGCGCTCGAGTTCGGCCGCCGACTGGCCCACGGCCATGTGGGTCACCGAGGGGTGAACGGTGTCGATCTGGTTTTCCATGAAGAACTTCCAGTTGGAGCGCTGGATCACCCGGTTGTAGGGCTGCACCACCTCCACCCGCCCGACCGGCGAGCGGTCGCACATGTCGTCGATCGCGATCTTCGCCGGACCCATCCACTCCTCAAGCGACGGGCCGCTCGGATCGAGCTTGGCGAATACAAACCCCCGGTAGATGTCGACCGATGCCGCCGGCGTCATCGAAAACGCGGGGTCGTTCTTCTTGAAGTTCGTATCCCGGTAGCCCTTCTCCAGCGGCACCGACTCCAGCGTGCCATCGAAATGAAAGCGCCAGGCGTGGTACGGACAGGTCAACGCCCCGTCGGCGTGGCCCTTGCGGCTGCCGCAGACCTGCACCCCGCGGTGGGCGCAGCGGTTGTAGAGGACATGGATCTTTCCGTCCTCGGCACGCACCATCACCATCGGCTGGCGGCCGATCTGGAAGGTGAAGAAATCCCCTGCCTTGGGGATCTGCGTGTCGTGGCCGCAGTATTGCCAGGTCTTCTCGAAGATGTTCTTGATCTCGAGATCGAAGATGTCCTGGTCGGTGTAGCACAGCCGGTGCACCCGGTCGGGCTCGACCAGCTTGGCGAGGTTGGGAATGCGCTCATGCAGCATGGGGGGGCTCCTTGGGAGAAAAAACAGCGAACCGCACGATAAGCCGAAGAGCTTGCGGCTTTCAATAACCTAATCGGGATTTTTCAATTACCATAAGTTATGGAATCGCTGATCAAGTCCAATTTCGAGGCTTGAAGTTTCAGCGTTCCCTCTGAGATGGGGGAGTTACGAGGGGGCGTAGCCCCCTTGTTCAGTGGCTCCTTATGAATGAACCGGGGACGGGTTTGCAATAAACCAATAAACAATGGACATCCGCCAGATCCAGCACTTTCTCGCCGCCGTCCGCCACGGCAACCTGACGCTCGCGGCCGCCGAGCTCAACCTGTCCCAGCCGGCGCTCACCAAGAGCATCCAGCGGCTGGAAAAGCGCTTTGGCGTGAAGCTGATGGAGCGCGGGCGTTTCGGCATCACCCCCACCGCCTTTGGCGTGGCGCTGGTGGAGCATGCCAAGGTGATTTCCGCCGAACTGCACCATGCCGAGAGCGCCATCGATGCCCTTCGGGGCGTGCGCCGCGGACACGTGGTGCTCGGCTGCGGGCCGAGCGAGTCGGCGCGCCTGCTGCCGCTGGCGATCACCCGTCTGCGGAAAAAACACCCGGACATCCGGATCACGGTGCTCTACGGCCTGAACGAGGCGCTGATGCCGATGGTGCGCCAGGGCGAGGCCGAGTTCGCACTGTCCTCGGTGCCGGGCTATTCCGCCGACCCGGACCTGGTGCACGAGAGCCTGTACACCGACTCGGGCTGCGTGGCAGCACGCGGCGGGCATCCGCTTGCGCGCAAGCGCCAGGTCGAGGCGAAGGAACTCGCCGCGTATCCGTGGATACTCGCGCGCCGGCAGGAACTCGAACGTAGGGCGCTGGATGACCTGTTCGTCGCCGCGGGGCTGGAACCGGTGGCGGCGGAAATCGAATCGAC
>CANIEV010000169.1 GCA_947466535.1 Betaproteobacteria bacterium
AGGTCAAGAAGCTTCTGGCCATCGACGATTGCGACACGGAGTTCCTCGGCCTGTGTCGCGTTAAACAGCATGCGCTTCATTATTCTGTTCTCCCGCGCGCGGAGCGGGCAGGACCAACCTTGCGCCTTTAATTTTGGTTCAGGCTATCGCTTCATCGTCATTCGAACGTATAAGGAACGGGAGTCGCGAAGATGGCTGGCTTGTCGTTCGTACCCCCACATTGAAGCAGGGGCGTGAAATCTGCCGGTAGACTTGGCGCGCTTATGACTACTCAGATTTTATTCGGGTCGTACAGACCCACCTTGTGCAAGCTTCGGGTCCTTGCGCCGGCGGTAATGATTACCGTTCGGGGCAGCGGAACCGGGGACAATGACACCGGCACAAACCCGTTTCAAGGGCGAACTGCCGGCTGTCCCGCGACGGAAGCAGCACGGAGATTGTAAAGAAAATGAAGGATTTAAGCAATGTTGTGTCGATTTTGGTGGATGCTGATGGCGGCGACCAGCGAATCGATAATTTCCTGATGCGCTACTGCAAGGGGGTACCACGCAGCCATATCTACCGGATTCTCCGGACCGGAGAGGTCCGCGTGAACAGCCGCCGGGTGGATGCGACCTACCGGGTCCAGCCCGGGGATTCGGTGCGGGTGCCGCCGATTCGCATCGCTCAGCGGACCGAAGGCGGCACACGCAAGGCAACCGCGCTGGAACTGCCGGTCATACACGAGGACGACGCGTTGATCGCAGTCGATAAACCGGCCGGCATTGCGGTCCATGGCGGGAGCGGAATCGCCTTTGGGGTGATCGAGCGCTTGCGTGCGGCACGGCCGGACGCACGCTTTCTTGAACTTGTGCATCGCCTCGATCGCGAAACGTCCGGGTTGCTGTTGATCGCCAAAAAACGTTCTGCGCTCAAGGTCTTGCATGAGGCCATGCGCGAGGGGCATGTGGCCAAGCGCTACTTGGCGCTGGTCCATGGGGTGTTCGCGAACGACAAGCGTCGGGTTAATGCCCCGCTCCGCAAGTACCTGATGCAGGGCGGTGAGCGGCGTGTAAGTGTCGATGCGGAGGAAGGCAAGGAGTCCGCCACGGTATTCCGCCGGCAGAAGACCTTTGCCGATTGCACTTTGCTGTCCGCGGAACTTGAAACCGGCAGAACTCATCAGATCAGGGTTCACCTCGTCCATATCGGCCATCCGATCGCGGGTGATGACAAATACGGCGATTTCGCCTGGAACAAGGAAATCGCGAAGAAGGGGCTGAAGCGCATGTTCCTGCACGCGGCGGAACTCGACGTCGAGCATCCGCTCACCGGGATCATGTTGAAACTTCGAGCCCCGCTTCCGCCGGAACTGAGCGGCTATCTGGAGAAACTGCAGCCTTCCGGCAAGAAGCCGGAGAAAAGGCCGGCATGAGCATTGACAGGCATGATATGGGCCGTAATGAAATCGTGGCGAGGATATAGGGCTGAAAATGCGATATGAACAAATCGTTTTCGATTGGGACGGTACGCTGATCGATTCGGCGGGCGCGATCGTGGCGGCCATGCAGGCGGCATGCCGCGATCTGGGTCAGCCGGAGCCGACGCGTGAGCGGGCAAGCCATGTGATCGGGCTGGGCCTGCGGGACGCACTTGCGATCGTCGCGCCGGACTTGCCGGACTCCGACTACGGGCGTCTGGTCGATCGCTACCGGTTTCACTTTCTTGCGCGTGACGCTAGCCTGCCGCTCTTCGGCGGTGTCCTCGAGATGCTCTCGGACCTCGAGGCGAACGGACATTTGCTCGCGATCGCCACCGGCAAGAGCCACGCGGGGCTTCAGCGCGCGCTCGAGCAGACCGGTATCAAAAGACATTTTGTCGCCACTCGCTGCGCCGACCGGTGCGCTCCCAAGCCGGCGCCGGACATGCTGAACGAACTCATGAGCGAACTCTCCGGCAGGCCGGAATCCACACTGATGATCGGGGACACATCCCACGATCTCGAGATGGCGGCGAACGCGGGGGTTCCGGCCGTCGCGGTCTCCTACGGCGCGCATCCGCGCGACAAACTTGAGCCGTTCTCGCCGATGGCGCTCGTCGATCGAACGGAGGATTTGCGGCAATGGCTGCGGGCGAACGCCTGATCTGTGACAGTTCCGCGCTTATCAACTCCGGCGACGGGGTGTGTTTTGACACGATGCATCGCGGCAGACGCGAACCGGCCTTCGCCATCAGGTACGAGGGCAGGGTGTATGCCTATCTGAATCGTTGCGCGCACATGCCGATCGAACTCGACTGGAGGCAGGGCAAGTTCTTCGACGGTGAAGGATTGCTTTTGATATGCTCGTCACACGGTGCGATATATGCTCCGGACACCGGCGAATGTCTGGGTGGTCCCTGTCTGGGCGGACTCGTCGCTCTGGATGTCGAGGAGCGCGAGGGCACGGTGGTACTCAAGGAAAGCGGTAATGGCGGATAGCAACGACGGTCAGTGGGAACGCGGTGTCATAGAGAAACTGGCATTCGAAGCACTGAAGGAGCAGCGGCGCGCAAGGCGCTGGGGCATCTTCTTCAAACTCCTCGGATTCGCCTATGTTTCCTTCATACTGTTTCTTGCGATGGACTGGCATGTCGATGGCGAGTCGATCTCGGGATCCAAGCACACGGCACTGGTCGAGATAAGCGGAGTCATCGACTCCAAGGGCGACTCGAGCGCGGACCGTGTGATGGGTGCGCTGCAAAGCGCGTTCAAGGACAAGAACACACAAGGCGTGATCCTCAGGGTGAATTCGCCCGGTGGCAGTCCGGTGCAGGCAGGGATCATCTATGACGAAATCAGGCGGCTGCGCGGCCTGTATCCCGCGATCCCGATGTATGCGGTCGTAGAGGACATCTGCGCATCAGGCGGCTACTACATCGCGGCGGCGAGCGACCGGATCTATGTCGACAAGGCAAGCCTGATAGGATCCATCGGGGTTGTGATGGACGGCTGGGGATTTACTGGCGTAATGGATAAGCTGGGCGTGGAGCGCAGGGTGCTTACTGCTGGCGAAAACAAGGCTTTTCTTGACCCGTTCGCGCCCTCCGATCCGAAGCAGCGTGAATACGCCCTATCGATGCTCGGTGAGATACACCAGCAGTTCATCGATGTCGTGAAAAAGGGCAGGGGCACGCGACTCAAGGAGTCCTCCGAGCTGTTTTCCGGCCTCATATGGACCGGTCAGCGGAGCATCGAGCTTGGGCTCGCCGATGGCCTGGGGAGTATCGAGTTCGTCGCGCGCGAGGTGGTAAAGGCGGAGTCGATCATCGACTTCACGCAAAAGCAGAATTTTGCCGAGCGGGTTGCCAAGCGCTTTGGTGCCGGCGTGGCCGAGACCTTCGGCCAGTCTCTCGGAATTCGCGGATCAGGCCTGCGCTGAACAGATGGTCACGGCACGGTGATGCCGTGCTCCCGGAGCAGGTCCACCAGAGCAATAAGCGGCAGGCCGACAAGCGCATTGGGATCGTCCCCACTCATGCGGGACAGTAGCGCTATGCCCAAGCCTTCGGATTTTGCACTTCCGGCACAGTCGTACGGCTGCTCTTGGCGCAGATATCGTTCGATGAGAGCGTCGTCGAGCAACCGGAATCCGATTTCATAGGGCACGATCCTCGATGTGGCCAGCCCGCTATCGGAATTCACGACAGACACCGCGGTGAAGAACATCGCAGTCTTGCCCGAAAGGTGGCGAAGCTGAACGACGGCATTTTCGTGCGTTCCGGGTTTGCCCAGAGCCTTGCCATCGCACCATGCCACCTGATCCGAGCCGATCACCAGTGCCTCCGGCATGGTTGCAGCGACAGCCTGCGCTTTTGCCAACGCGAGCCGCGCGGCGAGCCTATCCGGTGCTTCTCCCGGAAGTGCGGATTCGTCCACACCGGGACTGGCGACATCAAAAGGCAGGCCAAGCCGGGCAAGCAGCTCACGGCGATAGCGGGAAGTCGAGGCCAGGACGATTTTCATTGCTTGGGCAGAGGAGGGCATTTAAGGTCAGGCTCGAGTTTCAGGCGAGTCTCCGACATTCGCCTATCACGCGCTGAAAACGCGGGTAAGGCACTGAACAACTTGGCAATTCCTTTGACAACAGTGAGCTAAAACGATATTATGGCGGGCTTATGTCGCAACCGGGGCGAATCGATAGCTTCCAGTTCTCCCGTAGCGGTTCCGGTCTGACCGGGAGGCTCGGCGCGGAGCAGCTTTCTCGATTGGCGGATCAACAGGTTACGTTGAACGAGCTTTCGTTTGAGCTCCGCGGCGGAACGAATCGTTCGGGCAAGCTTTGCCTGCATCTGGCGGTCAAGGGTAGTCTGACGCTGGTTTGCCAGAGATGCATGGGGCCTCTCGATTTTCCTCTGAATTTTGATGCCGAATTGGAAATTGCGGCTTCGAAGGAGGAAATCGAACTGGCGGACGACGAGGTGGACAGAGTGATCGGTTCCAGCGAGTTGTCGGTGCCGGATCTGGTTGAAGATGAAGTGATGCTCGAGTTACCGATGGTTCCGCGGCATGAAAACTGCGGAGCATCGAACGAGGCAGGAAAAAGCGGACGGGCATCGCCTTTCGAGGCGTTGGCCCGATTGAAGATCGGTAGCGGCCGCTAGTGCGGTACGCCTCCGATACAGTCAGGGACACAGGAGTCAGCCATGGCAGTTCAGCAGAACAAAAAATCGCCCTCGAAGCGTGGCATGCATCGCGCGCACGATTTCCTCGTCAAGACCCAGCTCGCCGTCGAGCCGACCACGGGTGAAGTCCATATGCGGCATCACATCAGCCCGACCGGCTACTACCGCGGCAAGAAGGTGCTTAAAACCAAGGCTGACTAGGGCGCACAAGCCTGCGCGAACGGGGCAGGCGATTCCGCCATTCCTCGCGCTCTGAATTTCGGCTGAGAGAAGCCGGTTGCCGACGACCATCTCGATCGACTGCATGGGCGGTGATCACGGGCCATCCGTGACCGTCCCGGCTGCGGTCGAATTTCTCTCGTGTCATCCGGATGGCCGGGTGATTCTCGTCGGGTTGAGTTCGGCCATCGAGTCTGAACTGCGCCAGGTCGGAGCGGACACGCGTAGTCGGTTGAAGATCGTTCACGCGAGCGAAGTCGTGGAAATGGACGACGCGCCTGCCTTGGCGCTTCGCAGCAAAAAGGATTCCTCGATCCGAGTTGCCGTCGAACTCGTCAAATCCGGTGATGCCCAGGCCTTCGTTTCCGCCGGGAATACAGGCGCACTGATGGCGATTTCGCGCTTCGTTCTCAAGACATTGCCGGGAATCGACCGCCCCGCGATCGTCTCAGTATTGCCTTCGATGAAAGGCAGCACCTACGTGCTTGACCTGGGGGCCAATGTGGACTGCGGTCCCGAACACCTGCTGCAGTTCGCGATCATGGGGTCGATACTCGCGGAGTCTGTCGAACACAAGGAGCGTCCGACAGTCGGGCTTCTGAATATCGGCGAAGAGACGATCAAGGGCAATGAGGTCGTAAAGAAGGCAGCCGAACTGCTTCGCGAAAGCGGCCTCAACTTCATCGGTAATGTTGAAGGGGATGACATCTACAAGGGCAAGTGCGACGTCATCGTATGTGACGGCTTCGTCGGTAATGTTGCGCTGAAGACATCAGAAGGGTTGGCGCAGATGCTCGGTACTTTTCTGCGCGAGGAATTCTCCCGCAACTGGATGACTCGTGTCGCGGCCCTTGTCGCGGCGCCGGTGCTCTCGGCGTTCAAGAAGCGTGTCGATCATCGCCAATACAATGGCGCGACGCTGATAGGACTGAAGGGTGTGGTGGTCAAGAGCCACGGTTCTGCGGACCGTTTCTCCTTCGGGCGGGCGATCGAGCGCGCGAGCGAGGAGGCGCGAAACGGAGTCGTCAGCCGGATTTCCCAACGCCTCGGAACTATGGAGAACGCGGCTTGAGCAGGATCTATTCACGCATCGTCGGGACCGGAAGCTACTTGCCGGCCAAGCTCGTTACAAACGACGATCTCGCGAAAACAATGGATACGTCCGATGAGTGGATCAGCGCGAGAACCGGCATTCGCCAACGGTATATTGCCGAACCAGATCAAACCTCGAGCGATCTTGCATTTGAGGCGGCTAAAAATGCGCTTGTATCGGCCGGTAAATCGGCGTCCGACGTCGATCTCATCCTCGTAGCGACGTCCACGCCGGATTTCGTTTTTCCAAGTACTGCTTGCCTGCTGCAGAAAAAGCTCGGTGTGCATGGCTGCGCGGCATTCGATCTTCAGGCAGTGTGTAGCGGATTTGTCTATGCTTTGGCGACGGCTGACAAGTTCATACGGTCGGGGCAGCATAAATGCGCCCTGGTGGTCGGAGCAGAGGTGTTCTCCCGCATACTGGACTGGAACGACCGCGGAACTGCCGTGCTTTTTGGCGATGGGGCCGGTGCGGTTGTCCTCACTGCCGACTCGACTCCCGGCATTCTGGGTTCGGTGTTACACGCCGATGGCGCTTATTCGGACATCCTATCCGTGCCCGGCAACGTGTGCGGTGGCAAGGTGATCGGTTCGCCCTTTCTTCAGATGGATGGCCAGGCGGTGTTCAAGTTTGCGGTCCGCGTGCTCGACGAGGCGGCGCGGGAAACGCTCGATCAGTGCGGGCTGACGATCGCAGACATCGACTGGCTTATTCCACATCAGGCGAATGTGCGGATTCTCGAAGCCACGGCCAAGCGCCTTGGCATGGACAGCTCGAAAGTGATCATCACTGTCGACAGGCACGGAAATACATCGGCAGCTTCGGTGCCGCTTGCGCTTGATGTCGCCGTACGGGACGGTCGCGTTAGGCCTGGCCATAAGGTGATGCTCGAGGGCGTGGGCGGGGGGTTTACATGGGGAGCGGCGCTCGTCCAAATGTGATGTGGCGCTGCACTGAAATGAAATCGATGGGGCGTTGAGATGACGTTTGCAATGGTGTTTCCGGGGCAGGGGTCGCAGTCGGTCGGCATGATGGCGGCCTACGGCGATCTTCCCGAGATTCGTGACACTCTCGCCGAGGCATCGGACATCCTCGGGCAGGATATCGGCAAGCTGATCAGCGAAGGTCCTGCAGCGGATCTCAACAGCACCGTCAATACACAACCCGTGATGGTGGCGGCGGGCTACGCCGTTTATCGTGCGTGGCGAGCGCTGGGTGGTGCCAAACCGGCCATCGTTGCCGGTCACAGTCTCGGCGAATACACCGCACTTGTCGTGGCAGGCTCTATTACCTTCGCTGACTGCCTGCCGCTGGTCAGATTTCGCGCGCAGGCGATGCAGGAGGCGGTGCCGGCGGGCGAGGGCGCAATGGCAGCCCTGCTCGGCCTGGACGATGATGCGGCTATCGAAGCCTGTGCGGAGGCTGCTCAAGGACAGACGGTCGAAGCCGTGAATTTCAATGCGCCGGGCCAGGTCGTGATTGCGGGGCACGCAACCGCTGTCGCTCGCGCCGTCGACTCGGCCAAGGCGCGCGGGGCCAAACGTGCGGTGATTCTGCCGGTCAGCGCACCTTTCCATTCCTCCCTTCTTGCACCTGCGGCGGTCAGGTTGCGCGAGGCCCTGGCCATACTGGATGTGAAGATGCCGCGAATCCCGGCGGTGCACAACGTCGATGCGCTGCAGCGCAGAACCCCTGACGAGATTCGCAACGCGTTGGCCGGGCAGGCAGACCACCCGGTCCGCTGGGTAGATTGTGTTCGTGCGCTAGCGGCGGCGGGCGCGAGCCACGTTCTTGAATGCGGGCCGGGAAAGGTGCTCGCACCGCTCGCGAAACGCATCAGTCCCGACCTCCGGGGGATCGCCCTTGCCGATCGGGCCGGACTGGACCAGGGATTGCAGATCGTGGGAGGCGAAAATGCTTGACGGTCGAATCGCGTTGGTGACAGGAGCGTCTCGCGGAATAGGTCGTGGCATTGCGATGGCGCTTGGTGCCAAGGGCGCAACGGTGGTCGGGACGGCTACTAGCGAGAGTGGAGCCGCCGGGATCACGGCGTACCTTTCGGAGGCAGGCGTACGCGGGCGTGGCGCAATTCTCGATGTTCGTGACACCGCCGGAGTCGAAACCCTGGTTGCCAGCGTCGAAAAGGAATTCGGTTCGGTCGGCATCCTGGTCAACAACGCCGGTGTGACCCAGGACAACCTCGCGATCCGCATGAAGGAAGAGGAGTGGGATGCGGTCATAGATACCGACCTGAGCTCCGTATTTCGCCTCTCCAAGGCAGTCCTCCGTGGAATGATGAAGGTGCGCACCGGAAGAATCATCAGCATTACTTCGGTTGTCGGATCCTCGGGCAATGCCGGGCAGATCAATTACGCGGCCGCCAAGGCGGGCGTGGCAGGCATGACCCGAGCGCTTGCCCGCGAGATTGGGAGTCGCGCCATCACCGTCAATTGCATTGCCCCGGGTTTCATCGACACCGACATGACCCGGGCGTTGCCCGAAGCGCAACGTGAAGCACTCCTGTCCCAGATACCGCTCGGACGCCTTGGCAGCAGCGAGGACATTGCCGCAGCAGTTGTTTTTCTTGCATCTCCGGACGCCAGCTACATTACCGGAACCACACTTCATGTGAATGGCGGTATGTACATGAATTAACGAAGTTTTATGACTTTTATGGCGCATCTGATACAATTCGCGCCGTTGTTGTCAGTACC
>CANIEV010000170.1 GCA_947466535.1 Betaproteobacteria bacterium
ATCCGCCCAGCGCGACTCGACCATCAGGCGCGAAAGCGCGTCAGTGACTCCCGTGGTGACGTCGGCCATGGTCAGTCGGCCTTCACGCCGGCTTTTTTCACCACCGGACCCCAGCGCTCGATTTCGCTGCGGATGAAGATGGCCGCCTCCCCGGGCGTGCCGCCCATCGCCTCGGTGCCCTGCGCGGCGAAGCGCTCGCGCACATCGGGCGCGTTCAGCGCCTTCAGGATCTCGGCATTCAGCCGGGCAATGATTGCGGGCGGCGTGGCGGCGGGCGCGAGCATGCCGTACCAGAGCGCGACATCCACGCCGGGAAAACCTGCTTCTGCGAAGGTCGGCACCTCGGGCAGAAGCCGGTTGCGTTGCGCGCTCGCCGCGCCGATCGCGCGCAGCTTGCCGCTGCGGATGTGCGGCAGCAGCGAGGGCGCACCGTCGAACATCACCTGCACCTGACCGCTCACCAGATCCGCCACCGCCGGGCCACTGCCCTTGTAGGGCACGTGCAGGAGGTCGGCGCCGGTCGCGCTCCTGAAGAGTTCGCCCGCCATGTGCGGCGCGCCGCCGTTGCCGGAGGAGGCAAAGCCGAATTTGCCCGGCTGCGCCTTCGCGAGCGCGACGAATTCCTGCGCCGTGTTCGCCTTCACGCCGGCGTTCACCGTCATGATCAGCGGCAGGCGCGCGAGCATGGTGATCGGCGCGAAGTCGCGGATCGAGTCGTAGGGCAGCTTCGCGTAGAGGTGCGGGCCGATGCCGTGGGTGGTGATCGAGTTCTGCAGCAGCGTGTACCCGTCGGGCGCGGACTTCGCCACCGCGTCGGCGGCGATCGTGCCGCTCGCGCCGGCGCGGTTCTCCACCAGCACCGGCTGGCCGAGGGACTCCGCCATCTTCGTGCCGACCAGCCGCGCGATGAAATCCGCCGCGCCGCCGGGTGGCACGGTGACGATGATGCGCACCGGGCGCGACGGGTAGGCATCCGACTGGGCCTGCACGCTTGCGGTGACGACGAGGAGTGCGAACGGAAGGCAGGCAAGTAGGCGTTTCATCGTGCGTGTCCGAAAAGACGTGTCGGGTCGATGCTACTTCACCGGCCTCGCCAGTGGATCCTCCGCTGGCTGTTTTGCAAGCCATGCGAGATCCGGCACCGGCCGAGCGGTGACCGGGTCGGCTCCGAGCACTTCCTCCAGCGCGATCGCTGCCTGCATGAGGAAGGCATCCTGTCCGCGCCGCGCGACGAGTTGCAGGCCGAAGGGAAGGCCACGGTCGTCCACGCCGCAGGGAATCGAGATGCAGGGCTGATTGAGCAGGGTGATCGCATAGGTCATGCGCACCCAGTCCACGTAGTGCGACACTGCGTGCTCGCCGATATGCGAGGGAAAGATGTCGTGCTTGGGCCAGGGATAAATGCCCATCGTCGGCAGGATGAGAAGGTCCACGTCCTGGAAGAAGTGCTGCGCGGCGCGGTAGAGCCTGGTCCACCCGATGTGCGCATCCGCGATGTCGGCGACGCTCAGTTTCAGCCCCTCCTTGTAGTTGTCGGTGACAAGGCGTCCCCACTTGTCGGGCTCGGCATGCATCCGGTCCTGCCAGGTGCCGACGAATACGAACGCGCGCAGGGTTTCGTAGATCGTGTTGGCGTTGGTGAAGTCGGGCGAGGCATTCATCGACTCGCGGAACAGACCGCGCAGTCCCGAGGTGCGCGCCTCGAACAGTGATCGCAGCTTCGGTTCGATCGGCGCGAAGCCGCCGAGATCGGGGGTGAAGGCGACGCGCAGCCGCGACAGGTCGGCGGGCGGTGCGTCGTGGCGCAGCGCCGGATTGACATGCGATGCAAGCGGATCGAGCGGGTTGTCACTGGCCATTACACTCAGCATCAGCAGCACGTCGCGTGAGCTGCGTCCCATCGGGCCTTCGACCATGAAGTGGGTGGGACCGAAGGGGCGTGACTCGGAGGGAACGAGTCCCGCGGTGGGACGCATGCCGGTGACGCCGCAGAAGGACGCGGGGATGCGCAGGCTGCCCGCGTTGTCCGACCCTTGCGCCAGCGGCAGCATGCCGGTGGCGAGCGCGATCGCCGAGCCGCCGGACGAACCGCCGCAGGTGAGCGGCGGTGCGAACGGATTGCCCGAGACGCCGTACACCGGGTTGAAGGTGTTGCCGCCTGCACCCCATTCGGGTGTGTTGGTCTTGAAGCAGACGATGCCACCGGCGCGGCGCAGCGTGGTAACCACCGCGCCGTCTTTTGCGGGTACCTGCTCGCGGAACACCGGTGAGCCGTAGGTGGTGCGCAGGCCCTCGGTGTCGACAAGGTCCTTGATACCCACCGGCAGGCCGTGCAGCAGGCCGAGTTCATCGCCGCGCATCACCGCGGCTTCGGCGGCGCGTGCTTCGCGCAGCGCACGCTCGTGATCGATCGCGACCACCGCATTCACGCGGCTGTTCACGTGCTCGATCCGCTCGAGGCAGGATTGCAGCAGTTCGGTCGGCGAGAGCTTTTTTGCGCCGATCAGGAAACGGGCGTCGGTTGCGCTGAGATCGCAGGGGTGCATTGTATGTCCTCGTGGTGAAGCCGCATTTTGGCGCAAATGCGGCGGTTCCGAAGATGTCCATGACCGATGACCATAACTGCGGCGAGGTCATGCGTCAGGCGGTGTTCAGCGAACCCGGATGCCTTTCTGCGATACTCGGGATTGCCCCCCTCCCCGGAACAGCATGTCTTCCCCGAAGTCCTTTGCGGCGCTCCGCTACCCCGGTTACCGCGCCTATTTCTTTACCTCGGCCATCGCGATGATGGCGGACAACATCGAGCATGTGATCAGCTACTGGATGTTGTACGAGAAATTCCATTCGCCGGCGCTCGGCGGCGTGGCGATTCTCACCCACTGGCTGCCCTTCCTGTTCCTCTCGATTTACGCCGGCGCTCTGGCCGATCGCTTTGACAAGCGACGGCTGATCCAGGTTGCGCAGGGCCTGTTTGCGCTGGCGTCACTGGGTTGGGGGCTGCTTTTCTTCACCGATCAGCTCGAAGCCTGGCATGCGGTGGTGCTGCTCACCATTCATGGTCTCGCGGGCGTCATCTGGGCGACGCCCGGCCAGATCATCGTCCACGACATGGTGCCCAAGGAGGCGCTGCAGAGCGCGGTGCGGCTGAATTCGACCGCGCGCTTTCTCGGCGTGCTGATGGGGCCGGGCGTGGGCGGCGTGCTGCTGCTCGCGCTCGGGCCGGCCTACGGGTTGCTCGCCAATATGGTCTTTTATCTCCCGCTGATCATCTGGCTGCGTCGCGCGCCCTACGGCCTTCCCCGGCCGAAGGCGCCGGGTGTCGCGCACGGCGTCGGTTTCGCCGAATTGCGCGCGGCGGTGCGCGAGGCCGCGGGCAACCGCACCGTGATCTCGATGATCATGCTCGGCGGGGCTTCGTCCTTGCTGGTGGGCAGTGCCTACATGGCGCAGATGCCCGAATTCGCGCACGACCTCGGCTCGGAGCGCGCCGACTGGTCCTACAGCGTGCTGCTCGCGGCCAACGCCGCCGGTGCGTTCGCGGGCGGCATGATTCTGGAGAGCCGCGGCCTGCTCAAGGCCAGCCCGAGCGTCGCGATCGCGCTTACCTTTTTCTGGTGTATCGCGATCGCCGGATTCGCGATGTCCACCAGCTACCCGCTGGCGGTGGTGCTGATGCTGATCGCGGGTTTCCTCTATCTCACCTCGAGTTCGATGTCGCAGACCCTGGTGCAGCTGCACGCGCCGGACCATCTGCGCGGACGGCTGGTGGGCGTATACAACATGGCGAATAACGGCCTGCGGGCCTTCAGCGGCATCACCATCGGCATGGTCGGCGCACTGATCGGCATCCACTGGTCGCTCGCGTTGGCTGCGCTGGTGCTGCTCACGATCACCCTCGGGCTGCTTGCCTTCACGCGTCGACACTGAGGCAGACACCGAGCATGGCCGCACCGCCTTCCTTCGCCGCGCTTCGCCATACCGGTTACCGGCAGTTCTTTCTCGTCACCGCGCTGTCGATGACCGCCGACAGCATCGAGCACGTCATCAGCTACTGGATGATGTTCGAGAAGTTCCACTCGCCGGCGCTTGGCGGCGTGGCCATCCTTACCCATTGGCTGCCGTTCCTGTTCTTCTCGGTGTACATGGGCGCGCTGGCGGACCGCTTCGATGCGCGCCGTCTGATCCAGATCGGCATGGGCATCTTCATGCTGGTGTCGCTCGCCTGGGGCCTGTTGTTTCTTACCGATTCGCTGCAGATGTGGCATGCGGTGGTGCTGCTCTGCCTGCACGGCATCGCCGGCGTGATCGTTACGCCCGCGCAGCAGCTGATGATCCACGACATCGTGGAGCCGAAGGAACTGCAAAGCGCGGTACGTCTCACCACCAGCTCGCGCATGCTAGGGCTTTTGGTCGGTCCGGCCATCGGCGGCGCGATGATGCTGGTGCTCTCGCCCGCTACCGCGATCCTGCTCAACGTATTCATGTTCGTGCCGGTCATCGTCTGGATGTGGCGCACGCGTTACGGCGAGAAAAAGCCGGGCGCGGCGCGCACCACCGCCCGCGGCGGATGGGCGGACATGGTCGCCGGCCTTCGCGCCACCGCGAGCAACCCGACCATTCTGTTGATGACGCTGCTCGCCGGCGGCGCCTCGCTGATGGTGGGCAATGCCTACCAGTCGCAGATGCCCGAGTACGCGCACGACCTCGGCCATGGAAAGGATGGCGCCTCGTACACGCTCCTGTACGCGGCCGATGCGCTCGGCGCGCTTGTCGCAGGCGTCATCCTCGAGAGCCGCAGCCTGCTGCCGCCGTCAGTGCGCACCGCCATCCTGCTTGCGATGGCCTGGTGCATCGCGGTTGCGGGATTCGCCGCGTCCACCAGCTATCCGCTCGCGGTGGCGCTGATGTGCGTGGCAGGCTTTCTGAATCTCGCCTTTTTTGCGATGGCACAGACCCTGGTGCAGATGCACGCGCCGCACGAACTCCGCGGCAGGGTGATCGGCGTGTTCACCACCTTCAGCATGGGCATGCGCGCCTTCAGCGGCGTCACGGTGGGCGTGGTCGGCAGCATGATCGGCATCCACTGGTCGCTTGCGCTCTCGGCGATGATCCTGTTTGCCTTCACCTCGGTGCTGCTCGCGTATTCGGTGCGGACGCACTGAAGCAGCAGCGTTGTCGCAGCCCGGACTACGAGCGGGCTACGCGGCTCGACAGCGGGGTGACGGTGCCCGTATTCTCGCCAGACTCGTAGACAGCGTGAACCCGTAACTACCGGACAAGCCTCATGGAACTCGAACAAGCCCTCGTAAAACGCTTCAGCACCCGCCAATTCCTCACCAAACCGGTGCCGCGTGCCGACATCGAACGCATCCTCGAGCTTTCGCAGAAGAGTGCCTCCTGGTGCAACACCCAGCCCTGGCAGCTCACGATTGTGAGCGGCGAACCGCTGGAGCGGTTTCGCGCCGCGCTGTTCGAGAAGGCCAGCTCCGGCGCCACGCCGGATCCCGATTTCGAATTCCCCGCGCGTTACGTCGGGGATGCGCAGAAGCGCCGGGTGCGCTGCGCGGTTCAGCTCTACGGCGCTTTGGGCATCACCCGCGAGGACCGCGCCGGCGCGCAGCGGCAGGCGCTGGAGAACTTCCGCCTGTTCGGTGCGCCGCACGTGGCGCTGGTCACCACCGACGAGAACCTCGGCTTCTGGGGGGGCGTGGACGTGGGCATCTACCTAGGTGCGTTCACCCTTGCCGCGCAGTCGGTGGGTGTCGATACCATTCTGCAGGCGGCGCTTGCCAACTACCCCGGTCTCGTTCGCGAGCACTTCGGCATTCCGGAAGGGCGCAAGATGGTCTGCGGCATTTCCTTCGGCTACGGCGACCACGCGCATCCGGTCAACAGCTTTCGCACCGAGCGCGCGGCGATCGGCGAGGTGGCGCGCTGGGTGGGATAGTCTGCACCAGAATTGGACTAAAACTGCCCGCTTTCAGGCGCGGATACTGGTCTTTTGGGGAAAATGTTCAACATTTCCCCGATAAAAGGCCCTGCTACTGGAAGCGGATGTTCCGCTCCTTCACCAGGCGCGCCCATTTCTCGGTTTCGCCGCGAAGCATCTGGAGCGACTCCTCCGGGCTGCTGCCGAGCACTTCGTTGCCCACCGCTTCGATGCGCTGGGTCACGTCGGGCAGGGCGATCACACGCAGCAGGTCGGCGTTGATCTTCGAGATGATGTCGGCGGGCGTCTTGGCGGGAGCCATCACCACGGTCCAGCCGGTGCTCGCATAGCCGGGAACTCCGGCTTCGTCGAGGGTCGGGATGTCGGGGCGCAGCTTGTAGCGCTGCGGGGTGGTCACGGCCATCGCGCGCACCCTACCCGCCTGGCTGAGCGCGGTGGAGGTGGCGGCATCGACAAAGCTCAGCTGCGTCTCGCCGCTCGCGGTGCTCATCGCCGACTGTGCGCCGCCCTTGTAGTTGATCTCGACGTACTCCACCTTCGCAAGTGACTTGAAGAGTTCCGACACCAGCCGGGTGCTCGCGCTGTTGGAGCCGTGGTTGAGCTTGCCCGGGTTGGCGCGAAGATACACAAGCAGCTCGGGGATCGTTTTCACCGGGACGTCGTTGTTCACCAGCAGCACGAACGGGCTGCGCGTGAGCACGCTGATCGGGATCAGGTCGCGCAAGGGGTTATAGGGCAGATCGCTGATCACCACCGGGTTGGTGGTGAGCGCGGGGCTGGGTACGTAGAGCAGCGTGTAGCCGTCAGGCGAGGCCTTGGCGACCGCGTCGGTGCCGATGATGAAATTCGCGCCCGGCTTGTTGTCGAGCACGATCGGCTGGCCCCAGATCTCCGTCAGTCTTGCGGTGAGTATCCGTGCGAGGGAGTCGAGTCCGCCTCCGGGGGAGGACGGGACCACCATGCGTACCGGCCGGGCGGGCCAGGCCTGCGCATTCGCCGCCTGCGGCAGAAGGAATGTCAGGGCGAGAAACAGCAGTTGCCGCAGAACACGGGCGATTCCGGAACGAGGGGCCGAGCGCATGGGGTGCTTCTCCCGCGGGACGATTAGCGTTGATAATAGTGCCAGGCGACACCATCGTGCCAGAGTGCCAAGCAAGGAGGAGACGAAATGAGTCAGCCGGCTTCCGCGAACAACGCGTCGAACGACAGGATCGAGCAGTTCAAGCTGCTCACCCAATGCGCGCCCGGCACCGAGATGGGCAAGCTCCTGCGCAAGTTCTGGCATCCGGTGGCGCTGTCGCGCTCGCTCGAGGCGGGGCAGGCGAAGTCCCTGCGCATCCTCGGCGAGGACCTGACGCTCTACCGTGGCGCAAGCGGCAAGGCCCATCTGATCGGCGGCCGCTGTGCGCATCGCAGGTCGGTCCTGAACACCGGCAAGATCATCGGCGAGGAGATCCGCTGCCATTACCACGGCTGGCAGTACAACGGCACCGGCCAGTGCACCCGGCGCCCGGCGGAGAAGGATCCCGGGCTGCCGAACGTGCGCATCGCCGGTTACCCGGTGCACGAATACTTTGGCCTGGTGTTCGCCTGGATGGGCGAGGGCCCGGCGCCGGAATTCGACCTGCCGCGCCGCGCCGCCTTCGAGAAACCGGGCGCGCTGGTGGTGGCGCTGGAGGAGCACTGGGACTGCAACTGGTTCCAGCAGATCGAGAACTCGCTCGATGCAGTGCATGTGAGTTTTGCGCACCAGGGTTTCTGGGTTGGGCCCTTCGGCGAAGCGGTGAGCGAGGATATTCCGGACCTCTCGTATGCGGAGACCGACGCCGGTCTCGAGCAGACCGCGCTTCGGCCGGGCGCCACGGTCTCGGTGCGCAAGAGCAACTGGAACTTCCCGAACAACAACTACATCAATGTGCCGGGACTCACGAAGGACGCGCCCTGGATCGACATTTCGGTGTTCGCGGTTCCCAACGACGACGAGAACGGGACGCGGTTTTTCCTCTGGAGCACGCAGTCCACCACGCCCGAGGCGGACAGGCATTTCCTCGACCACTTCGCGAAATTCGGCGACTACCAGGCGCCGGCGCATCACGACGAGTTGTTCCACAAGCGTATCTATCCCGACCCGGAAGACATCCTCGTCGGTCTCACCTTCGCCCAGGACTACGTGGCGGTGCGTGGTCAGGGCCGGATCGCCGACCGCGAGGACGAGCTGCTCGGAATCTCCGACATGGGCATCGTCACGCTCCGGCGCCTCTTCTGGCGCGAGCTGGGTCTTCAGCGCGAGGGCAAGCCGACCAAGCAGTGGAAGCGGCTCGCGGTGAGCACCGTCGCGCCGCCCGAGAAGAAGAAGGAAACAGCGGGGGCTTAGGCGGCCTTGCCGCCTCTGCCGCTTTGCAAGTAACGGCGGCTAACGCCGCTTTCGCGAGCAACGGCGGCTAACGCCGCCTTAGCGGCGTTCCACTGCTTACGCCGCTTCGAATGGAGCGGCTGCTTACGCAGCCTTTGCCGGCTTGTCGAAGGTCTGCACTGTGCCGCGGGTGTTGTCGGTGACGGCGAACACCTCGTAGTACTCGATCTGCGGCTTCATGCCGTAGCGCTCGACGATGCCCTCGAGCCATGCGCCGGAGTAGAAGGCCTTGGCATCTTCCAGCGTCTCCCACTGGTACACGCCGCCCGCCCAGCCGCTCTCGCTCC
>CANIEV010000171.1 GCA_947466535.1 Betaproteobacteria bacterium
CATCGACTCGCCCACCGAGCCGAACCCGGCCTGATCACGCATCGGCCCTGTCTGGCCGAACCCCGACAGGCGCAGCATCACCAGCCCCGGATTAACTTTGGACAGTGCTTCGTAACCCAGGCCCCATTTCTCCATCGTGCCAGGCCGGAAATTTTCGATGATCACATCGGCATCGAGCGCGAGCTTGCGCACGATCTCCTGCCCGTCGGGCACGCGGAGATCGACGGTGATCGACTTCTTCGCGCGGTTCTGAACAAACCACCAGAGTGATGTCCCGTTGTGCAGACTGCGCCATTTGCGCAGCGGGTCGCCGCTGCCGGGCGGCTCCACCTTGATCACGTCCGCGCCGAATTCGGCAAAGCACTTCCCTGCAAACGGACCTGCGATCAACTGGCCGAGTTCAAGAACCTTCAGCCCCTCCAGAGGCTTCCTCGCTGTAGTCATACCTGTCTTCGCTCCACTAGTGCCTGGGCAAGCGTGCCCGTATCAACGTATTCAAGTTCCCCGCCCACGGGAATACCGCGGGCAATCCGAGAAACCCGGACATCCCTGCCCTTCAGCAACTCGCCGATGTAATGGGCCGTCGCCTCGCCTTCGTTGGTGAAATTGGTCGCGACGATGACTTCCTTCACCGCATGGTCGGCGACCCGATGCGCAAGCACATCAAGCCCGATCTCCCGCGGCCCGATTCCGTCGAGCGGCGACAGACGCCCCATCAATACAAAGTACATCCCGCCGTAGGCATGCGTCTGCTCCATCATCAACAGATCCGCCGGCGATTCCACCACGCACAGAAGGGATGGATCACGCTTTGCCGAACTGCATACCGTGCAGATCTCGTCTTCGGTAAATGTATTGCACTTCGTGCAGCGGCGTATCGAGCCGAGCGCGGAACCGAGCGACACCGCAAGCCGTCGCGCACCTTCGCGGTCGTATTGCAGGAGATGATAGGCCATCCGCTGCGCAGCCTTCGGCCCGACTCCCGGCAGGCAACGCAAGGACTCGATCAGTTCCTCGAGGGAGGACGGTGACTTCATCGCGCTTGCCGCAGTCGTGCGCGGTCCCGTGTTGCCCGCATGTCGAGCATCCCCAGGTAAATCAGAACAACTTCATGCCCGGCGGAATCGGAAGACCCGCCGTCACACCGGCCATCTTCTCCTGCACCGTCGTCTCGACCTTGCGGCTTGCGTCGTTCATGGCAGCGGCCACGAGATCCTCGAGCATGTCCCGATCATCCCCAAGCAGGGAAGGGTCGATCTGGACGCGTCTGACTTCGTGCTTGCAGGTCATCGTGACCTTCACCAGACCCGCCCCTGACTGTCCTTCCACTTCAAGACTGCCGAGGCTCTCCTGCATGCGCTGCATCTTTTCCTGCATCTGCTGCGCCTGCTTCATGAGACCCGAAAGCTGACCCTTGTTGATCATTCCTTGCTCCGTGACTTGTTGATTGGCCCCGAGGGGGCACGCCTCTTGCCCGCTGGCTAGCTCGCCGGCTTGATCGAAGAATTGACGATCGTTGCGTCGAGCTGTTCCATCATTTCGCGCACGAACACATCCTGACCTATCGCGCTTACCGCCCTGTCCTGCGCGCTGTTCGTCGTCGATCCGCCTACCGAAAGTTGCAGCCGGACCGGTCGGCCGAGAAACTCCTCGAGCCCGGCCCTGAGCTTGTCCTGGTAGGCTTTCTCGGTCATCTGACGCGCCGAAGCCGGCACACGCAACTTGATCAGATCCCCGTCTACCCCTTCCAGTTCGCTCTGCTGCGCAAGCTGGCGGGCGAATCCTGTGACATTGAGTGAACGAACCGCCTGCGGCCAGTCGGTGAGCTCCAATGCGGCCACCGGCACAGGACCGGCCGCACTCGTGAGTTCGACCGGCGCGGCCACTCCACTCTCCGGAGCTTTCGGACGCACTGCCGCGGTGGTCTGCTGCCTTGGCGATGCCGCCGCGCCATTCCCGGTATCAGGCCTGAACGCAAACATGCGCAACAGGGCCATGGTAAAGCCCGCATAGGGATCCGGCGCATACGGAAGATCCTGCCGCCCGTGCACCGCTATCTGGTAGTAAAGCTGCAGGTCTTCCGCCGCGATCTTTGCCGCGAGATCGAGCATCGCCGGTTTGCGAATGTCTTCATCCCCGATTGCGGCAGGCGCACGCTGCGCAAGAGCAAGTCGATGCAAAAGCGACGCCAGTTCCTGCAAGGCACTGTCGAACGCGATGTTGATCGCCTCCATCTTGTCCGCAATCGCCAGCGCGGCGACCGCGTCGCCCGCGCAAAGGCTCGACAAAATGTCGAAGAGATAGCTGTCATCAACCGTACCGAGCATCGAAGAGACTTCGACCTGCGTTACAACTCCGGGGCTGAAGGCGATCGCCTGATCCATCAGCGACAACGCATCGCGCATGCTGCCGCGCGCCGAGGCCGCGATCAGGCGTATCGCAGGCAGTTCGAACTTGATCGCCTCGGCCTCCAGCACCCTCCCGAGATGCTCCACGATCGCCGAGGCCGGCATCTGCTTCAGGCTGAACTGCAGGCAGCGTGAAAGCACCGTCACCGGAATTTTCTGCGGATCGGTCGTCGCCAGAATGAATTTGATGTGTGGCGGCGGTTCCTCCAGAGTCTTCAGCATCGCGTTGAACGCAGAGGTCGAGAGCATGTGGACTTCGTCGATCACGTAGACCTTGAAGCGGCCGCGCGTCGGCGAATAGACCGCGTTCTCGAGCAATTGCCGCATCTCCTCGACCTTGGTGTTGGTCGCGGCATCCACCTCGATCAAGTCGACAAACCGTCCCGCGTCGATTTCAACGCAGGCCGAGCATTTTCCACACGGCTTGGAGGTGATCCCGGCCTCGCAATTGAGCGACTTGGCAAGAATCCGGGCAATCGTGGTCTTGCCGACGCCGCGCGTGCCGGTGAACAGGTAGGCGTGATGCAGGCGCTGCTGATCCAGTGCGTTGGTCAATGCCTTGACCACATGCTCCTGGCCCACCAGGGTCTCGAAATTTCGCGGGCGCCACTTCCGGGCGAGAACCTGATAGCTCATTCGTTGATTTTACAACGCGAAGGGTCCGGTTCCGCATCCCCTCCCCTGGTCAGGGAGAGGGGAGGACGACGCTCGCGACGAGCACCGCCGGAATGGGTGGCGAGCCTTGCCCCCGGCACTTGCAGTAAGTAGCTGTGGCTGCTTCCTTCCGGACCTGACCAGGTTCACCACGCTGCAATGCGGGGAGGCCCGCCGTTGATCGGCGGAACGGATCGGCAGTGTGTTTTGCACTCGACGCAACCCGATTCCTCAGTACTTCAGTCTAGCATGTACTACGCAGCTAGCTGCCTAGCCCCGTCGGCTTGATCTTGTCGGGCAGCACCCGGCCCATCCGCGCGCGGTGGCCACGGTAGTGCTCGAGTTTCTCGCCGGAGATATCCATATCCTTGTCCTTGCCGCCGCGCCCTTGGCCCTGGACCTTCACCGATCGACCGTGAAGGATCGCGGTCGCAACCAGCTTTTCGCCCTTCTCCAGGCCCATCAGGATCACGCCGCGACCGCGTGCCAGCGCGCGCATCTCGTCGATGCCGAACACTAGCAGCCGCCCTTCCGCCGAGACAGTCGCCACCGATTTGGCCCCGGCCGGCTCATACACCACCGGCGAGACCGGAGTCTCGCCTTCGTCCAGGGTCATGAATTCGCGACCCGCCTTGCGGTTGGAGGCCATGTCGGAGATTTTCGACAGGAACCCATAGCCACCGGTGGATGCCACCATGACCGCCGTGTCCGGCTTGCCGGCAACCACGAACAGGATGCGCCCGCCTGGCTGCAGTTCAACCAGCGAGGAGGCAGGAACGCCATCCCCTCGCCCGGGCGGAAGATCGCCCGCGTTCACCGTGTAGGCGCGCCCCAAGGAGTCGAGGAAGATCACCGGGTCGACAGTGCGGCACTTGATCAGCGAAAGCAGACCGTCGCCTTCCTTGAACGAGAGCCCCGCCGGTTCGACCTCCCATCCCTGGCGGGATCGCACCCAGCCGTTCTTCGAGAAGATCACGGTGAGAGGTTCGTCGATCACCGGAATTTCCACCACCGCCTTTTCCGATTCTTCGATCACGGTGCGGCGCTTGTCGCCGAAGGCCTTCGCGTCTGCCTCTATTTCCGTAATCATCACATCGTCGAGCGCCGCCTTGTCGTTCAGCACCTTGTCGAGCTTTTTCTGCTCGCCCTTCAGCTCTGACAGTTCCTGTTCGATCTTGATGTGCTCCAGCTTGGCCAATTGCCGCAGGCGCATCTCGAGGATGTCCTCGGCCTGCCGCTCGCTCAGCTTGAACGCCTGCATCAGGTCGGCCATCGGATCGTCCGCGTTGCGGATGATCTTGATCACCTGATCGACATTCAACAGAACCAGCTGGCGACCCTCAAGCACATGGATGCGGTCGAGCACCTTGTTAAGCCGGAATCGCGTACGACGGGTGATCGTCGTACGTCGGAACTCCACCCACTCGAACAGGACATCGCGCAGGTTCTTGCTCGTCGGCCGGCCGTCCAGACCCACCATCACGAAATTCAGCGATGTATTGGTCTCCATGCTCGTCTTGGCGAGCAGGAGATTCACGAATTCGTTTTCGTCCAGGCGCGAGGTCTTCGGCTCGAACACCAGCCGGACCGGATGCGTGCGGTCGGATTCGTCACGTGTCTTGTCTAGCATCGACAGCAACAGTTGCTTTTCGCGCTGCTGATCCGGCGACAGCGACTTCTTGCCCGCCTTGGGCTGCGGGTTGGTGATCGACTCGATCTCCTCCAGCACCTTGCGCGAAGACGTTCCGGGCGGCAACTCATGCACCACCACCTGCCACTGCCCGCGCGCGAGCCGCTCGATCGTCCAGCGCGCACGCACGCGAATCGACCCGCGGCCGGAGGAGTACGCATCGCGCATCTCCGAACGGGGCGTGATGATCTGCCCGCCTCCGGGAAAGTCCGGCCCCTTGATCGAGCGCATCAGTCCCGCGACGCTGATCTCCGGGTCGCGCACCATAGCGATAGCCGCGTTCGCCACTTCGTTCAGATTGTGGCTCGGCACTTCGGTCGCCATGCCCACCGCAATGCCCGATGCGCCGTTGAGCAGCACCACCGGCAGACGCGCCGGCAGGACCTGCGGCTCTTCCAGGCTGCCGTCATAGTTCGGCGCGTAGTCGACCGTGCCGCTGTCGAGTTCGCCGAGCAACACTTCCGCAAAGCGCGTGAGGCGCGCCTCCGTGTAGCGCATCGCCGCCGGGTCGTCACCATCGCGCGACCCGAAATTACCTTCGCCATCGACCAGCGGATAACGAAGTGTGAAATTCTGCGCTATCCGCACCAGCGCGTCGTACACCGACGCATCGCCGTGCGGGTGAAATTTGCCGAGCACATCGCCGACCACGCGCGCGGATTTCTTGCGCGGCGTTCCCGCCTTGCCGCCCATCTCCCACATCGCGTAGAGAATCCGCGCCTGCACCGGCTTCTGGCCGTCGGCGACGCGCGGCAGTGCGCGATCCTTGACGGTTGCGATCGCATACTGAAGGTATTGCGTGGAGGCGTAGCGCGCGAGCGGCAGACTGTCGCCGTACTCGCCCGATATCGGCGCGAAATGCGGCGGCATGCCGCCACCGCCTGCGCCCTTGCCCGCCTCCGGGCGTTTCGCCGGCTTGTTGTCCTGATCCATCGGGGTTTGATTCATTCCATCAAAAAGGTCGTTCTGATTTCCCATTGCCGTCACACGGTCAGGAAATATCTGCGTCCACGAGGTTGCCGTACTCCTCCATCCACTCGCGGCGCTGCGAGGCGTTTTCCCTCGCCATCATCATGTTGAACACCTCGAGATCCTGCTCAAGAGCGGCATCATCAACGCGCACCGGCAGCATCCGTCGCGTGTCGGGGTTCAGCGTCGTCTCCCAGAGCTGCTCCGGACTCATTTCGCCCAGACCCTTGAAGCGGCTGACCGCCCAGTTGCCTTCCTTCACGCCCTCGTCGGCGAGCTTTTCCTCGATGCCTTCGAGTTCGAGCCGGTCAAGCGCGTAGAGCTTTCTCGCCGGCTTGCCCTTGCCCATCGAAGGCACGTCGATCCGGAACAGCGGCGGCTGCGCCACGTACACATGGCCGCCGTGGATCAGCTTCGGAAAATGCCGGAAGAACAGCGTCAGCAGCAGCACCTGAATATGCGAGCCGTCGACGTCCGCATCAGCCAGGATCACCAGTTTGCGGTAGCGCAGGCCGGACAGGTCGGAAGGATCGGCGAGCTTGTGCGGATCGACACCAATCGCCATCGCGATCGCCTCGATCTCCTTGTTGGAGAACAGCGTCGCCTGCTCGTCCTGCCAGGTGTTCTTCGGCTTGCCCTTGAGCGGCAGCACCGCCTGGAATTCCTTGTCGCGGGCCTGCTTGGCCGAACCACCCGCCGAATCGCCCTCCACGATGAAGAGTTCATTGCGATCCGGATCGTCCGACGCACAGTCGGTCAGCTTGCCGGGCAGGACCGCCACGCCGGAGGTCTTGCGCCGCTCCACTTTCTGCGCGGCTCGCGTCCGTGCCACCGCCTGGCGCATCACCAGCTCGGCGATACGCTTGCCCTCGTCCACGTTCTGCGACAGCCAGAGCTCGAACGGGTCGCGCACCATCTGCGAGGTGAGCTTCACCCCGTCGCGCGAAATGAGCTCGTTCTTGACCTGCCCCTTGAACTGCGGATCGAGCATCTTCACCGAAAGCACGTACGACGCACGCGACCAGACATCCTCCGACACCACTTTCAGGCCGCGCTGGCCCATAGCATGGTGGTCGATGAAGTTCCGGATCGCGTTGTACACGCCCTCGCGCAGACCCGACACATGCGTACCACCATGCCGGGTCGGAATCATGTTGACGTAGGACTCGGCGACGATTTCGCCTTCGGGCGTCCAGGCAATCGCCCAGAGCGCCCCCTCCCCTTCGGCAAAGCTGTCCGATTCCGACTGTGCCGCAATGTATCGCTCACCGAAGAACGGCTCCGCCACCGGCTCGAGCGCCCCGATCGCCGTGGAAAAATACCCCCGGATGCCTTCCGGGAAATGCCACTCGGTAATCTCGATCTTCCCGGCCTTTTCCACCCCGAGCGTGAAGCGCACGCCCGGCAGCAGCATCGCCTTGGCGCGAAGCAACGCCGCGATTTCCGCGGGAACGATCTTGGCCGAATCGAAATATTTGGGATCAGGCCAGAAGCGCAGCCGCGTTCCGGATTCCCGCGGCGGCACCGTGCCGATTTTTATGAGCGGCTCCTTGACCTTCCCGTTGTCGCCGAATACGAGCCGGTGCGCAGCACCGTCACGCCGCACCTCGACTTCAAGCCGCGTCGCGAGCGCATTGGTCACGCAGACGCCGACTCCGTGCAGACCGCCCGCGATCCGATAGGCGGCATCCTTGTCGGTCTTGCGGAATTTCCCTCCCGAGTGCAGGGTGGTGAAAATCACCTGCACCGCGGGCACCTTCTTCTTGGGGTGGATATCGACCGGAATGCCTCGTCCGTCGTCCTCGACCGACGCCGACCCATCCTCGAAAAGAATGACGGAGATGTTCTTCGCAAAACCGGCAAGGCCCTCGTCGGATGCGTTATCGACAACCTCGATCAGCGCGTGATTCGGATTCGACGGGTCGGTGTACATACCCGGCCGATGGAGGATAGGCGTGAGATCCTCAAGGATCTCGATGTCCTCGGCGGTATAAGCCCTAGATTTCGTAGCCATTCAATCAGTTACCACTACCTGTTGTGGATATTTTCAAAGGGAAAAGCGCGGGAGGGATACTACTCCTCCACCGCGCGTGCGGCGTGAATGCTTGCATCTGCTTGATATCGCGGAATAAAAGGAAACACGGAACGAATTGTTCAGGACGCCGGCATCCTGCTCGCACAGCGGAATTTGCGTTGATGCGTCCGATTGCTCCTGCGTGTTAGGGTTCCGTTTTCGAATTGCGCGACAGCCCGTACCTGCAAGTCGCCACGCTTACGGAGGCAGCATGCACACACCAATGACCGGCATTGGGGGGCTCGGCCCCGACGATGCCAAGGACCCCGCCAGACTGCTCGGAATGATCGTTGCACTCGCGGGTGAAGTCTTTGTTCTTAAAGCCGAAATCGACCGGATGAAAATCGCGCTGAACGACGCGGGCGTACTCGATGAAGCGACGCTCGAGAACGCCGGCGCATCGAAGGAAATGCAGCAAATCCTCCGCGCCGAGGAAGAAGCGTTCGCGAGGACCGTACTGCGCCCGTTCGCTCACCCCGACGACATCCCCGACGTTTCCCGATTCATGGGTGAAAAATGAACGCCCCCCTCCCCTCGCATGCTTACCGCACCGGCTTCAAAGCCCAGGCCTACCAAAGCTTCATCTCCGGCCTGAAGACCTACTGGGGCGGCGAACTCTATCGTGAGGTCGTTGTCGCGGCCGAACAGATCGCGTCGAAGGACGCCGAAGAGCTCGAATCCCGGATGCGCACCAACGCGGCCTATCGGCTATACGGCTGGCTCGAGCGTCGCGTACAACAGTTCAAATGGTCCGGTCGCTACGGATTCCACACCATGGTGCAGGAACAGAAGCAGGCGCTCGAACCCCTGCTTGCCGCGGTGCC
>CANIEV010000172.1 GCA_947466535.1 Betaproteobacteria bacterium
GCGCTCCGATGACGAACTTCACATCATCGCCCGCGACCGCGAGAACTTCTGCCTGTTCGGCTGGGCACCCTACATGCACAACCCCTCACTGCGCCACTGGCTGCATCGCATCGACAAACCGACGCTGGTGCTCTGGGGAGAACACGACGGACTCGCGTCCCCGGACTACGGCCGCAAGTTCGCCAACACGATTCCCGGCGCTGAATTTTCGCTCATCAGTGAAGCAGCGCACTTCCCTCACATCGAGCAGCCGCAGCAGGTGCTCACCGCAATCCGGAAATTTGCCGCCTAGCCGCGCCGCGAACCGAAACCGGCCCCAATCAGGAGAGACCGAATGAAAGTCTGGCACTTCACCGAGCAACCCTACTACCCCGCCTGGGACGCGACCGACAGGCAGCTCAAGAACACGCTGCCGAACAAGTACCTCGACCCGAACATCGCCGCCGACCTGCTCAACCGCTATCTCGACGAATGGGAACTGTGCGACGAACTCGGCATAAACATCACCATCAACGAGCATCACTCGACCGCCACCAGCATGTCGTCCTCCTGCACTCTTCCGCTTGCCGCGCTCGCTCGGGCGACAAAGAAAGTGCGGCTGATGTCGCTCGGGATTCCGATCGCCAATCGCGCCGATCCGGTGCGCGTGGCGGAAGAATGCGCAATCATCGACTGTTATTCGCGCGGGCGCTTCGAAATGGGGTTCGTTCGGGGCATCGACTACGACGTCTTTCCCGCCAACTCGCCGCCCGTGACCCAGACGCGCCGATTCGCCGAAGCCTACAAGCTGATCCTCAAGGCAATGACCAGCCACGAGGCGCCGTTTGCCTGGCAGGGCGAGTTCTACAACTACAGAGCAGTCAACATCTGGCCGCGCTCGGTGCAGCAACCGCACCCGCCGGTCTGGATGGTCGCCCTCGGGCCGGGCGCGGGCGGCTGGATCGCCGAGCAGAAATCGCATGTCGGCACCTTCCTCACCGGCCGGCTTTCCAAGCAGCTCTACGACGCCTACCGCCGCCGCTGGATCGAACTCGGCTGGGGCATGCCCTCGAACGACATGTTCGGCTACATGGCGATCGTCGCGGTCGCGAAAGACGAGAAAGTCGCCAAGGAACGCGCCTACAAGATCGCGGGCTACCTGCGCACCCAAACGCGCCTCGACACGCAGTTCCAGAACCCGCCGGGCTACGTCCCCTCGAAGTTCGTCGCCAAGCGTATGCGCATCGAAGCGGAGACCGGCTATGCGCCGCTGTACTCGGTACCGCGCGGCGACGGCACGAGTGTAAATCTTCACGGAGCGTCGATCGACGATCTGATCGCGGCCCAGGTGGTGTTCGCCGGCACGCCCGATCAGGTGTTTGAACAGATCAAGGCCTACAACGCCAACGTCGGCGGCTGCGGCAATCTGCTGATGATGGGCCAGGGTGGCGACATGACCCATGACGAAACCGTTGACTCGCTCCGGCTGTTCGCAAGCGATGTCATGCCGCGCATCGCAGAACTCAAGGTCGAGGGCTATGAAGTACCCAAGGCACAGCTCGCCGCCTGAAGCGGGTACGACGACGGGCAATACAAGACGCATCACACCAA
Organism: Betaproteobacteria bacterium; assembly: GCA_947466535.1. GTDB lineage: Bacteria > Pseudomonadota > Gammaproteobacteria > Burkholderiales > SG8-39 > CAMBSA01. Next base: position 1,591 of record CANIEV010000172.1, read on the forward strand.
CAACAAGGAGGGGCATACCCATGAAGAAAACGACTCGCATCACCGCAGCACTGTGCACGGCCTTCGCGGCTTCCGTCGCCGCACTTGCGTCAGGGCCGGCATCCGCACAGGAATACCCTAGCCGCCCGATGCGGCTGGTGATCCCGTTTGCCGCCGGTGGCACCACCGACTCGACCGGCCGCCTGATCGCAGCCGGCCTGAGCACGCGACTCGGCCAGCAGGTCGTGGTTGAAAACCGTCCCGGTGCCGGCTCGCAGATCGGCATGGAGTATGTCGCCCGCGCCGTACCCGACGGCTACACGCTCGCGCTCGGCGGCTCCGACGGCCTCGTCGTCCTGCCCGCGATCAAGAAAAAGGCTCCGTACGACTCGGTGAAGGAATTCACCCCGGTCGCGATCGTCGCCAATGCCCCACTGTCGTTCACGATCAACGCGAAGGTGCCGGCCAACAACCTGCGCGAATTCATCGCCTATGCCAAGTCGAAACCGGGTGCAGTGCGCTACGGCTCGGCAGGTGTCGGTACGACACTGCACCTGGGCATCGAGCACCTGCAGGCGCTCGCCGGCCTGGACATGATCCACGTGCCCTACAAGGGCGGCCTGCCGATGATGACCGATGTGGTCGCAGGCGAAGTCGAACTCGTCCTGACATCGGCCGACTTCGCCAAGCGCTTCGCCGACACCGGTCAGCTTCGTGTTCTCGCGCAAGCCGACAACCGCCGTCATCCGCTGCTGCCCAACGTTCCGACCACCGCCGACGCCGGCATGCCCGACGTGAAAGCGGTGTCCTGGTTCGGCATCTTCGGACCGGCCGGCATGCCGCGTACGGTCGTAGACCGCATCGCCAAGGAACTGCCTTCGCTGCTCGAAGACAAGACCCTGATCGACCGCCTGATTCTGGTGGGTGCCTACACGCGCTTCGTACCCGCCAATGAAATCCCGAAAATCATCACCGATGAGATCGCACACTGGAGCAAGCTGGTGCGCGATGCGAAGATCCCTCTGCAGGACTGATCACCGCGGGTCCCATCCCGCATGATCGGACAACAAAACGCCCCGACTCCGGGGCGTTTTTCATTGACGGACGTGTGCGTGCAATGCGGTCCGTCTACACCCAGCCCTGCCGCCACACCGCCTCGTCCTGCAGTTCGCGCCAATGGATCGTGCGCACCTTCTTCGAATACACCGCCTCGATTTCCACCCATTCGATTTTTTCCTCCGGCGGGTCGGGCAGGATCACCTTGCTCACCAGGAAGTGCTTCTGCCTGGCGACCGGCTTCACCGCCGTCCACTTGGTGAGCAACAGTTTTTTGGGGTGCACCGGATTCATTCGGCTATCCACGAATTCGGCAAGGAAGCGACTTGCCACCGCGCCCCTGCCGCGAGCGCTATTCGCGGAAAAGCCGGTGTCACGAACAGGGCCAAAACGAATACCCTCGCCGCTCTGCGAAAAGACTCCGAATACGGACTGACGAACGAAATGTCATCATCACCAAATCCTATCTGACTATGCGCCCGCTCGGCGCACGGGAAGAGCGTCAGATAACAAGCCAACAGAAAACGAGGCAACACCCATGAAAGCCTATCGGATCAACCCGGAAAAGGCCTCGATCGACGAAATCGATGTAGCAAACCTTGCGGACATCGTCGGGCAGGTCGGCTTCGACACGATCGAGTCGGATGCTATCGGCACCGAAGGCGACCGCCTGTACTTCGACGAAGAATGCTTTCTTCGCGGCGGCGGCGTGCGTTTCCAGATCGATACCGTGATCCCGGTATCGGGTCGCGCGGTGGTGGTCGGCACGAACAAGGACGGCAGCCTGTGCGATGTCGCCGCCGACATCGAGAACCTGCGCAGCCGGATCAAGTACCTCTGAGTCCACGACGTCTCGCACCCGGCGCGATACGGACGCGCACGGGGGGAGTCAGGTGGAGGGCAACACCCTGCTCCGCGTCTGATCGCTTGCCTTCACAGGAAACGGGAGCCATCGACTGCGCGGGTGACGGGGAACAGGCCCTGAATTCCCGGATGCGCCGGATCGCCCGAAGTCCGGCGCGTGGATCATGGCGATGCTGATCCAGACTGCCACGCTGAAGTAGAGCGACATCCAAGCCACCTCGCTCATCCAGTCTTCCCAGCGGTGCGAAACGATTCTGCGTTCGGACGCATCCAGCGCGCCTTGCGCGATGCTCATGTACATGCGGCCGCCCGATTCATCGGCAAGCCAGCGCGCCCAGTACATCGGCACGTCGACCAGGAACATGAAGGCGATATAGGCAATTCCGGCGGCGCACCAGGCGGCGAGCAAGGGGCGGAGCACCGAATTGCAGCGCGGCCAGTAGGCGACCAGGCTGGTCACCAGAAGACCCGCACTCACCGCCCAGATCGACTCCTCGATCACATGCCCCAGGTTCGAGGTGGTGAGCACGGAGTACCAGGAGAATGTCTCCGCGATCGCGATCAGCGGGACGATCAAAAGTGCGGACCTGCCTGCAGCGACGTTGCCGCCCGCACGGGAAATCTCACGCAACAGCAGTGCCCATTGTGCAGCGAAGCACAACTCGGCAAACGTCGCGACCGACCTGCCGACGATCACGCTCGACAACCAGGTATCGACGATGCAGATGCGCGGCACGTCGTACACGGGCAGCACCGACCGGAAAGCGCAACCGAACACATAACCGGCGGACAGCAGGATCTGCAGACGCCGCGTCGCATACGCCTCGGGCGACAAACCGTGCCTGCGACGGCCGAGGGCTGCAGCCGACACCGACCAGGCGAGCACATTGAGTCCGCTCACCGCGCACAGGAAGAACCACCAGAAAAAGACGTTTTCTGACATAAGCCTGCAATATTGCCATGCTAGGTGCCGGCCGATTGTTAAATTCCTGCTACAAATCGGCGGGCACCTTCATGCACGCGCCTGCGTCCGAAAGCTCAATGCTCGAGCACGATCGGTTGATGTCTGTTCATGGTGCAGGATCCTCGCGCAGTAGTTCCCACCGGACCGGCGCAATTCGACAGGCTGAAGGCTAATCAGCCGGCAGATCGCTTTCAGTCCGCTGCCGCACATAGTCGTCACCCGGCACGGGAAGCATCTGCCCCTGCCGCGCAGGAATACTCCCGATGACCGAAAAATGGTACGTTCTTCCCGCCCGCGAATCGCCGTCAGAGCGATCTGTGCGTCAACCAAGGGGGAACTTCCTTGTCCATCGCTACCGTGCCCGTCGCAAGGCACCTGCCGGTTCATCATCTCGCGGCGCTCGCGCTCGCCTGCGCCACCAGCACGTGCGCATTCGCCCAGCAATACCCGAACAAGCCGGTGCGTCTGCTCGTCACCGCGGCCGCGGGCGGCATCACCGACATCATGGCGCGCATCGTCGCCGAGCCGGTGTCGCGCAATCTCGGCCAGCCGCTGATCGTGGAGAACCGCCCCGGCGCCGGCGGCAACATCGCGGTGGGCATGACCGCAAAATCTCTGCCTGACGGATACACGATCGTCATCGTCAATGTCGGCAGCGCGGCGATCGTGCGCTGGATATCCAAGGACCTTGGTTTCGATCCGATGACCGACGTCGTTGGCGTAGCCCCGGTCGGCGAAGTGCCAAGCATCGCCGCAATTCCCGACACGCTGCCGGCGAAGAACCTGCGCGAGTTCATCGACTACGCGCGCACCAACCCGGGCAAGGTGAACTACGGCTCGGCCGGCACCGCGACCATGCCGCACCTCGCGGCAGTGATGCTCGGCAACATGACCGGAACGGCGATGGTTCACGTCCCCTACAAGGGCGGCGGCCCGGCGGCAGTGGACCTCGCAGCAGGGCGTATTCAACTGGGACTCCTCGGAATCGGCTCGCTGCAGGCGCAGTTTGCCTCGGGGCAGGTGCGCCCGCTCGCGGTGGCGGCAAAGCAGCGCCTGGTGGCGCTTCCCTCGGTGCCCACTTTCGACGAAGCCGGCGTGCCCGGTTACGACGTCACCAACTGGTTCGGCATTCAGGCACCCAAGGGCACGCCGAAGGACATACTTCAGACGATCAACAGCAGCTTCGGTCGCGCCTTCGACAATCCCGCGGTGGTGCAACGCTTCACCGATGCCGGCATCCTGCCGATGCGCGAATCCGTGGAGGACTTCCAGAAGCGCATCGTCTCGGACGACACGAAATGGCGCGATGTTGTGAAGAGCGCCGGCATCAAGGCTGACTGACTCGCGGCCCGGGCCCGGCGGTGGCAGGGCGCACGCGCCGCCCTGCGCAGGCTCAGTTCTGCGGACGCTTGGCGAGGAAATCCTTGTCCCAGTGGCCTTTGCCCGAAAGGTCACCCTGCTCGAAGATCCAGGTGTAGCCGCCCTCGGGGTTGGAGAGGATCTCCCAGCAATTCTGGTCCATGTCTCGGAAGGTGAAGCTGTAGGTGCCGTGGCGCACGGTCGGCTCCTCGATCTCGTGCAGGCCCCATGTTTGCGCCTGCTCCTTGCAGGTCCGATAGGCGTCATCCACGTCCACGTTGCTCTCGACGTCGATGCCGTTGTGGTTCAGGCGCGGCTGCGGACCGTCGATGCGCGATTTCACCACCGCGTACACGTGCTTGCCGCCGAGGCGCACCATCATCGAGATCTTGCTGGTCCGCGTGACTTCCAGCCCGAGAAACTGTTCGTAGAAATCGCGCGTCTTCTCCAGGTCAGCCGAGGCAAGCGTGCCGTGGGAAATGAATCGCGACTTGATCGCCGACGTCACCTTGGGCCGCTGCTCGGCAGGTGCGTCATCGCGGGTGACTGCATCCGACATGGTCATCCCCTCCTTTGGAAGCGGACGGCATCGAGCCGACCGTCGCCGATTATTCTAGCGGAGGCGGCGTCAGGCGCGCAGGGATCTAGCCGCCAACGTGAACTTCTTCATGAATGTTCCGGTGGGCGAGAACGGCGAGATGGACAGGGGTCCCAGCATCTCCAAACCCGGAGACCATGTGGACCTGCGCGCCGAGAATGACGTCCTCGCAGTCATTTCGAACTGTCCGCAGATCAACAATCCGGTCAACGATTACAATCCGACGCCGATTCGGGTGATGGTCTGAAAACCGCAATAGGACCGGACGGCCAGGAGGAACCATGAAGCAAAGCACCGATCGCATACTGACCACCCACACCGGCAGCCTGCCGCGCACCGCGCCGATGCTCGCGCAGCTTCGCGCGCGACGCGCCGGGCAAGCGGTGGACGAAGCCGCATTCCGGAAGGAAGTCACCTCGGCGGTTACCGAAACCGTGAACCGCCAGATCCGATGCGGTGTCGATGTGGTGAACGACGGTGAACAGGGCAAACCCGACTACTCCACCTACATCCGCGACCGGCTCACCGGCTTTGACGGCGAACCGGTCATCATGCGCGGCGCGCGCGACCAGGCCGAGTTCCCCGATTACGCGCAGGCGCAACCGGGCCAGGGACGCCCGAGCGGCCCGGCGTGCAACGGACCGATCTCCTGGAAAGACTTTTCCGCCACGCAGCGCGACCTCGACAACCTTGCCGCCGCGATCAAGGCGCATCCACCCGCGGGCGAGGCCTTCATGACCGCGGTATCCCCCGGTCAGGCCGCGCGCTTCATGCCCAACCGGTACTACAAGAGTCATGAGGACTACCTGCACGCGCTCGCCGCGGTGCTTGCCGACGAGTACAAGGCAATCGCCGATGCCGGCTTCATCCTGCAGGTCGACTGCCCCGATCTTGCCTCCGGCTGGAACAACCAGCACCGCAATCTCAGCGTGCCCGAATTCGTAAAGGTGGTGGAGATGCATGTCGAGGTGCTCAACAACGCGGTGAAGGACATCCCCGCCGATCGAATGCGCCTGCACCTCTGCTGGGGCAATTACGAAGGCCCGCACAATCACGACATCCCGCTCGCCGACATCATCCGTCCGGTACTCAAGGCCCGGCCGGCGGGCCTTTCCTTCGAGGGCGCGAATCCGCGGCATGCGCACGAATGGCGCGTGTTCGAGACCGTGAAACTGCCCGCAGGCAAAGTGCTCATTCCCGGCGTACTCGACTCCACCACCAACTTCATCGAGCATCCGGAGCTCGTCGCCGACCGCATCTGCCAGTACGCAAAACTCGTCGGTCGAGAGAACGTGATTGCCGGCTCGGACTGCGGCTTCGCCACCGCCGCCGAAGGCTCCCGGATATTCCCGACCATCGCGTGGGCGAAGCTCAGCGCCATGTCCGAAGGCACGCGGATCGCAAGCAAAAGGCTCTGGTAACCCGTCCCGAGGCGTAATCCGGCCTGTTGCTATACTGCGAGCGCTCGATCCGGATCGCTTCGGATCTACCAATTCGCAGCACCGCCAACCGTGCGCCAGATCGGCAAAGACCGACGGTCCCGGACCACAAAGGAGAAGTACCGATGAAAAAACTTGGCCAGTTCGCCGCTCTCGCAGCGTGTGTCGTCCTGTCGACTGCAGCACAGGCGCAGCAACCCTTCCCGTCGCGCCCGATCACCTGGGCCCTCGGTTTCGCGCCCGGCGGCGGCATGGACGCGATCACGCGCCTGGTCGCGGCGAAGGTCTCTCAGAACATCGGCCAGACCGTCGTCGTCGACAACAAACCTGGCGCAAGCTCGATCATCGTTGCCGAGTACGTGGCCAAGGCCGCGCCGGACGGCTACACCATCTGGAGCACCGAACAGGGAGCGCTGGTGTTCAACACCGCCCTGTTTTCCAAGCTGCCCTACGACCCGGTTCGCGACTTCACCCCGGTCACCAACATGATCACCGCGCCGCTGGTGCTGGCGGTGAACCCCTCGTTTCCGGCGAAGGACCTGAAGGAATTCATCGATCTCATCAAGAAGAACCCCGGCAAGTACAGCTATGGCGCCTCGGGTCGTGGCGTGTTCCACCACCTCGGCATGGAGGCGCTGAAAGAACGGGCGGGCCTGGACATCGTGGACATCCAGTACAAGGGCATCGCCCCCGCGCTGCAGGACCTTATCGCCAACCAGAGTCCGATCGCTCCGGTGGACACGGTCGTGATCCTGCCGTCAC
>CANIEV010000173.1 GCA_947466535.1 Betaproteobacteria bacterium
GTGATCTTCGGCGCTCTCATCGGCGCCATCGCCTGGAACATCATCACCTGGTACTACGGCATCCCCTCCTCCTCGCACGCGCTGATCGGCGGGCTGGTCGGCGCCGCCGTCGCAAAAGCCGGCACCTGGGCGCTGGTGCCCGCCGGCATACTGAAGACGCTCGCCTTCATCCTGATCTCACCGCTGCTCGGATTTCTTCTCGGGTCGCTGCTGATGCTCGCGGTGTCTTGGATATTCGTGCGATCCACGCCGAGCAAGGTGGACCGATGGTTCCGCAACCTGCAACTCGTCTCCGCCTCGCTCTACAGCCTGGGTCACGGCGGCAACGACGCGCAGAAAACCGCCGGCATCATCTGGATGTTGCTGATCGCTTCGGGCCACCAGGCCGCGAGCGCCCCGTTCCCGATGTGGGTCGCGGTGGTGTGCTACATCACGATCGCCCTCGGAACACTCTTCGGCGGCTGGCGCATCGTGAAGACCATGGGTCAGAGGATCACCAAGCTCAAGCCGGTCGGCGGCTTCTGTGCCGAAACAGGCGGCGCAATCACGCTCTTCCTCGCCACCATGCTCGGCATCCCGGTGTCGACCACGCACACCATCACCGGCGCGATAGTCGGCGTCGGCTCGGCGCAGAACGTGGCCGCGGTGCGCTGGGGTATCGCGGGCAACATCGTCTGGGCCTGGATACTCACCATCCCCTGCTCGGCGTTCATCGCAGGATTCGCCTGGTACTTCGGTCGCCTGCTGCTCGGCGGGTATTCGTAACGCTGCCGCAAAAGCAGATCAGCGCATCCATCGCTTGGTTTTACCCGCCGGGACACTCAGTGACTTGCCGCCCCGACACGTCCTATCAAAGGTAGTCGGAGTGCAGGAGGAAACGGGTCCACCCCGATGCTCAGGCCGAGCAGGTTGAACTCCAGTCCCTCCACGGTGCTCGCCGTCAATCCGAGCACGCCAAAGAGCGACAACTGAAGCCCGCCACCGCTCGGCGCACTACCCACCAGCGACGCACCGAGATAATCCTTGCCGATCGCCGTCGGCGGCAGGTCGGCCTCGAGTTCGGGCACGGCGCGCGTGATCCATGCGGTGAAGGTGTTCGAATTCGGCCCCGGCCAGGCGCGGTATTCGCCTGCGTAAGGATAGGATTTTGCTGCCGCTTCGATCCGCCCGATCAGCGCCGTCGCCCGACCGCCGCGAAGATCCACCAGCAGTTCCGGCGTACTGCCGAACCAGCGCGCATCCGGCGCCCGTTCCCGCGCCACCACCACCGAATCACTCCACCCGAGCCTCCAACCGATCACTTCGTGCACGGTGTACGCCGTCGCGTTCTCCGGCTTGACCGCGACCCAGGTATGCACGCCGAACACGCCCCGCCATCCCCAGGCGCGCGCGGCGTACACCTGCACCACCGCCCCGGGCGTTCGCGAGACCGGAGGCGCAAGGCCGGCGGACTCGTGACTTGCCGACTGCCAGTCGCCGCCCGAGCGCACCGCGGCGCTCACCGCGACCGCGATAAACATCGCCGCAAGCGCAAGCCGCGCAAAACGGAATTTGCGTGGTGAATTCATCGTTGTCCGGTGCCTGACTCAGAACCCATTGCCCTACAGTATCCCAATCACTGCAACAACAAATCACGCCCGCATGCAATCGATATAAAATTGGCGCCGCCCATGGACGACCTCGACTTCTCCGCACCGACACCTCCCAAGAAAGCGGAGGCTGTAGCCATCAGCACCGTGCAGAGCACGGCGCAAAGCCCGCTTTACGACCCCAAGCTTGCGCTCGCGTTTTTCCGCTCGGCCGGCACGGTGGAAACAAAGACAGGCGGCAAGGCGATCTTCGTCGAGAACGAGAAATCCGGCGGCCTGTTCTCCAAGAACGCCCGCATGTACCTGCTGCTCGAAGGCGAAGTCGGCCTGCTGATCAAGAACAAGTTCTTCGGTGTCATCAAGCAGGGACATGTATTCGGCGAACTTGCTGTGATCGCGGGACTGCCGCGCAGCGCAACCGCGATGGCCAAGACCGACTGCAAGGTGCTCTCGCTCGACGAAAAGCAGTTTCATGTCGCGCTGTCGAAGGCCCCCGGCTTCGCGTTGATGCTGATGAGCATCATGGTCAACCGGCTGCGCGAGAGCCTTGCCAAGCTGGCCGCCGCCGGCGGCGCGAAAGCCGCACCCGCGGCCGAACGCAGCGCAGTGCTCGACAGGAAGATGCTCGCCGAACTCGAAGCCGCGCTCGACGGCCAGTCCCCCGCCTCGTACGAGGAAGGCAAGGTCATCGTAAGCGCCGGAGCGCTCGGCGCCTTCATGTTCGTGGTCACCTCGGGCACCGTCGCGATCTCGGCCGGCGACACGCTGATCGAGCGCGTCGGCGCGGGCGCCATCTTTGGCGAAATGGCTCTTGTGGACCGCTCGGCGCGCGCCGCCACCGCGGTGGCCGAGACCGACTGCACGCTGCTGTCTATCGGGCGAAACGACTTTCTTTCACTCGTGCAGGCCAAGCCTGCCTTCGGCGCCTCGCTGCTCAAGTCCATTGCCGAGCGCATGCAGCATCTTGCGATGCAGGTTGCCAGGATCCAGTAGGCAAGACCCTTCGGTGCGTCCGCGCCCCTACACCCCTACGCACGCAACACAAGTTCCGCACCACCCGCCAACGAGGACCCCCGCATGTCAATAGCCGACGATGTCGTTGCCCTGATAGACAAGGAAGAAGTCGCGCAATTCGCGCTGGAACTTTGCAATATCGACAGCGCAGTCGGCCACGAGCGCGAGGTCGCGGACCACGTGTTCGCCTGGCTGGAGCGCGAAGGATTTGCCGCGCGGCGCATTGGCCTCTTCCCAGAGCGCTTCAACGTGCTCGGCCGTCTGCCCGGCTCAGGCGGCGGCAGGAGCCTCATATTCAACAGCCATTTCGACACCGCGGTCCCGCGCAACAAGGACCTTGTGCATCACGACACGCAAAGCCCGGTCTATCACAGCGCGTGGCGCGAAGGCGACATGCTGATCGGCGAAGGCATCTGCAACGACAAGGGCCCGATGGCGGCCTTCCTGCTCGCGGCGCGCGCGGTGCGCCGCTCGGGCCACAAGCTCAAGGGCGATCTGCTGGTCAGTGGCGCGATCACCGAAACCGGCGGCGAACCGGCTGATGACGACGCACCCGGCGCCTATCCCGAGTCGAAGGACATGGGCGCGCGCTTCCTCGTCACCCACGGAGGTGTCGCCGACTACGCGCTGGTCGCCGAAGGCACCGGCTTCGGCCTGGTGTGGGTCGAGGCGGGCGAGTTCTGGTACAAGCTCACGCTGCGCTCCGACCAGCCGCCCTTCTACACGCCGTATCTCCCGAAGCGGACCACCCTCGCGAAAAGCCCGAACATGATCGTGGCCGCCGCCGCGGCGATCACGGCGATCGAGGAATGGGCCGCCGACTACGAAGTCCGCAACGTGTACAAGTGCGCCGGGGGCACGGTCGTGCCCAAGGCGCAGGTGGGCGGCATCCGCAGCGGCGATCATCACAAGCCGCAGATGTCGCCGCAGGTCTGCCATCTCTACATCGACGTTCGCGCCGTGCCCGGGCAGGACCCGGTGCGCACCGGCGAGTCGATCAGCCGCGCGGTGACCCGTGCCGGCATCGCGAATTCGATCGAGCTCTACCACTACCGCCCCGGCCAGGAAGCCAGGAACGTGGGGGATTTCGCCGAGGCGGTGCGACGGGCGCACCGTGCCACCTTCGGCGCCGAACCGGTCGAACCCTTCGTCGAAACGTCAAGCATGTGGCGCGACATCAACCCCTTCAATGAAGCCGGCATTCCCGCCATCACCTACGGTCCGCGGTCGACCACGCACTCCTTCAAGCGCGCGCTCACGCTCGAGAGCCTCTATCAGGCGGCGTGCGTGTACGCCCGGCTCGCGGTGGAAGTCTGCAACACCGACAAGCCGGTGACCGACAGCCTGCTGCGCTGAACGGTCCGGACGGCGCGAATCAGTCTGCGGCATTCGCGGTATTGGGCAATAATCGCGCGCAATTGTTGCCGCACGCACAGGCGTTCATGCCTGCATTCACCCTTGGAGGATCAACCATGCAACTGCGCAACCGCCTCAAGTTCCTTGCAGGCATCGCCTTCGGTCTTGCGCTGTCCACGCTTGCCGCGGCCCAAAGCTACCCGACCCGGACGATCCGTCTGATCGTTCCCTTCCCGCCAGGCGGCGCGGGCGACCTTGTCATGCGCCCGCTCGCGCAGAAACTCACCGAAAGCATGGGCCAGCCGGTCGTGCTCGAGAACCGGCCGGGCGCGGACACCATCATCGGCATGGACACGATCGCAAAAGCTGCGCCCGACGGCTACACCATCGGCCTTGCGATCAACGCCGGCCTGACGATGAACGGCGCGCTCTACAGCAAGCTGCCCTACGACCCGGCGAAGGACTTCGCGCCCATCACCATGCTCAACACCGTACCGCTCGTAGTGGTGGTGGGGGCTTCCGCACCGGTCAAGTCGATGGCCGAACTCGCCGCGCTGATCAAGGCGAATCCGGGCAAATACAACTACGGCTCGGGCAACACCGTGTCGCGGCTGGCATCCGAGCGTCTGAGCAGCATGATCGGGGGCAAGATCGTCGGCGTGAGCTACAAGGGTACTGCGCCCACACTCACCGACCTGATGCGTGGCGACGTGCTGTTCTCCTTCGAGCCGGTGGGCGCGGTGCTCCCGCTTGTCACCTCGGGCAAGCTACGCGCTCTCGGCGTCGCGGAACCGAAGCGCCTTGCCGCCGTTCCGGAATGGCCGACCATCGCCGAAAGCGGGTTCCCCGGCTTCGAAATGCCGGTCTGGTATTCGATCCTTGCGCCGGCCGGCACGCCCGCCGATATCGTGTCCAGGCTGCACAACGAAATCGTCAAGGCGATGCGCCAGCCCGACCTCACCGCGCGCCTGACCACGATCGGTTTCGAGCCCATCCTGACCGGCGGCGATACGGTCATCGCGCGCGCGAACGCGGAACGCGCCGTATGGAGCAAGCTCATCGCCGAGTGGAACATCAAGCTCGATTGAAGCGAGCCGCCCTTCCCTCGCGCTCGTGAGGGAAGAGTCCCGCGGCGCTCATGCCATGCGCAGCGTCGCGCGTATCCAGCTGATGATGGTGGGCAGGGTCATCGGCGTATAGCCCATGTGCCCACCGGGAAACAGGCGCATCGACTTCGGCGCGCCGTGTTGCAGCAGCAGGTACATGTCCTCGATCGGCACCTGGCGGTCGTCCTTGCCGTTGACCAGCAGCATCGGCGGATGCGGATGGTCGAGGATCTTCATGTCAAGCAATGAAAACTGCGTCACCCGGTCGGCGTATTCCTCATAAGTCGTGCCGCCTACGCTGCTCGCCCGTGCGGTCGTGAGATCCATCAGGTAGCTGTCGGCGTTGCGCGAGCCGAGCACCCAGTCGCGCTGGAAATTGTGATGCACGCCGCCGCCCCAGTTCACCACCGCGGAGAGCCGGTCCGAGTACAGATGCGCAAGCTTGGTCGCCCAGTACCCGCCCCAGGACTGGCCGATCAGCACGATCTTCGATGCGTCGAGATCGGGCTGCTTACGTATCCAGTCGAGCACCGGCAGGAACTGGCGCTCGCCGTCAATGCAGGCCTTCACCGGCGATTCGCCGGTGCCGGGCATGTCCATCACCAGCGAGGCGAATCCGTTGCGGATGAAGGCCTCGTTGATGTCGTGGCGTTCCTCTTTCCACGTATCGATGCCGCTCCAGCGGATCACCACCGGAAGCTTGCCCGCCCCGGCGGGACGGCGCGCATAGAACGCAACCGCGTTGCCCTCGCCCGCGTGCCCTGTGAACGGCACCGTCACGCGCTCGAGCGGCGGCGAGAAAAACTTCCCCGCCTTCATGTAGCACTCGCGCGCCTTGGCGTAGCACTGCTGCTTCGCCGGATGCGAAGGCACCGGATAGCGGCCCACCTGATAGAAGCCGTAGGCCTTGAGGTAAGAATCACGCGCCTCGTCGCTACGGCCCGCCTTCTCGTGCTCGGCGCCGACCGCCTCGAAGCGGCTGCCCGCCTGCGACCACGCCGCGCCCCAATTCGCGCCGTCGATGCCCTGCAGGCGCGCGATCGTCGCCTCGGCTTCTTCAACATCGGCGAAGTAGAACGGCGCCTTCTTCCCCGAAAGCCGCTCGCGCAGCGAGGCCTGCACCTGCGCGAGAGTGCGCGATCCCGGCTCGACAGCAGCGCTCATGCGCCCTCCTCGACGTCCACCACCCAGCGCGTCTCGCGCAGGGCCTTGCCCGGATCCGTCACCATGCGAAGCGGCGTCGGCGAATAGGACGTCAGCCGGAACAGACCGGGCCGCGACAGGCTGGTGTGCGACACGCCCGCCTCCGCCATCGAGGTCTCGCCGGTTTCCATGGTGTAGGCACCGTGCTCGGTCTCCACGCCGATCGGGCCGCAGAACTGGAACCAGAGTTCGTCCTCGTCGTAGCCGCGGTGCGGCGCCGGCTGTTTCGCCGGATTGGAATACACCCGCTGCCGGAAAGTCGGGCTGTCCCAGAGCAGCGCCTGCCTGACCGGCGGCAGCTTCCTCGTGCCCGCCAGCGTCGTGACGAAGTAATCGAAAATCCGCAGCTTCACCGGCGCGCGGCCGGAATCGGCGCGCCCGGCGACATACGCATAGGTGCGCTCGAACCAGAAATCCTCGCCCGGCCGGTCGGCCCAGCGCGACAGATGCTCGCGGATCTTTCCGTTCGCCGGCACGGCGATTACCGGCCGCGCCTCGGGCGCGTCGTCGCCCTCCGGCCGCACGCTAAACCGCGTATTCGTCTTCGGCATTTGCGGATCGGAATGCACCTCGACCAATTGCCGCACCCGGTATTCCATCCTCCGGCAATGGCGGCTGCCGCTGGTGCGATGCGCGACCATCGCCGGCACCAGCAAGGCCTCACCCGGGTTGAGTTCTATCGTGCCAAAGCTCGTCTCCACCAGTCCGCAGCCGGCGAACTGCACGAAGATCGTGTCGAAGTCACCGGCGCGCTCGAAATGCGGCTCCGACCCGACGATATGCGCGCAACTCACGCGGCTGTGGTCGCCGACGTAGAGCAGTTCGCGCGCGACGCCGCCGGTGACCGCATCGATCACGGGCAGCAGATCGAAGGGGCGCAGCTTGCGCCAGTCCTGCCGGCCGCTGCCCGGGACGATCGAGCCGACCAGGTCGGCGTCGGGCTGCGTCTCCCAGGTAATGTCGTTTTCCTTGCCCCAGAGCGTGTAGAAACACCGCTGAAAGCCTTGGGACGTGTCCGGGCCCTTGTCCGCCCCGGCCATCATTTCGTTGATGAGTTCGCGATGAACCGTCGGATCGACGTTGGCTGACATGGATCGGTCTCCTATAAACGGCGCACGGCCCCTGCACCTTTGCAGGGACCAAAAATTGCGCACTTTTTCTTTTTAAGACTGTTTATCGGCGCAGGAAATCAGGAAGTTCCGTTGCTAATTCTGGCAACTTGGTCAATCTCCCGCAGCCGCGCGGTCGAGCCTCTTACATCGTTCCGAGGTAGTCCCGCTTGCCGACTTCGATCCCGTTGTGGCGCAGGATGTTGTAGGCGGTGACCACATGGAAGTACACGTTCGGCGTGGCGAAGTTGAGCAGAAACTGCTGGCCCTTGAAGGTCACCTCGGTCGGCCCGAGCTTCATCACGATTTCCTTGTCCTCGGTGCCGTCGATCTGCTCGGGCTTGATCGTCTGGATGAACGCAATCGTCTTGGCGATCCGCGCACTCAGTTCGGCGATCGTGGTCTCGTTGTCCTCGTGCTTAGGAATCTCCACACCGGCCAGCCGCGCCACGCCGCCCTTGGCGGAGTCGCAGGCGATTTGCACCTGGCGCGTCATCGACAGCATGTCGGGGTACAGCCGGAAACCAAGGATCGCGGACTGGTCGATCTTCTTCGCATCGACATGGGCCTGCGCCTTGTCGAGCAGTGCCGAAAGATTGGTGAGCAGGGCAACGAAGCGCGGCGCGCTCGTCTGGTACATGGAAATCGTCATCGGGGTTCCGTCATCAGGTGTTGAATGGAGTTCACATTCTAGCCCCGGATTCCTTCGCTCGTCGGGGAACCCCGCGCACGATACGCTGCAGGGGTTTTGTGTTAAGAATGAACACGTACGCACCGGCGCAGGAAAGCACCACCGATGGATATTCACGCAGGCAAGGGCAGACTCGAAAATCGCACCTTCGGCGAACTCGCGGTCGGCGACACCGCCTCCCTCGTGCGCCTGGTCAACGGCGACGACATCAAGCTGTTCGCCGCGATGTCGGGCGATGTGAACCCGACGCATCTCGATGCCAAATACGCCGCCACCAACGTCTTCGGCCATGTGGTGATCCACGGCCTGTGGACCGGGGCGCTGATTTCCACCCTGCTGGGCACCGAACTCCCCGGCCCCGGCACGATCTACCTAGGCCAGGACCTGCACTTCCGAAAGCCGGTCGCCCCCGGCGACACGATCACCGCGCGCGTCACCGTGACGGAAAAGCGCCCCGACGGTCGCACCGTTCTGCTCGACACCCGCTGCACCAACCAGAAGGGCGAGGAAGTACTGAGCGGTGTCGCCAC
>CANIEV010000174.1 GCA_947466535.1 Betaproteobacteria bacterium
GATGATTGGTGGTTCTGAAACTGATGACAACTTAACAATTAATTTGGACAGTTTTAGGATTGCTGATTTATTTTGCAAAGTTCAAAAAGGAAGATTGCTTAAAAGCGCCGCTGAAAAAGACCTTTACTATGTTGAATTAAATTGTAGGAGGGGAACAAGTGGTAATTATGACTGGCAAAGAGAATTTTTTATTGAGGCTCTTGGACGTCATGAAGAAAATGAAAACGTCTTACTGATACATGATTTAAATAAAAAACCACAATATGCTTATCAAGTTAGTAAAGGTAATGAATTTAAGAAATACAGAAGTAAGTTTGATATTGATAGAGAGAAAGAAGAGAACGAGAACAACAAAAAATCATTTGCGATTTTTTGTGAACAACTACCTGTAATAGAAAGAGTTTCTAGTTTCTTTGGACGTACCAGGATAAGTAGCCTATGTTCCTGTGGGTTTAATAAAGCGAAAAATACACTTACTGTTTCAGAAATGACTAAGGCTTTGTCTCCAAGCGCAGGAACAATTGATCCAGAGGTCGCCAAGTTTTCTTTAGAGTCACAACTAGCGATTGCTTCTTGTATTGAGCAAGTGGATGTTCCTTCTGATAAAAAAGACTTAACCAAAGATCTTGCAGATTTGTTGCGATCTCAGGTCGCAGTGCAAAAAGAAATGAGTAATCTGAAGTGATCGCGCCATCCACTACTTGATTTTGGTTGAGTAATTTTCTACTCAATAAGACACCCCCTTTTTTGCAGGTAAGTACTGCATGAAGGGTTTGTATGAAAATTAATGAAATTACCAATGCTGAAGATATGTTGGCTTTGTGGAAACTCATAAGCGACAACACTTGTGACGCAACCACCGAAAGAATCCTTTAACCTTGTAATGACTCTTCCTTCACCACGTTATTTCGGCGCCCGCTCCAGCAACGTTTCACCATTGGCGTGTTTGAGTACAAGGAAAGATGCTCGCCTGGCAGCGTAATCCTGGTCAATAAACGGAATGGGCATCATGTAGCAATGCCGCCAAGATTCGTACGTACGCTGTCGACGGCCCGGATTTGATCGGTGCCGGATTGAATAGATCGACGAGAAATCCGGCGCTGTAATAGGGTTCTTGGTTCGACATTCGTTGCACGGGAGGAGGAGACACATGAGGAAACTGATCCGAAAGGGACTCGCAGTTCTGCTGGGGTCCGCTATTTCCCTGGGGAATTCGCTGGCATCCGCACAGGAATTTCCTGCGCGCCCCATCAAGGTGATCGTCCCCTTCGCCGCGGGAAGCGCGGTGGATAGTGTCGGCAGAATTATCGCGAACGAACTCACGGCGCGGCTCAAGACGCCGGTCGTCGTCGAGAACCGCGCGGGCGCAACCGGCGCAATCGGGAGCGAATCGGTGGCGAAAGCGCCGGCCGACGGCTACACGCTACTGGTGGGCACCACCGGCACCCACGCGACCAACCCGAGCATTTATCCGAATCTGGGTTACAACCCGATCCGCGATTTCGCGCCGGTCGGGTTTGTGGTCAGCCTGTCGATGCTTATCGCGTCCTATCCCGGCGCCCCGTTCAGGACGCTTCCTGAACTCATCGAATACGCGCGCGCCAATCCGGGGAAGCTGTCTTTCGCGACAACCACCGCTCCGGGGATCGTCATCGGCGAATCGATCAAGTCGCGGGCCAAGCTCGACATCGTCTACGTACCCTACAAGAGCAGCCTTGGTGCGCTCAACGACGTCATGGGCGGCCAGGTAGCACTAATGGTGACCGACGCCGGTGTGGGAACGCCGCAAATCAAGGCCGGCAAGTTGCGCGGCCTGGCGACGACCTCGCTCAAGGCATCGTCCCTGCTGCCGGACGTACCGCCTGTCGCCGCCACCTTGCCCGGATTCGAGATCATCACCTGGTTCGGCATGTTCGCACCCGCGAATACTCCGTCCCCGATTGTGGAAAAGCTGGCGGGCTCACTCCAGCAGATACTTCAGGATCCGCCGATTCGCGACCGGATGACGCAGCTTGGATTCGAAACGCGGCCAATGACCACAACGCAGTTTCAGACCTTCGTGCGCGAGGAAAACGAGCGTTGGGCAGTCTGGGTCAAGGAATTCGGGATCGGGGCGCAACAGTAGCCCCTTCGCCTGCCTGCAATTGGCCGCCGCCATCGTGCCCCAGTGACCGCAATTACAGACAGTAGGGACGAGACCCCGCGGGGATTCAGCTGGGTTCGCTCGCTCGCCATCAGCCTCGGACCGGTTCTGCGGCCGCACCGACTTCAGCTTTGCTTCGTTCTGATGCTGATGCTGCTGGAACTAGGCCTGCAGATGGCACAACGCAAGGCCTTCAGCACGCTGATTGACGAAGCAATACTGCAATCGCAGTTCGGACTGATGGCGCTGATCCTCGGCCTGATGCTCGCCGCGTCGGTGATATCGGGCGCGGCCGGCCTGCTGCACGAATACCTGCAGTCGCGGCTGTGCGCAGTGGTGCCCGCCGAGGTACGCGCGCGCCTGTTCCTCCACGTGCAGGGCATGCCGCTGCAGCACCTTCGCACATCCAGCCACGGCGACCTGATATCGCGCATCATCAACGATGCGAGCAGCGTCGAGCCGGCACTCTGGTCACTTGGCTACATCGCCACTGCCGCCTGCGGGGTGGTGATCGCCATGGGGATGCTGATCTGGACCGAATGGCGCCTGGCGCTCCTGGGCATCGGCCTGCTGATTCCGCTCACGCCCATCGGCGCACGCATCCTGACGCCGCTGGCCGCGCGCGCGAGCTACGCATCCAAGACCGCCTACGGAGCGCTCACCACTCATCTGCAGGAAAACCTCGCCAACCAGGTCGTGCTGCGCGTCTTCGGACTGGGCGCCCGCGCGCGTGCGAAGTTCGCCGAGCAGAACGCACGCATCGTTGACCACACGCGCCGCTACAACATCTTCAGCTACTACAGCCATCGCGTGCCGTGGATCGCGATCGAGTTGATCGACGTGGTGGTGCTGGCTGCAGGCTGCTGGATGGTGGTGCGCGGCGACATGAGCACTGGCGGTCTGGTGGCCTTCTACCTGCTGTTCTCGGCGCTGGCCACCCACACTTACTCTCTGATCACGTCGTTCTCCGGCCTGATCAGCGCATCGGCCGGAATGCGCCGGGTCGGCGAGATCATGCGCCTGCCCAGCGCGGCGCCGGACAATACGTCCGGGAGCCCGGATTCCGGCGCGAATGAAGGCCGGACGCACTCTGCCCCTGCAATCGCGTTTGAGTCGGTGTCCTTCCGCTACTCCGCACCCGGCGACGATCCGCCCATTGAGGGCGACACGCCTCCCGCCGACCATCTGAGCGAAGCAAGCTTCGCGGTGCTGGCGGGGCGCATGACCGCATTCGTCGGCGCGAGCGGCTCGGGCAAGAGCACCGCCGTGCAATTGCTGCTCGGTCTGCAGCGTCCGCGCGCCGGTCGTGTGCTGGTGGATGGACGCGACGTGGCCGACCTTCCGCCCTCGGAGTACTGGTCAGGCACAGGCGCGGTGTTCCAGGACAGCCTGCTGTTCCATGCCTCGATCGCCGAGAACATCCGTGCGGGACGCCTGAACGCAACCGACGCGCAGGTCGCCTCGGCCGCTCATGCGGCCGGCATTACCGACTGGATCACCACCCTGCCCGGCGGCTATGACACGCCGGTCTCGGGTGATACCTGCTCCGGCGGACAACGCCAGCGCATCGCCATCGCCCGCGCACTGGTGCGCGAGCCGGCGCTGCTGGTGCTGGATGAACCGACGAGCGCGCTGGATGCGAGCACCGGCCGCGCGGTGATGCAGACCCTCCTGGGCGTATCCGAAGGCCGAACCTCTGTTCTGGTCACACACCAGTTGCGCGACGCCTCGCACGCCTCGCTGATCATCGTGTTCGAGCGCGGGAAAGTGGTCGAAACCGGGACGCACGAGGCGCTGCTCGGGGCCGGCGGCGCCTATGCCGGCCTCTGGGAGCAACAGGAAAAGCGTCTGACGCTGCGCGCGCAGCAGCCTTGATTCAGGCTCGCCTCCCGGCCGATCGACTCCGTCCTTCGAACGCCCGGTCGCATCGGAAAATCCGCCCGTCGGCTGCAACACGTGAGTATCTTTCAGGACACCCTTGAAATCGATGACGGTCAATAGTCCGATAAATTGCCAAATTTAGCAACCGCATTGGCCACTTCGACGCGTATTTCCTGGATCTTAAAAGTGAAAAGTTTAACTTTTATACCAAGGAGGAACAACCGGCTGCCTCCCGCTATCGCCGATAGTTGCCTACGGAATGCCGCTTGAGATGCTCGAGCGAGAACTCGACGGACTTCTTCGCATCCGAAAACCAGCCCGCGCCATCCTGGATCGTGCACTGAAGCTGCATGTTCCTCGTCGCAAGTGCGGCCAGGTCACGCGTCAGTTCCGGAGCAAGAGCCACGACCGCGAGGTTGTCATGCCGGACAAGGTCGCCCTCCGACTGCTTCCACCAGATGCCCGCCGCGCGGCCGTAGCTGTAGACGACAACCTGCCGGGCAACGCCGCAGGCCTTGCGCACGCGCGATACGTCCGGCAGACCCACCTCGATGCGCAATAACGACTGGCCGGTCAGGTCATCCAGATGCAGATCCGGTTCGTCGTCGCTGCTTATTCCGCGGCCAAAGCGCATCATCGGATCGGCGTGCAGCGCGAACGCAAGCACGCGAACCATCATCCGTTCGTCGGTTTCCGACGGGTGACGCGCAATCGTGAGCGCATGCGTTCCGTAATAGCCGCGATCCAGATCGGAGACTTGAATTTCGGCCTTGAAGACGGTGGATTTCAGTGCCACTGCGCCGCCCCGATGTTGCTCCTCGATCCGCGCCGCATTAAGCGGACGTGCCCGCGGGCGCGGCACCGGCAAGTGAAAAACCGGCGACCTGCTTGTAACTCTCGGAAAGTGCGCGCAATTCGTCCTGCGTTATGTATTTGTCCAGGTCATCGAAGGGCCGGTCACCTACCAACTCCTCGACCTTGATGTTGATGAAGTCCGGCGGGTTCGCACGGTTGGTGCGGACAATCCGGGCAGTCGGCTGGCAGCGCGCTGCCTCGTAGCTCAGAAGCGCCTTCTGCGGGTCTTTTTCGGCGACGAGACAATCGGCGAGCGTGCGCGCATCGATCGTGCCCTGCGCCGCACCATTGGAGCCGCGCGGGTACATCGGATGCGCCGCGTCTCCGGCGAACGTCACACGCCCGAAGGTCCAGCGATCGACCGGATCCTTGTCGACCATCGGGTACTCCAGAATCTGTTCGGCATTTCGCACCATCTCCGGCACATCCAGCCAGTCGAATTTCCAGCTCTCGTAAATCGGCAGGAAATCCTTCAGATCTCCGGGCTTGTTCCAGTCGTTCTTGTCGAACGAGTCCTGCTTGATTTCCGCCATCCAGTTGATGAGCTGGTTTCCGTCGCCATCGATGTCATCCACGATCGGGTAGATCACCATCTTGCCGGTCAGGATGGAACCGACCCTCATGTAGGTCTTCCCGCCGAGAATCGGTTTCCTGCGCGTTACTCCCCGCCAGGTATTGATCCCGGCAAACGCAACGTCCTCCTCGGGATAGAACTGCTTGCGAATCGCCGAACTGACGCCGTCACAGGCAATCACCACTTGCGCCCGGACGTTGCCAAGCGCCTTGCCGGTCGATGTCTCCGCGAAAGACACGGTCACGGCCTCTTCGTCCTGCTGCACGCCTACGCACAGGTGATTGGTGACTATCCTGTCCGCACCGAGCCGCTTCAGCGCCGCCTGATAAAGGATCACGTGCAGCTTGCCGCGGTGAATCCCGACTTCCGGGGTTGCATAGCCGGCGAATTTTCCGCGAGGCTCCTTGTAGATGAGCTGACCGAACCGGTTGAAGAAGCAGCTTTCCCGATTTTCTATGCCGACCGCGGACAGCTCCTTCTCGAGCCCCAAAGCAGCGAATTCGCGCATCGCATGCGGCAGGAGCGTGATTCCCACGCCAAGTTCGCGAACCTGCTCCGCTCGTTCGAAGACCTTGCAGGAAATCCCCCGCGCGTGAAGATTCATCGCAAGCGCCAGACCGCTTATTCCACCGCCGATGATTGCTACGTTTTCCATAAATTTTCCATTGTTCAATGTCGGGAGCGCCAAGCGCCCCGTTCAGACCACGAATTATCCCGCATGCCCCGCCGAACCAACGAGTTCGTACGTGTGCCGGGCGATTATCCACTCCTCGTCGGTCGGAATCACCCAAGCCGACACCCGACTCTCGTCGACGCTGATACGCGGGCCGTTGGATGCGTTGCGCGCCGAATCGATGCCAACGCCCAACCACGACAAGGCGCCGCAAATCCGCTCCCGGATGACCGGCGCGTTCTCGCCGATGCCTGCCGTAAACACCACGGCATCGAGTCCCCCCAGGGTCGCAACGAGCGCCCCGATCTGGCTGACCGCCCGGTGAACGAACAGACTCACGGCTTCGGCGGCGTGAGGATCGTCGCTCGCAAGAAGTACACGCATGTCATGTGAAATTCCGGAGACGCCAAGCAGCCCGGATCGCCGGTAAAGCAGGTCCTCGAGCGAGGCGGCATCCATCCGGTCTTCGCGCATCAGGTGCAGCAGCACACCCGGGTCGATCGATCCCGAGCGCGTGCCCATCACAAGGCCTTCCAGCGCCGAAAAACCCATGCTTGTCGCAACAGAACGTCCGCCGTGCATCGCACAAAGACTCGCGCCATTCCCAAGGTGCGCCGTGACAATCCGCAGACGGGTGATGTCGCCCAGATACGCCGGAAGACATTGCGCGATGTACTCATAGGAGAGACCGTGAAACCCGTAGCTTCGAACTCCCCGTTCGATGTACTCCCGAGGCAATGCGTACATCGTCGCGAGGCGATCCTGCGTCAGGTGAAACGCGGTATCGAAACACGCCACCTGAGGCAGCGCAGGCGCCACTGCCGCAAGCGCCCGGATGATTGCGAGACTGTGCGGCTGATGCAACGGCGCCAACGGCACAAAATGCTCGAGCTCAGCGAGCGCCGCGGCATCGACCACCACGGGCGCCGCGAATCGCGTGCCGCCGTGCACCACCCGATGCCCGGCTCCTTCGAGAGTGACCCCTGAATGATTCTCACGAATCCAGTTGAGCAGGAATCGAAGCGCGTTCTCACGCTTGCCAACCGTGTCGCCTTCCAGCGCAACCTCGCTTGAGGCACCGCCGTCGCCGGGGACAAATCGCGGAGCAATCTCGATGTTCTCGATCCTGCCGTGGGCAAGCACCTTCAGCGCTTCGGCGGTCCGGTAGAGCGCGAACTTGACGCTTGACGAGCCCGCATTGAAAACGATGACCGCCCGATCACCGGCTGGCTGACCTAGCTTCAGGCTCACGAGCTTTACCGTCAAATCGGTGACGCTCGAATGCACCGAGAATCCCAATGCACGAACGAAATCCAACATGTGATAGTTGCTGGAAAGCACATAACCTTCGACTCGCTTTAGCCCGCGCATTGCTGCGGCACCAGTCAATGCTTGCATCAAGCGCTTGCCGATGCCTTTGCCCTGCCATGCATCCGCAACCACGATCGCGAACTCGCAACTTTCGCCGTCCGCGTTGTGCGCAATCCGCCCTACCGCGAGTTCACGTTCGCGCCCGTCGGCGATCGTCGTGACGATCAGCGCCACCTCGGTGACCGGATCGGGCGTCGTGAGGCGCCGTAAAAGCTCGGGGGAAAGCTCGCGAATCTCGCCCATGAACCGGAAGAACCGGGACTCGGGCGACAATTCCCTGACAAAGGCTTGCTCTATCGGTGCATCACCCGGCCGGATCGCCCGCAGCTCGAGGGGAGTGCCGTCTTCAAGCTTCCAGGCGTCGCGATATTCGGTCATTGCCTTTGCCGCCACGCGATATCAGACCAAGCGCCCGGACAACATGGCAGTTTGAAAAATCTATCTCACCAGGGTGACCGGAACGTCGGCGAGATGAAGCACCCGCGTTGCCACCGAACCAAGAAACACGTTGGCGGTCGCACCAAGACCGCGGCTACCCATGACAATTAGCTCACACTTGTGCGCACGAGCTTTTGCAGCAATTGTCTCGGCGATGTCGCCCACCGCAATTTCCGTTTTGTAGGGAACGCCGGCGGCATCCAGAATCTTCCTGCATTCCGCGAGAGCCGCCTCTCCCTCCTCCTGGTAATAACGCTCGAGCCCGGCTTTCCCCACTGAACGACCAAGACCGTGAATCGGAGGAACAGGCCGATGCACCGTGATCAGAACGATATCCGGCGGGGTCTTGTACCAACCCGCCTGTGCTACCAGCGTGCGCACCGCCTTTTTGGCGTGGCTTGATCCATCGACAGCAACAAGGAATTTCGGCATGGTCATTTCTCCAGACAAGCTACCGCAAAACGCTGAGTATCCCCAGAGGATTCTGCAACACCGCAACAGTCGTGATGAACAGGAACGTCAGCATGGCGCTAATCCACACAAGGCCTTTCTGCCACCGCTTGCTCGCCACGCGAAACGCGAGTGTAGACAGAATCGCATAGAC
>CANIEV010000175.1 GCA_947466535.1 Betaproteobacteria bacterium
GATCATGGTCGAAAAAATGATCACGGACATAGACCAGGGCGTCGACCGGACGACGGCGGTAATCGAGGGGGCGGTATCGAGGCTGCGACCAATATTGATGACCGCACTCATGGCCGGACTGGGTCTTTTGCCTGCGGCGTTGTCGCACGGTATCGGAGCGGAAACTCAGCGCCCCTTCGCGGTTGTGATCGTAGGCGGCATTGTTTCCGCCACGTTGTTCACGCTCCTGCTGCTGCCTATCCTTTTTCCGGTGTTTTCGCGCGACGGCAGTCGTTGATGTTGTTGGAGATGTGATCCCGCAGTCAGTGGGGAACGGATTTGGAAAACAGGTTTATCACGACCACGCCCGCGACGATCAGCACCATGCCTGCGATCGCCGGGGCATCCAGCGTCTGCTTGTAGATGACCACGCCGGCAACGGCGACCAGGGCTACGCCTACACCTGCCCATATCGCGTAGACGATTCCGACCGGCAGGGTTCGGAGCGTGAGGGACAGGAACCAGAACGCGGACGCGTAACCGGCGACGACAAGGACGGAGGGCCAGAACCGAGAGAACTCGTCGGCGGCCTTGAGGGCGGTTGTCGCGATCACTTCCGATATGATGGCGATCGCGAGATAGATGTAGGACGTTTCGACGATACTTGTCATGGTTGTCGTTTGCCAGGTTGTGAATGTCGTGAAGGATTGCATCGGGGCGGTTTCTTGCCCCGTTCAATTTTCCTGTTCAGAGGCATGTCAGGTTCGCTGGCCGGCTGAGGTGGACCGGTCTCAGCAGCGGCTTGATCGGCGGCCGATTTTAGCTGCCGAATGCGGGGTCGAGCCGTACTTTTGATCTCCCAGGGAGGGAGTGCGTGAATCTTTTTCTCACCGGTGCGACGGGCTTCATTGGTGGAGCTGTGCTTGCCGGATTCGCGCAATGCCGATGTCTACGGTGATTTCACCCTTCTCGTGCGGGCCTCGAGCGTGGCGGAGGCAAGCAACAGTGTATTCAGCGCGATCGAGCCCTATGTAGGGGACAAGCAGGCGGGCGAGATACTGCGGCGTTGCCGGTTCGTTTGCGGCAGCCTCGCTTCGGCCGCGGAGTTACCGGCGCGCACTATCGACGGGATAACGCATGTTCTGAAATCTCGCGACCAATACCTCGCACAGCGCGCGCGTCAAGTCGCGTGAAGTCAATGTGGATGAAACGCTTGCGATGACGCGGCGGCGGCGGCTTGGCAGAAGGATGTAGCGGATAGTGCATGTAAGTACTGCCGTTACCTATGTGGGGACCGGCCACCCGCCAGTGTGTTGTCCGAGGACGAGTATCCTTCGGTGGATGCAACATTCTCCATCGCCTATGCCGAGACCAAAGCAGAAGCGTAGCGGGGTCTGGTGGCGCTGGGCGATCCGCGTATCGCGATAGCCGTACCTTCGGTTGTTGTCGGCTATACCCAGGTGGGTATGCAAGCCCTCCGGATCGCTTTACTGGACCTTTCGTTGCATCGAGGCTCTTGGCTTCATTACATGGTCGCGCGAGAACCGAATAGGTGTCGAACCGAGTGACTGGGTGGCACGCGCATTGATCCTGCTTACCATCACCGAGACGCTCGGGCATCGCCGCTGCCATGTGACGGCAGGGCGGGGGCAACTGTGAACTGGGATGAGATTGCCCGGGCCTCCGGGCGCGCCGAGGACTTTGTTGGATACGAAGTAAAACCTGTCGCTGCCTATTGCCGGACCCGGAACGACTATTTGTCTGTATTCAAGGGATGCACCCCGAGGCATATGGCGAGCGTTATCAGGCACCACAGGCGTTTCGCGGCGCACGACATCACATTTGACAACCAGCGTTTGCTGGACCTGGGAATACCGTCTCCGCCGCGATTCACCGAGTACCTCGGCGTGTGCGAAGAGACATCTGGTTCCAGAGGAATTCTGGAGCAAATGAGCGAAAACGCAGTGGATATGTAATCCGGTGATCGCCTGGCGGCGATTCGCATATTTTTTATTGCGCCAGAAAACCCTAGGCTGTTGCCGGAACGGCAACGGCGGATGCTTGCCGAATATCCAAGTTGATTCAGCAGGTTGCAGGCGCGTCTGGGAATCGCTGAGACTCCACGCCCAATTCACCGAACATGGCGCCGATCTCAAAATCCCGTTATAATCGTCGTCTTTACCCGGATTGTGTCTGGGCGTAACGGGTGAATCGCGTTCCCCGGGCAATGGTTTCAAGCCGGGTCAGGTTTGCCGTTTTCAGTCTACTGTAGTGACAGTTTCATTGGAGCTTTGCTGCATGCCGATCTTACGTGTCAAGGAAAATGAGCCGTTTGAAGTGGCGCTCCGCCGTTTCAAGCGCACCGTTGAAAAAACCGGCCTTCTGACCGAACTGCGCGCGCGCGAGTTCTACGAAAAGCCGACCGCCTACCGCAAGCGCAAACTTGCTGCTGCCGTGAAGCGTCATTACAAGCGCATCCGCAGCCAGCAACTGCCGCCGAAGCTCTACTAGTCTCGCGGTTCGTTCCGGTAGTGCCACGGAGCGCCACGGCTTTTCGCCCTGGCGCTCTTTGCGTTTCTGAATCCTGGAGGCGTGAATGTCCCTGAAAGCCAAGATAAGCGACGACATGAAGGCTGCAATGCGGGCCAAGGAGTCGCAGCGCCTCGGCGCAATCCGTCTCGTTCTGGCCGCGCTCAAGCAGAAAGAGGTCGACGAGCGTGTCGATCTTACGGATGCCGATGTCCTGTCGATCATTGAAAAGATGATCAAGCAGCGTCGCGATTCGATCGCGCAGTATCAGGCAGCCAACCGGCAAGACCTCGTGGATGTCGAGCGTTTCGAACTCGATCTGCTGAGCGGCTATCTGCCCGCCCAATTGAACGACACGGAAGTCGCAGACGAAATTTCGAAAGCGATCGCAGAGACCGGCGCCGCAGGAATGGCTGATATGGGCAAGGTCATGGGCGTCCTGAAAGGGCGTCTCGCCGGACGAGCCGATATGGGAAAACTGTCGTCTCAGGTGAAGGCGAAACTCGCCGGCGGCTGAGTTGCCTTCGTCGGCGATTCGGCTTTAAATAGCTTGCGCCGCGAAACCTCCGGCGCGGATCCCGGGTGGCAGTTTCTCCTACCCCGTAGCGGATGGTCAGGTGATTCCAGAATCATTCAAGCAGGATCTGCTCAACCGCGTCGATATCGTCGAGGTCATAGAGCGCTACGTCCAGCTCCGCAAGGGCGGTGCCAACCTGTTGGCATGCTGCCCCTTCCATAGCGAGAAGAGTCCGTCCTTTACTGTCAGTCCGTCCAAGCAGTTCTATCATTGCTTCGGCTGTGGTGCGCATGGCAATGCGATCTCGTTCCTGATGGAGTACCAAGGACTCGGCTACGTGGACGCTGTGAAGGCGCTTGCCGAGTCGGCAGGCATGAAGTTGCCGGACTACGAGGGAGGTCCCAAGAAGGTCGCCGCCAGCCCGGATCTCTACGAAGTGCTCGACCGCGCTTCCCAGTTCTTTCGTGACCAGCTCAAGCAGTCTCCGGGCGCTATCGACTACCTGAAGCGGCGGGGCCTGACCGGCAAGATCGCGGCGCGGTTCGGCATCGGGTATGCGCCGGCCGGCTGGCGGAATCTTGAGTCGGTGTTTCCTGATTACACGGCAGCAGTGCTTCGCGAGACCGGACTGGTGATCGAGGCCGAAGGCGGAAAGCGGTACGACCGGTTTCGTGACCGGGTGATGTTCCCGATTCTCGATCAGCGTGCACGAGTCATAGGATTCGGGGGGCGTGTTCTTGGCGACGGTGAACCGAAATATCTCAATTCACCCGAAACACCCCTGTTCGAAAAGGGCCGCGAACTTTACGGAATGGTGCAGGCCCGCCTTTCAGTGCGTAGTTCCGGCCGGGTGGTGGTGGTCGAAGGCTACATGGATGTGGTTGCGCTCGCGCAGCACGGCGTCGAATACGCTGTCGCAACGCTCGGCACGGCAACGACGCCGGTCCATGTGCAGAAACTTTTCCGGCAGGTCGACGAAGTCGTGTTCTGTTTTGATGGTGACGCTGCCGGACGAAAGGCCGCATGGCATGCGCTCGAAGTCGCCTTGCCGGTGCTGTCGGACAACAAGACCGTCAAGTTCCTTTTCCTTCCTGTCGAGGATGATCCGGACACGTACATCCGCGCCCACGGTCGCGAGACGTTCGAGCAGATGGTCGTCGAGGCGCGCCCCCTCTCGGAGTTTTTGCTTTCGGAGCTCAGGCGGCGGGTGGACCTCGATACGCTCGAAGGTCGCTCCAGGCTGATTGCGGAGGCGAAGCCGCTGGTGTCGCGCGTCGCAGCGCCAGCGCTCCAGTTGCAATTGATGAAGGCGCTTGCCGAGCTCGCGGGGGTGACTTCGGATGAGGCGATGCGCCTCGCGGGAATAGCCGGGCCGCCGATTGCTCCGCGGCAGGCCGCGTCACAGGATCGTCCCCGGGTATCGAGCGAGGAACGACGCGGTCGGGGCAGCGGTCGTGTTCAGATCCCCGAACGTCCGGTGCAGGCGAGGTCCGAACGCAGGCCGATTCAGTCGCATGAATTGTGGCTGGCCAAGAGACTTCTGGTCGCGCCGGGTGTAGCGGATCGTGTGCCGCTGGATTTCGTCGATTCCGACACGCTCGAGTCCCGCGCTGTACGGGCCTTGATTGCATTCGCGGTCGAATCCGCTGAGTCGAATTTTGATGCTCTGGTGTTCGAACGCTTCCGCGATACCGAATTCGAAATCTTGTTCAACCAGTTGCGTTCGGAACTGCTTGTACTCGGCTTGAACCCGGAGCAGGCCGAAGGCGACGTGCTCGAGGCGTTGCCGCGCCTTGAGCGCGACTGGATACGCCGCCAGATCGACAGGGTGCAGCGTGACACGGCCAGTGGAGCGATTTCTCCCGACGAGGCGAGGGAACGTCTGCAGGAGCTGACCCGACATCGGGCGGAGCTCGACAGGCGGCCGGAAACACCTCCAACGTGATATAATCAAAGGCTTTTCCCCGTTTCTGTTTGTCGTCACACGAATGCTCAACACCGATTTGGATTCATCCCGGCGGTAATTTCATCCCGACCCCCCAGGACCGACCATGGCAAAAAGCAAGTCGAAGGCTCCGAGCAAGGCAAAAAATGCCCGTAACGTCAAGGCGTTGAAGCGTAACGCTGCGGCGCAGGTGGCGAAGACTCGAAACAAGCCGAAGGCAGCGAAACCGCCGGTTCGGGTCAAAAAAGTGGGCAAGTTGCTTCGCCCGCCCAGAAAAACGCCAGTCAAGGCGGGGACGAAATTAAAGTCCGCTGCCAAGCATGCGGGCAAACGGGTTTCCCAGTCCCCTGCGAAGGCGGGCGCATCTCATCTGTCAAAGTCAGCGACCAGACTCGTCGTCAAGGCGAAGGCTGGTCCGGAAAAAGCAAAAAAGGAAACAGATCTGAAAACGAAGAACGAGAAGGACGTTCCCAAGACCAAGCCGGTCAAGGAACTTCCCAAGGCCGCTGCGCCTGCGAAGCCCGTGCCCCCTGAGAAATCAGTTGCCGGGAAGCAACCGATATCTGCCAAAGCGGCCCCCGCCGCTCCCGTTGTCGAACCGGAGCGTCCTCGCGGAAAGGGACGTCCCCGACGCGACGCTGCCGCGGAGCGTGCGCTGCTTGCTCGAGCCGAGGCACGTCCGGAGGACGCCGAGGCACGCAAGACCCGCCTGAAGAACCTGATCAAGCTGGGCAAGGAGCGGGGATACCTGACGTATGCGGAGATCAATGACCACCTGCCCGACGACATGGTCGATGCGGAGCAGATCGAGGCGATCATCTCCACGTTCAACGACATGGCGATTCAGGTCTATGACGAGGCGCCGGACGCAGAAACGCTGCTGATCAACGAGAACGCGCCCGCCGCGGTCCGCGACGAAGACGTCGAGGAAGAGGCGGAGGCTGCACTTTCGACTGTCGATCCCGAATTCGGCCGCACCACCGATCCCGTCCGCATGTACATGCGCGAGATGGGCTCGGTCGAGCTGCTGACCCGCGAGGGCGAAATCGAGATCGCGAAGCGCATCGAAGAAGGCCTGAAGCAGATGATCATGGCGATCTCTGCGCTTCCGACCACGATTCACGAGATCTGCGAACTGTGGGGCAAGGTCGAACGCGACGAAATGCGCATTGACGAGCTTGTCGACGGCCTGGTCGATCCGAACGCCAAGGATGAACCGATCAAGGAGGTTGTCGAGGAGCCTGAGGTCGAAGAGGAGTTCGAGACCGAGGAAGAGGAGGGCGCGGCCGCTACTGCGAGCCTTCTCAAGCTCAAGGAAGAGTCTGCCGGTCGATTCAACAAGATTCGCCGTCATCAAGAGAAGCTGAAGAAGGCGCTCGCCGAGCACGGGCATCGGAGCAAGGAATACGCAGCGGTACGGGAGAGCATCGCGAAGGAGCTGACGTCGATTCGCTTCACGGCGCGGATCATCGAGAAACTCTGCGACCAGGTTCGCGGCATGGTGGAGAGTGTCCGTTCAAACGAGCGTCGCATTCAGGATCTGTGCGTGAACAGGAGCCAGATGCCCCGTCCGCACTTCATCAAGGTGTTTCCCGGCAGCGAGACCAACCTGCGCTGGGTGAAGAATGAAATGGCGTCGGCCAAGCCGTGGAGCCAGCTGCTTACGCGCTACGAGCCGAACATCCTGGAGCAGCAGCAGAAGCTGATCGACGTTCAGAAGCGCATCGGCATTCCGATCAAGGATCTGAAGGACATCAACAAGCAGATGTCCACCGGCGAAGCGAAGGCGCGCCGCGCCAAGCGCGAGATGACCGAGGCCAATCTGCGCCTGGTGATCTCGATCGCGAAGAAGTACACCAACCGCGGACTTCAGTTCCTCGACCTGATCCAGGAAGGCAATATCGGCCTGATGAAGGCTGTGGACAAGTTCGAGTATCGTCGCGGATACAAATTCTCGACCTATGCTACGTGGTGGATACGCCAGGCGATCACGCGCTCCATCGCCGACCAGGCGCGCACCATCCGCATCCCGGTGCACATGATCGAGACGATCAACAAGATGAACCGGATATCGCGGCAGATACTCCAGGAGACCGGGCAGGAGCCGGATCCGGCGACGCTCGCGATCAAGATGGAGATGTCCGAGGACAAAATCCGCAAGATCCTCAAGATTTCCAAGGAGCCGATTTCGATGGAGACGCCGATCGGCGACGACGACGACTCGCATCTTGGCGATTTCATCGAGGACACCTCGACCATGGCGCCGAACGACGCTGCAATGTATGCGTCGCTTCGCGACGTCACCAAGGACATCCTGGATTCGCTTACGCCGCGCGAGGCCAAGGTATTGCGCATGCGTTTCGGTATCGAAATGAATACCGACCATACGCTGGAGGAGGTCGGGAAACAGTTTGATGTCACCCGTGAGCGCATCCGTCAGATCGAGGCAAAGGCGCTGCGCAAGCTGCGTCACCCGTCAAGGTCCGAGCGGCTCAAGAGCTTCCTCGACAACAACTGACCGTCGTGCAAGTAAGGTCCCATCAAAACAACGCCCCGCTTGCCGGGGCGTTGTCCTTGATGCGCAGTCCTGTTGTCTTATCATTCGCGAACAGGCGGATTTTCCGGAGCGAATTGTGAGCAGTTTCGATTTTGACTATTTCGTCATTGGCGCTGGTTCGGGCGGCGTGCGCTCCAGCCGCATTGCGGCAGGCCTTGGAGCGCGGGTTGCCATCGCGGAGGATTACCGCTTTGGTGGAACCTGTGTCATTCGCGGGTGCGTTCCCAAGAAGCTTTTGGTCTACGCATCGCATTTTCGCGAGGATCTCGAAGATGCGCGGGGGTTTGGCTGGACAGTTGGCGAGCCGGACTTCTCCTGGAAGACGCTGATCGCCAACAAGAACGCCGAGATTTCCCGGCTCGAGGGCATCTACCAGCGGTTGCTCGAAAATGCCAAGGTCCAGACCCTGCGTGGTCGTGCCACGCTGGTCGATCCGCATACGGTGGAACTTGGCGGGAAGCGCATAAGCGCGAAATACATACTTGTCGCCACAGGCGGATGGCCGGTCCGGCCGAATATCCCCGGCATAGAGCACGCGATAACCTCCAACGAAGCATTTGAGCTTGCCGATTTGCCAAGGCGTGTTCTGGTCGTCGGTGGCGGCTACATCGCGGTAGAGTTCGCCGGAATCTTCCGTGGCCTTGGTGCCGAAGTGACGCTTTCGTATCGGGGAGAGCAGCTACTCCGTGGTTTTGATGATGACGTGCGCGAGCATCTTTCTGCAGAGCTTCGAAAGAAGGGTATGCATATCCGCTTGAAAAGCAGCGTGACGTCGATCGTGAGGAGAGGGGATGGCAGCTTGCTTGTCTCCGTACGAGAATCCGGTAATGAGGAGACGGTCGAGGTTGATGCGGTGATGTATGCCACAGGACGACTTCCGAATACCGAGAAACTTGGGCTGGACAGGATCGGGGTTGAATTGTCCCCGGACGGTGCGGTGATAGTGGACTCATTCGGGAAAAGCTCGGTAGACAGCATTTATGCGGTGGGA